>JBBQBC010000006.1:0-46430 GCA_038317155.1 Bacteroidales bacterium
CCTGTAACCCTGTAACCCTGTAACCTTGAAACCTTGAAACTCTGTAATCCTGCAACCCTGTAACCCTGTAACCCTGTAACCCTGAAACCTTTAAACGCTGAAACTCTTTAACCCTGCAACCATGAAAATCTGCATCATCAATGGACCCAATCTTAACCTAACCGGAGAACGGGAGCCGGAAACTTATGGCCCTGTCGGTTTTGATACTTTTATTCCTGAATTGCAAAAAGAGTTTTCCCAGGTTGAACTGGAATATTATCAAAGCAATGTGGAAGGGGAACTTATAAATAAATTGCACGATGCCGGATTTGTATGTGATGGGATTATCCTCAACGCGGGCGCCTATACGCACACCTCAATAGCCATTGGAGACGCAATAAAAGCTATTAAAGCCCCGGTAATTGAGGTTCACATGAGCAATATCTGGTCGAGGGAAGAATTTCGCCACAAATCCTATATATCAGGCGTGGCCAGCGGTGTTATTGCCGGCTTCGGACTTGCTTCCTACCGGTTGGCTTTGCTCAGCCTTCTTGGTGGCTGAATCCTTATCAGTGGCTATTTTCAGGCCAACTATTCCACCCAGGATCATTAAAACAAAGAAGATCTTCAAAAAATCTTTGGATTCTCCAAAGACCGCGATTCCAAATATGACTGTTCCCAATGCCCCGATTCCGGTCCAAATTGTATATGCAGCACCAATGGGGAGGGTTTTTAACGAAAGTGCCAGCAAGTATAGGCTAATCATCATAGCAACGAGCGTTAAAAGTGATGGCCATAGACGGGTAAGTCCATCAGAATATTTTAGCGCAATTGCCCAGACTGTTTCAAACAACCCTGCAATAATTAATATTACCCAGGCCATTATTTACTAAATTTTAACGGAGAAATATCAGTGAATTTATTCTTCTGGCGAATAAAGTGATCAACCACGATATTACCTTTATAAATGCAGGATACCCTTGAATGATTGATAGAACGCCTCTTTTTCCGGTGAACCGGGAATCTCCGGTAAAAACTCATGTGGGCGCGTACAACTGCCCAAAAGTCAGCGAAACCACCATCGACCAGGAACTTAAAAGCTGCAAAGCCATCAAGTATAAAGCGTGAAGCAAATACCGGCAATAAGCGGTCAGATGGTAGGTTTTTGTATAACAACGAGATGTTGTTACGCATATTCAGATAAGTTTTAAACGATGATTCTTTTGGCAGGGTACCACCTCCTACGTGGAAAACCTTTGATTTGGGGCAAACCATGATCCTGTAACCTTCATGTTTTATCCTCCAGCAAAAGTCAATTTCTTCCATGTGTGCAAAAAAATCCTCGTCAAAGCCACCATGCTTTCTGAAAACATCTGCTCTTACGAACATACATGCTCCGGTTGCCCAGAAAATCTCAACCGGATCATCGTACTGTCCAAGATCTTTCTCAAGATGCTGGAAAATTCTACCCCGACAAAACGGGTAGCCAAAACTATCTATAAAACCACCGGCTGCCCCGGCATATTCGAATCTCTCTTTGTTAGAATATGAACGGATGGAAGGCTGGCTGGCTGCAATCATCGGATCGCTTTCCATCAGATCAATTACCGGTTGGATCCAGTTTTCTGTTACTTCAATATCGGAGTTAAGAAGAATAAAATACTCAGCATCGACTTTGCTGAGTGCATCATTGTACCCTTTTGCAAAGCCACCATTTACTGAGTTTTGTATAATACCAACTTCAGGGAAGGTTGCTTTGAGAAATTCAACCGATCCATCAGCAGACGCGTTGTCGGCAACAATTATATCGGCATACCCATGGCTATGCTTAATAACGGAAGGCAGAAATTTCTCAAGAAATTTCTTACCGTTCCAGTTGAGTATGACAACAGCCGTTTTTACCAAAATGTGAGAAGTTATGTTTAGTTGAAACAGGGTTCCTGCGGCACTATAACCTTGCAAACATACAATTTTTATCGTGTTCTGAAACGATGGCTTCGTGTTTGAAATAAATTAACTGTAAATCAATCAGTCAAACTGTTGTGCCGGGAATAATCAGCTCAGAAAGGATTGTTGTAATAGGTGGCAGATCTGCTGCGGTCACGTTTTAATTTGTCGGCATCCATATCACCTCTTCCTTTTAGTCTGGACAACTCAGATTGCCAGTTGTAATTCTGAATTTCGCCCGTGACATCTGAATGTACCAGCGTATAATCCTTTACCCGGAGTTCTGATGCAATAAACACAAATTTTTTATTTCGTTCACGGTTATTATTGATGCTGTAATAATGCCAGATCTGGTAAGGAACAGAGGGTTCATTCAATAACCCACTCACATCAAATGGTACATCCGTAATTGTATTCGGAGCGCCGTATTGCAGGTAAACACGGCCCATGTCGGTATTATAACCTTTTTTCACCTGGGTTGAGTATGAAGCATTAACTTTTCTTACTTCAAGTTTGTAATCTTCCCAGGCCTTTTGCGGATTTAATTCGTTGCGGGTTTGCCAGAATCGCAGGAAAAACTGTTTTATCACTTCGGGTGAAGCCGTTTCTAACTGTGCTTTAATAAACATCGATTCCAATTCCGTAGAAACCGGCTGCAATGACCTGATATATTCACGTAAAGAATCAACATTTGTAATTCTATCAGCAAAAGTATTGTCAAGACTCACTGATGCAAGGTCGAGGGCACTACCCCCAACTCCCGGATTAGATCGTTGGAAAAAAATAAAATTCTGTGTTAATATGCTGTTCTCTTTATCCCGCATATTCACAACCAGATTGTAATTTCCTGAAGGCAATCCTGTAATATCAAATTCGCTGAGAAGGACTGTTACTAATTTAGATGGCTCTTTTTTTATCCTGACATACTCATTCAGCATTTTCTTAGTTTCGAATGACTCGATAAACGCAGATACAAGGTATTTTTCCTCACTTCCTTCCTTGTATTGAGGATTGTAAATTTCAGTATAGAAACTGAGTTTGCTTTTATCGGAAGGGAAGAAGTTATCGACGAATGGCACAAAATCATACCCGCTTTTGCTAAGAACATTCTGATCAGTTGTTTTATTGAACGATTCTACCAGTTGAATACCCGAAACCGAGAATTTATCCGAAGGAAAATCGATGCTAACCGGATAGGAAATAACCAGTGGCTTTCTGCTGACATTCATATCAGCAATTGAAAGATCGATCGAATAAAGACCGTTAGGCAATGAGAACCGCTGCTGATCAATGAAATTAATGCCGACAGCGGTTGTGTCATCCACTTCGGGACTAAAAAGTTCGTATTTACGGAAGTCACGGATAACGGAATCCTGTTTTATAATCATGGTAACCTGAATACTACCCTGGAATTTGCCTGAGGCAATTTTTTTGTAAACAATTGTGTTGCCCAATACCTCAAGATAGGTTTCCAGGTAAGGTTTTTCACCGGGAATATTGAAAGATGCGAATGAGAGGTAAGCGCCCAGTCCCCGTGGAGCAGAAATTGCTGAAAATGAGACCATCATCATTGTGATGCAGAGAAATATGATTTTCTTCATGGCTTTTAAGTATTTTGAAACCAGTTAATTATTGAATTGATTAGTCAAAAGCCCTTGTCTCTCTCAGGTTTTGCAGTATTAATACAAAGGTACAAAATTTTGAAACCTGATTTAAGAAATCCGGTATATGCTGAGAACAGGGCTTGCCAGTAGAAAGTTTTTTTGGACGAATCGAAAAATAGTGTAATTTTGCCCCCGGAAAGATGGCAGAGTGGTCGATTGCGGCGGTCTTGAAAACCGTTGACCTGCAAGGGTCCGGGGGTTCGAATCCCTCTCTTTCCGCCAGAAAATCCAGGTGCCCCGCAACGCGGGGCATTTTTAGTTTAACTCCTGTTAGTCAGATTTATCTGAGTTCAGCATGTGTTAAATTTCAAACAACAAGCATAGCCTTTCCATGTCTGATATGTCTGAATCACACTATCCGGAATCGAGGGAGGTTTTTCCGGATGCACGCCAGTGAAAACAGTATAACCCAAATTGAGCGATTTGAACAAGAAAATCGCTCAATCGATAAGGAAATTTTAAGCAATTCACTAAAAAAAATCACAGTTCTGGTGAATTGCAACAATTTTCAAATTGGGGTTTACCTTAGTAAAGCAATTTTTCGTTTAACCTAAATCGCTCAACTTAGGTTTTATATGTTTTAAAACATCTGGTAACTATGTACCCAAAATGATAGGAGTGTAATCGGTTTGACAAAATCAACTTTGTTGATAGTTATGAAAAAAAATGATAAAAAATTTGGAAAACCAGGACAAATGTCTTATCTTTGTGGACAAATAACTAAGAGATGTATAAGCAAACAAATAACCCACCACTTGAATTGAACGAAGCCATTGTTTCGTATGTTTCAGCATTCCAAAAACACCGTTCTTTTCACAAAAACATTTCATATAGAGATTTTCTTTCCGATCGTATGCTTTTGATTCAAGCTATCAGGGCCGGTCTTCCTTTTTATATTTTTTCTTTAATCAAGCAAAATTCCCCTTTCACTGATGAAGAATGGGCTGACTTTCTTAGCATTTCTCTTAAGTCACTTAACCGGTATAAGTCATCCGACGGTTTTAGGTTTAAGTCGATACATTCCGAAAAAATCTTTGAAATTGCCGAAGTTCTTGAAAAAGGCCGTTCAGTTTTTGATGATGAAGCTAAATTTCTTCTATGGCTTAAATCTCCCAGTTTTGCTTTGGGTAATCTCAGCCCTTTGGATCTTATCAGCGATTCGTATGGTAAAGAATTAGTTATGGGTGAGCTTCACAGAATCGATTATGGAATTTTTGCATAATGATTGTTTACAGGCTTTCGCGGAAGAAATTTACGAATCACCTTTCAGGAATTGGTGCTTCAATGTATGGTGCGCGTTGGAATCCAATTGGAGTGGAAATTGTTTATACTGCTGAAAGCAGGGCATTAGCACTGGCAGAAATTGCAGTTCACTTAAGTGTTGCTATGGTTTCAGATGACTATTTGATGTTGTCCATTGAAATACCTGACCAGGTATCCGTATATGAGCCTGATACGGGGACTTTGCCTGATGGATGGGATGAGTTTCCGTACAATGAAGCTACACAGATTATTGGAAGCGACTTCGTATCATTGAACAAAGCATGCGTGATGAAAGTTCCTTCAGCAGTTGTAAAAGGGGATTATAATTACCTGATCAATACGTATCATCCGCAATTTAAAGAGATAATAATCAAAGAGATAAAAGAATTCCGGATTGACAGGCGCTTATTATAAACGTATTCAACCAGGAATTTTATTTTTATTCCAAATTGAGCGATTTTATTTCTAAAATCGCTCAATCACCTAACCAGTTCTGACATCTGGTTGGTCTTCTCTATCTTTTTCGTGGCGCTTTTTGCAAAATGATTAATCGCAGTTGTCAAAATAAAAGATGCTAAAGGCCGTGAGCTTACCAAAAACTTTAAGATTAACTTTTTGTTAAATGTATATAACCAGTTCTTTGCCTAACCAGCTTACCTGCACTGTTCAATTGCAGTTCTGGATATCTGCCCTGACAACATCAATTTGATAGCTATTAATTTACATCAGTGGATATGAAAAAAAGAACCATACTTTTAATTTTGCTGTCTGGCCTATTGATTATTTCCGAAGGCAGAAGCAGTATACTTTCATCACATGTCTCCGATAATAGATTAACGTCGACAGGGAATTTAGTTTTTTCGTCGGAAGAGCCTGATTCTCTGAATTATATAAAAGATAATTTTCCTGCACCAATTAGCAATGAGATTCTGATAAACCACACCGGCTACACTGTATCCTATAACTGCACGTATCGGTTAGCCAATTGGGTGATTTATGAACTTACCTCCGAAGAAACCAAAGCAAAGGTTAAGCGGAAAAACAGATTTTTGGAGGATCCTTTACTTGATTCCTGCCAGGTTTCACCCAATGATTATCTCAAATCAGGTTTTGATAAGGGTCATCTTGCTCCAAGTGCTGATATGTGTTGGTCGCAGCAAACGATGGAAGAGTCATTTTATATGACCAATATGTCACCGCAAAAACCGAAATTCAACAGAGGTATATGGAAAAATCTTGAGGATAAAACAAGAGACTGGGCTGTAGAAAACAGGATGATAGTCGTTATTTCAGGGCCTGTCTTTTCTGACAATTTAAAAACAATTGGGAAAAATAAAGTGACAGTGCCCGATTATTTTTTTAAGGTTATTGTTGATCTTACAGGAACAGAAAGAAAAGGAATCGCTTTCGTTATACCTAATAAATATTGCAAATATAGTATACAGTCTTTCGCAGTCAGTATAGACCGGGTAGAACGATTAACCGGGCTTGATTTCTTTTTTCAGTTGCCTGAGAATATACAGACGATTATCGAAAGCAGTTTTGATGTGAATGCCTGGAGCTGGAAAGGGAAACCTGTGATTAGCGATGATGATGAATAAATTAAAGAAACAGAGAATTGGATTATTGAAATTGATGAATTATTGGGTAGGGCAACTTATTTGCCTAAAAGCGCCATTGGTCAGGTATGGTAATTATGGGCGCTTCCATATAGACAAAAGGTTTTATTGCATTTCAATCCGGTATTCTGGTTAAAAAGGAGAGATTTGACGGCTTTTCAAAATCTTAGAGGAAAAAGATTTGTCAGCTTTTCAAAGCAGCCAAGCTACATGGATTCCGAAATAAACCTTGTCTGCCTTTGGCATACAGGCAGGCTTATTTATTCTTAAAACCTTAGTAAAAACAGGGATCTCTATCGTTCTCCTAACCTTATTCTTTCTTCTAACCTTATTATTTTAGATGGTAATAACTGTAGGTCAGATAGTTCTTAAAAAGGATATTGAACTGGCAGTGGATGCACAATACGGGCTGATTGCGACAAAAAGTGGTATCACTAACCGACAGGATGCATGGGTTATAAGGCTTATTATCTGATTTCATTGCGTCATATCATTGATATTTCGTCTTATATCATTGAAATACAATTGTATAGACTTTAACCAGCAGGCCTAATATGAATGGATTACCAGCTTCCACTGGCTCCTCCACCACCAAAACCGCCGCCACCGAAACCGCCGAAGCCTCCGCCTCCGCCACCTCCGGAAAAGCCTCCCCAATCTCCTCCGGAGCTTCTTCCTGAGTTGCCCAGCATTCCCATGAGTAACCAGAATGGAAGTCCTCCTTTGCCGCCAATATTGTGGTGATTGTCATTGTTTTTCCGGCCGAAAAAAGAAACAATTATAATTATAATGATTATGGGGATGATCAGACCCAAAAGCCCTCCCTTTTTCTTACCATAATCAGCAGCCTTAAACTTACCGGATGCCAGATTCATGATGACATCGGCTCCGGCATTTATCCCCTCATAGTAATTGTTTTCCATGAAGGATGGAACCATCTCATTGTCAACGATCCTTCGGGCAATGGCATCAGGAATGATCTCTTCCATTCCATAACCGGTTGAAATGGCGGCTTGGCCTTTTTCGTTGCCAATCTTCGGTTTTATCAGAATTACGATACCGTTGTCAAATGCTTTTTGTCCAACTTTCCATTCCTGACCGATCCGCTGGGCCAGGTCATCAATATCATAGCCGTCAAGCGATTTTAGTGTTACAACCGTTATTTGTGTGGAAGTTGAGTCGTTGAATGCAACCAGCTTTTGCTCAAGTAGTGAAACTTCATTTTGCGACAACAAACCGGCTAAATCATTCACCAGTTTTGGAGGGCTGGGTTTGGGCGGCACACCGGCATTCACTATAACCGTAGCCGACATCAACAAAATGATGAGGATAAAAGAATATCTCTTTATTGTTTTCATCTGGCTAAAAATTAATTTTTCCCAAATGAAAGTTCATCAGAAAGTTCATTGATGTCACCTGATTGGTGGGGAAAGTGCTTTTTGAGTTGCAATCCAGCCTGAATAATACCTTCAACAAGCCCTTCGGCAAATCTGTCTTCACGGAAATTGTTGATCATCAGTAATTTGGTTCTTTCCCAGAAGTTTTCAGGAACTACAGCATTAATGCCTGAATCACCAATAACAGCAAATGACCGGTTTTCAATTGAGAGGTAAAAAAGCACCCCGTTTCTTTGGTCAGTTTTTTGCATTCCCAGTTTCTTGAAGATATAGGCCGCACAATCCAGCACATCGCCCTTGCATTTGGTCTCAATGTGGACTCTGATTTCACCGGAAGTGTTGAGCTCAGCATCGCGGACAGCCTGCAGGATATCTTCCTTCTGTTCAGATGTAAAGAAGTTTTTGGCAGTTTGTGACATTTTTCGGAATTAATAAACTAACTGAGAGATAAGAAATTAAAACTAAGTCAGATTTTCTAGAATTGCACATCAGGGGCTTTTTCTGCTCCTGTATCGGCTTTGAAATATGCTTTTTTGTCAAATCCGAATAAACCAGCGAAAATATTACTGGGAAAACGTCTGATTTGGGTGTTGTAATCCTGAGCAACCTGATTAAAGTTCCGTCTTTCAGTTGCAATCCTGTTTTCGGTACCCTCCAGTTGTGCCTGCAAATCCATAAAATTCTGGTTGGCTTTTAAATCGGGATAGCGCTCTACCACTACCATAAGACGTGAAAGAGCTGAACTTAATCCTTGTTGCGCCTGCTGAAATTGCTGAATGTTGGCTTCTGTCAGGTTAGTTGGATCAATGGTTGTACTTGTTGCTTTAGATCTGGCTTCGATAACAGCGGTCAGGGTTTTCTGCTCAAAATCAGCATAACCCTTAACGGTTTTAACAAGATTAGGAATAAGGTCGGCACGACGCTGGTAGACATTTTCTACCTGTGACCAGGCTGCAGCTACCCCTTCTTGTTTGGTAACCAGACTATTGTAGCGACTGCTGCCCCACAATACAAGAATGAGTCCTATTCCGATAACTGCGATGATGGTAATCAGTGATTTGTTCATAAGAGGTTTGATTAATATTTGTAAAGATACTTTGTTTTTGTCAGTGGAATATTGTGAAGTGTTGATTTTCGGTTTTATGCCCGTTAGAAACCGGGCTAAAGAATTATTTGATAATGCTGATGCTGCGCTTAATAAAACCAGTCAGCTCCTCACCTTTTAACAGATTCTGCGATAGTTTGGCAAGATCAACCAATTGTTTGGCCAGCATTATCTTTACTTCTTCATCTTTTTCTTCGAATAGCTTTGAAATCAAAGGATGGTTGCCATTCACCACAAGGTTAAACGAATCGGGAAGATTGTTCATATAAGAGGCACCACCGCCAAGCATAGACATATCTTTCATTCTGCGCATGAATTCAGGGCGGGTAATCTGAACCGGCATTTCTGTTTCGCTCAGACTTTCGAACTGAACAGTGTAATGCTCTTTGCCGGCAACTTCCTCAAAAATTGGCTTTAGTTTGTCGCGTTCCTCGTCACTTAACTTCGATGGCATTGGCTCTTCTTTTTTGATGAGCTTATCAACGACATCGGCATCAACGCGAACAAATGAAGAATTCTCAAATTTCTGTTCAAGCGTATTGATAAAATGATTGTCGATCGGACCATCCATTACCAAAACATTATAGCCGCGTTCGGTTGCAATTTCGATGAACCCGTGCTGCTCGACGGTGTCAGTTGTATAAAGATAAATCAGTTTTTTATCCTTGTCAGTCTGAATATCTTTAATTTGGTTTTTATACTCTACGAAAGTATAAAACTTATTGGCGGTATCCTTGAGCAGGCAGAATTTTTCGGCCCGTTCCCAGAACTTAGGTTCGGAAATAATCCCATATTCAATAAAAATTCGGATATCGTCCCATTTTTTCTCAAAGTCATCCCGGTTGTTCTTGAAAATTTCCTCCAGTTTATCGGCTACTTTTTTCATGATGTGGTTCGAAATCTTCTTCACATTTCCATCGCTCTGAAGGTATGATCGCGATACATTCAGCGGAATATCCGGTGAATCCAGCACTCCATGCATCAGGGTAAGGAAATCAGGAACAATACCTTCTACCGAGTCGGTAACAAATACCTGATTAGAATACAGCTGAATCTTTTCCTTCTGAACCTCAAAATTGCGTTTTACTCTGGGAAAATAAAGGATTCCGGTTAGGTTGAAGGGGTAATCAACATTAAGATGGATGTTGAATAACGGGTTCTCGAACAGGGTAGGGTAGAGTTCGTGGTAAAAATTATTGTAGTCTTCCTCGGTCAGATCAGCAGGTTTCCGCTTCCATGCAGGGTTAACATTGTTGATAATCCTGGGTTTCTCTATTTCATTGTATTTGTCATTCCCTTTCTCATCTTTCTCGCCTTCAATTTTTTCCCAGGTTTTATCGATGCCGAAAAGAATTGGAATTGGCAGGAACTTGCAATATTTCTTCAATAAATCCAGAATGCGGTGTTCTTCGAGGAATTCTTTTGAATCGTCGGCTATGTGAAGTACGATTTCGGTTCCACGTGTGCTCTTTTCAGTTTCGCTGAGTGTATATTCCGGGCTACCGTCGCATTCCCATCTCATTGCTTTCGAACCGGGACCTTTCTTGTATGTTTTGGTGATAATCTCAACCTTTTTTGAAACCATGAAGGATGAATAAAACCCAAGCCCGAAATGACCGATCAGTTGGGCTGCATCTGCTTCACTTTTACCCTTGTATTTCTTAATAAACTCTTCAGCACCTGAAAAAGCGATCTGGTTGATATATTTGTCAACCTCATCGGAGGTCATTCCGATGCCACTGTCTTTAACTGTCAGAGTGCCTTTTTCTTTGTCAACGATCACTTCTATGGTTAAATCGCCAAGGTCTTCTTTGATATTGCCCATAGAGGAGAGAGCCTTTAGTTTCTGGGTGGCATCTACAGCATTGGAAATCAATTCCCTGAGGAAAATCTCGTGATCAGAATAAAGGAATTTTTTTATAATTGGAAAAATATTCTCCGTTTGTACATTGATTTTTCCCGTTTGCATAATATTGATATTTTAGTTTTAGTTTGTTTTCGCCTGATTGTTCAAAGTGTATGCCAATAGCGAATGTATGACAATTTGTCTGAAATTTTGCTCAGGGCGCAGGGCTCAGGGCATAGGGCATAGGGCTCAGGGCGCAGGGCACGGGGCTCAGGGCTCAGGGCTCAGGGCATGGGGCGCGATAATTTTAAAATTTAAAGGGTAATCTTTTAATTCTGAACAAAAAGTCAGTAGTTGGCCCCGCCAACGGCGGTGGAAGTAAAACCCTGCAACTCTTTTACAAAAGTCAGCCAAACTATAAACGGTAGTCTTGAAATTATGGGCTTCGATACGTTGCGGTGAAATCGGTCTTATGGATAGTTCTGTAATGCAACTACTCAGCCACCAAACCCTTAAATTCTGAAAATCTGAAACTTTTGGTGAAACCCTGTAATCCTGAAATCCCGCCTGACCGACAAAAATCACTCTCAGATTCAGCATTGTTTAATTCATTCGGGCAGGTCTGAAACCCTGAAACCCTGAAACTTTATTCTAATTTCATGTCTGGTATTTCAATAATAAAGGTTGTGCCATTTAGAGGGGAACTGGTAAATGAGATTTTACCTTTCATAAATTTTTCAGTAAGCAATTTCATGCTGTATGTGCCAAGTCCACGGTCGGGGCTTTTTGTTGAAAATGATCGGTTGAAAATTTGTAATTGGACTTCATCACTCATAAATGATTGGTTATGAACCCATAACATAGCGCCTTTTTCTTTGAGTGTCATCATACCAATCGTAATTTTTCCCTGGTGATTTTCTGCTTCAATGGCATTTTTAATCATATTAATTATAACCCTTCTTATAAGCACCCTGTCGGCAGTGAATGAAAAGTTTTCACTCCTCATATCCAAAGAAATAATAAGACTTTTGTCTGATAAAGACTCAAATTCAGTTTTTAATTCTTTGTAAAATATAAAAGAGTTGATTTTTGCAGGCTGGCTTATGTATTCGTTTAAGTTGCTATTTGCCAGTAAGCGTTGGGTGCTGATTTCATCAATCAGGTCAAAAGTCGATTTCATCAGCATTCCAAGATATTCTTCCTTGATTTCCTGAATATCTTCTGAACCGATCAGTTCAGCCATACTGCTGATGTTATGGGCAGAGTTAAGTATATCGTGGTAAAAAATACGCTCTAATAAAAGTTTTTTCTTTTCACTGCTGATGTCCTGTATTGAGAAAAGAATAAATTCCGATCCTCCGAAATTTATCATTTCCGAATTAATCTTCAGGTGCATCATTTCCAAAATAGAATTACGCATGGTCACCTCTTCGGAACCAAGTCCATTTTCAATGCAGTTTAAAATTGATTTTAATGCGTTGCAGGATAAACAACTTTGGGACGTTCCGCATCCATCAGGCCCTATCAATGATGAAGGACATCTTATTAATTCACCAAAGCGAGTCCCCAGAATTGGGGTCATTTCGCTAACACCCATTAAATCAAGAAATGATTTGTTACCAAAAACTATTTGCCGTTTATTATTCAGGATCAGAATGGGCATGGGTATCCCATTCAGAACAGATACAGCCAGGCTATTTGATTGGATGAGTTGGAATTCCTTTATTATTTCAGAAAGGCTTTTCCGGACGTCCGGTGTAGATAAGATTTTCAATTGGCTCATATCTTTATTTCTGCATCTGGGGGGCAAAAGTAGAATAAAATTGCTCCATATTTTTAACATTTATTAAAACCAATGTTAAAAGTCATATAGCTGAGCGGTATTTAGAATAAGTCAATACAATTTTTCACTACTATCCGATAAAAATTGATATTGATCATTGAAGCCTTTGATATATCTCGTCCCATTGGGACTTTGAATAGTTTGGGCTGCTTTTTTCTACCCATATATCGTCCCCACAGGGCTTATTCCGTTAGGGATAGTATATTGGTAAATAAACGATTACGAATTCAAACAAAGTCCGCCTTAGGCGGACGATATGTTTCTTTGCCGGACAATAGTGATAATTATTGTGTTCCTCTGAGAAAGAAGAGGCACTTATTGTTAAGAGGGTTATCGTTTTAATAATGGTATTTCATCGATCCAGCCAGTTTTTCTGCAACCCCACAATCCTATAAGAATTGCTTCAGCAGCATCATGATTGGGAAAATTTCCTGATGGTGCAAAAGACGCTTCTATAATTTGTCCTGACAGCTTTATGGCTGTATGCTTGGCAGTCTCCGAGTTACGGTATTCGCGGGGGAAAAGCAATTCTTTTCTCCATTCTCCGGCATCAGTGATTATTACCTGTAAGCCAATACGGAGCCCTTCTCTTTTCCAGGTATCAGCCACAGGGCCACCCCCCTCAATTACAAGTACCGACAGCCCTTCAATTGAATGTATCAGGTGACCCGATGCTTTTCGCAACGAACTTACTGAACCCATATTATGCGACCTGTACCATAGAAGGCAGTC
This sequence comes from Bacteroidales bacterium, assembly GCA_038317155.1. Classification (GTDB taxonomy): domain Bacteria; phylum Bacteroidota; class Bacteroidia; order Bacteroidales; family Lentimicrobiaceae; genus Lentimicrobium. The sequence goes on from JBBQBC010000006.1 coordinate 13,396, forward strand.
CGGTTTTTGGTAAAGTGCCAGGCCGGTTTTTACGCCTGCATCAACCGAAAGAAGGTATATGGGCTCAACCCCGGCTGGAGAAGTAGAATAAATCATAAGGTAAAGTTCCGAATAAGTCGCAGAATGACAATACTTTATTCCCAAATGATACTGGTTGAAATTATTATTCTGAATTATAACTTTATTACGATCAGAAATAACCATCATAAAATAACTTATACAATTTCAGCCCGATAATGTGCGGTCAATCAACGAAACCAAGGTTTCAATTTTGATGGGTTTTGTTATAAAACCATTAAAGCCCATATCTTTATAAACTTCCTTTTCATCTTTGTTTGCATAAGCGGTCTGCATTATAATCTTTATTTCCGGATTGTAGTGCCTGATCTCTTTAAAAGCCTCAATTCCATTCATTTCAGGCATCTGCAAATCCATAAGCACCAGATCAATGTGCTCGGCCGATTTGGCCAGTTCAACTGCCTGTCTTCCATTCTGGGCATGCAACACCTTAGCATGGAGGTTTGAAATGACACGCTGCAGAAATATGAAATTAGTAAGAATATCCTCTGTTACCAGTATGGTTTTGCCTGACCAGTTGTAAGTCTCCACAAACTCTGGTTCGTCAACCGAAAGAATATATTTTGGTGATAAGTCTGATTTATCTGTTTTAACAGAATGCAATGTAAATCGGAATTCCGATCCTTTTCCAGGCAGAGAATCCAGGCTGATGGTTCCACCTAACAATTCTACAATTTTTTTTACCAATGCCAGTCCTATGCCAGTTCCACCGTAAGTGCGGTCATAGTCTTCCTCAACCTGCCGGAAACGCTCAAATATAAGGTTATGCTTTTCCTTTGGGATGCCAATACCAGAGTCTCTGACAAAGAAAATGAAACTATCGTCATCCGCTGATCCGCAACCAAACTCTATAAAACCAGCCCTGGTAAATTTTACTGCATTATCCAACAGGTTACTAAAAACCTGCTTTAACCGTTCCCGATCGCTTTCAATTTCTTTTGATTTGCTGTTTTCATCAATCTTAAATGAAAATATAACATCCTGTTTGTCTGCTTTATTGAGTTCATTTTTGTAAAAATCATGCAACTCATTTAAAAGAGGCTCAATTTCAAAACGGGTTATGTTGAACTTTATTTCCCCGGCTTCAATACGTGCCAGATCCATGATATCATTTATAAGCCCGATTAACAGATGACCACTTGCTCTTATTAGTTCTGCAAATTCCCTTCGTTCACTCTCTGGTATCGAAGCTTCGGTGAGTATCTGAGAAAACCCCATAATTGCATTCATAGGAGTAAGAACCTCATGGCTCATATTTGCCAGAAATGCAGTTTTGAGCCGATCTGACACTTCAGCCTTCTCTTTGGCTTTAACCAATCTGATTTCTGACTGCTTACGATCAGTTATGTTTCGGTTGACTACCAGTACCTGAGAGTTGTTGAGTGAAATAATCCTGGCTTCAAAATAAGTAGTTTCCTTTTCATGAGATATTTCATATTCAATGGTTTGTAATGTGGCTGCTGATATAGCCAGTCTGGCAGAAGCCAATATCCGGTTTATAGTATCAACCGGATAACTTAGTTCATGGATACTAAGCTTATTGCGTGTGCCTGTCTTCTTATCAATCGTTTCATTCCCTGAGACAACTTCAGGCATGTTGCCATTTTCGTCGATGATAAAAATGTGGTCGGGTAGTGCCTCGATGATGGCTTTGTTTTTCCGCTCACTTATTTTGAGTGCTTCTGCTGTTTCGCGGCTAAGGGTTATATCGCGGAAAATTGTAATGAAATAGTCAGGTTCGGGCGAAAAGGCATAAACATCGAGCCATCGTTTATAGTGTCGGGCATACTCTTCAAACCTGGTTTCCTTTCCATTTATGGCAACATCTGAAAAAACTTTCAGCCATTTCGATTCAGGCGATGTTATACCCGGAACTATATCTGAAGCATATTTTCCGATAATTTCGTCCCGGGACTTGCCCGCAAAGTGTTCGAAAGCATCATTAACCTCAACAAAAACACTATTCACCGGCTTGCCTTCATCATCAAATACAACTTTCTGAAGTGAGAATCCATCCATCATATTAGAAAAAAGTGACAGATATTTAATCTCTGTTTGCCGGTGTGAGTGTTCTGATTTATTCATTAATTCATGATAAATCTGGCGTGTAAAAAATGCCGCTAAGACTGAAAGTATAACAAGAATAAGTGAGATGAGAAGTATGATGAAACTATTTTTCCCGGGGTGTAAGTCATTTGAAGCGTTAACAAGGATAACATAATGGGAAATTAATGTTAAAATTGCGATTATCCCGAAGATGACTATTTGCTTTTTCTTTATTGCGAAAGTACCGATGAACAAAATGCCAAAAAGGAGGAATGCCAACGATGTAAAAAGACTTTCAGGGGTTATCCAACCTTCAGAATGTTGATTTCCGGAAATATCATAGACTAATATTGCAATAGGTAAAAGGTAAATACTGCCGGAAGCGATTGAAGGTCTGTTCAACTTAATCATCAGCAAAGAGAATAGAATGAGAAGAAGAAGACTAAGATCGCCGGCAAGCAGATAAATGTTGGTGAGCCCAATTACCCTCAACACCATCAGGGGAATTAAAAGCAGAATTCCAGCCAGAATAAACCGGAGCAAATACTCCATTTTAGTTCTGGTTTCAGCCGGCGATTTACTCATTCCGGAAAGAAAGTAATTCCGTAAGTTCATTAGTGGGGTTCTATATATCACTTTAAAATATTGAATTACAGATTATATGATTTATTTCCTCTTGCTTGTTCCGGTAAACGTAGTGGCTTATGAAATGGTTGACTAAAGATAGTGAGTAATTTGCAATTTCCTATAAGAACCTGATTTTTTAATGTATTGGATATTCAAATTAAGCTTATTCAGGTTTTAAATATTGATAATCAGTTTAATAGAATTTCAACTTTGGATAACGGGATTAGTCATAGAAAGATTATTCCGGGATCCGGGAATTTTACTGACCAATGCAAATCTGAATTTTCAAATTTTAGTAGAAAATCACATATCGGGAGTTATAATATGTATTTTTCAGATTATCGGTTCTGTTTTATTGAATTCATATTGTAATATCCAGATAATTAACGCTATATAATGTCCGCTATCTGAAACTTATTATTTTCAATTTCCATTGTTATTATAGGGAATATTCCTAATTTAGCTCCGTGTAAGGGTGAACTAATCAACCATTAAAAATATATTGTTATGATGAATCTTGACTGGAGCCACTTACCTTTTGGGTATGTGAAGACTGACTATAATGTCAGGTGTTACTACAAGGATGGCAAATGGGGCGAACTCGAAATTACATCTTCTGAATTTATCAACCTGCACATGGCAGCATCGGCGCTTCACTACGGGCAGGAAGCCTTTGAAGGTATGAAAGCTTTCAGGGGGAAAGATGGGAAAATAAGGATTTTCAGGTGGGAAGAGAATGCAAAACGGATGGAAAGTTCTGCGAATGGTGTTATGATGGCTGTTGTACCTCACGAATTATTCCTGAAAGCAATTACTACTGCTGTTAAAATGAACGAAAGCTATATTCCGCCTTACGGAACAGGAGCATCTCTTTATCTGCGCCCCTTGCTTATCGGGAGTGGCGCCCGGGTGGGTGTAAAACCTGCAGATGAATACCTTTTTCTGGTTTTTGTAACACCGGTCGGACCTTATTTCAAAGAGGGATTTAAGCCGGTTTCCATGCAGATTGCACGCGATCATGACCGTGCAGCCCCTAATGGAACAGGCCGTTTTAAAGTAGGTGGAAATTATGCCGCCAGTCTTTCCGCAGGCGAAGAGGCTCATGCAGGTGGTTTTGCTGCTGCTATTTTCCTTGATGCAAAGGAGAAAAAATATATTGACGAAGCCGGCCCGGCTAACTTTTTTGGAATCAAGGGAAATAAATTTATAACACCTAAATCAGATTCCATTCTTCCTTCCATCACTAACAAAAGTCTCATGGAACTAGCCCGTGAAATGGGTATGGAAGTTGAAGTAAGACCAGTTCCTGTGGAAGAACTTTCAGAATTTGAAGAAACAGGTGCTTGTGGCACTGCGGCTGTTATCTCTCCAATTTGCAAAATAGTTGACCATGTAACTGGTGAAGTTTACAACTATTGTAAAGACGGACAGGCCGGACCAGTATCCACAAAACTATACAAAAGGCTTCAGGCAATTCAGTTTGGAGATGAACCGGATGTATTTAACTGGAATTATATAGTTGAATAACCCTATTCAGTTATAAAGAAAAAGGTTGCTTTTTAAAGCAACCTTTTTTTTAGTAATATTTAATCAGATAATTCCTTTTTCTGACAGCAGATTTTCCATCTCAAGCTGTATGGTTAATGCCTCATTTCCGGCCATTGTGGCGAAATCATCATTCTTTGAAGCAAATATTATACTCCGGGAAGCATTCACTAACAGGCCGCAATCGCTGTTCATCCCGTAGCGGGCAACTTCAGAAAGACTGCCTCCCTGAGCGCCAACACCCGGAACCAGAAGGAAGTGATCAGGAACAATCGCCCTCACTTCAGCAATCATTTCAGCACGGGTTGCACCAACAACATACATGATGTTTTCCGGTGTTCCCCAATTCTGAGAAGTCCGGAGCACTTTCTCAAACAATCTGTTACCACCATCGTCTTCCATCAGTTGAAAATCAAAGGCACCCTTGTTCGAAGTCAAAGCCAGAAGGATTACCCACTTGTTATCAAACATCAGGAAAGGACTGACAGAGTCTTCTCCCATATAGGGGGCCACAGTTATCGCATCGAAGTTGAATCCGGAAGCTTTACTGTCGAAAACTGCCCTGGCGTATTGGGTTGAGGTGTTCCCAATATCGCCCCGTTTGGCATCGGCTATGGTAAAACACTGACCGGTGAAATTGGCGAGGTAATCCATTGTTCTCTGAAGGCTTTTCATTCCATCCAGACCACGCGATTCATAAAAGGCAAGGTTAGGTTTGTAGGCGACCGTATAATCAATGGTAGCATTGATTATCTGACGGTTAAACTCAAAAACCGGGTCTTCTTCGCCCAGCAGGTGGGTGGGAATTTTGTCTAAATCACTATCCAGTCCGACACAAAGAAACGAGCGCTTCTTTTTAATTAAACCAACCAGTTGTTTGCGATTCATTGTGTGAAGTTTTCTGTTTCAGATTAATTCAGAATACTGCCGTAAAGCCAGTTCTGGTTAATTAACTGCTTCTTTTAGTCTTTCGGCATTCTCGGCAAGCTGCAGGGAATCAATCATATTCTGGATATCACCATCCATAAAAACCTGAAGATTGTAAACAGTAAGGTTAATCCGGTGATCCGTAATCCGACTCTGCGGGTAATTGTAAGTCCGGACTTTTGCCGAACGGTCGCCGGTTGAAACCATGGTCTTCCGTTTCTTCGAAATTTCATCCAGATATTTCCCATATTCGAGTTCAAAGATCCGGGTACGAAGAATGGTCATGGCCTTGTCGAAATTCTTCATCTGCGACTTCTGATCCTGCATGGCAACCGTGATACCGGTCGGAATATGTGTCAGCCTGACTGCTGAATAGGTTGTATTTACCGACTGTCCTCCAGGACCCGATGAGCAGTAGGTGTCTTTTCGGATATCGCTTTGTTTGAGGTCGATATCGAACTCGTCGGCTTCAGGCAGCACAACCACCGAAGCAGCAGAGGTATGAACACGTCCCTGGGTTTCAGTTTGAGGAACCCGCTGAACGCGGTGCACGCCCGATTCATATTTCATCAGTCCGTAAACATTCTCACCCGAGATGTTGATGATAATTTCCTTATATCCGCCAACGGTGCCTTCGGTAAAGTCAACGAGATCAATCTTCCAGCCTTTGGTTTCACTGAATTTAGTGTACATTCTATAGAGGTCTCCTGCAAAAATACTGGCTTCATCACCGCCAGTGCCGGCGCGGATTTCAACCACGGCATTCTTGCCATCCTGCGGATCAGCCGGGATAAGCATCAGCCTGATGTCTTCTTCCATTTTTTCAAATGTTGCGGCAAGCATGGTCAGTTCTTCCTTAGCCATGGCCCTGAAATCCTCATCTTTTTCCTGGTAAAGAATTTCCTTCGCCGATTCCATATTCCTTACTACCGACTCATATTTCTTATATTCGACGATGATGGGCTGCAACTCTTTGTAGTCCTTGCTGAGTTTTATATATGACTTCATATCAGCCATAAGCGCCGGGTCATTCATCTGTTTTTCAATTTCCAGATAACGTTGGTATATGGCTTCGAGTTTATCGAGCATGTTCTTTTATTTTTGAGGGTGCAAAGGTACGATAAATTGGATTTCGGATTTCGGATTTTGGATTTCGGATTTGGCTTCGATGAACTTCCCCGCCATAGTAAAGCGGATAAGCTGATTCGTTCCGGTTCAGAATTTCGGTTAGAGTCTGAATTTCAGATAAGAAATCCGAAATAACTAATAAACAAACTAATATTGAGGCAGGAATTGAAAACAGGCTAGATATTTAATGCAATTAACCCTGGTATTCAAATTCTCTATCAAGGGTATAAATACTTAACTTTTTTGAATCTGCCTTTTCACATCTTCCCACAACCCTCGCTTCAATCCCGAAACTTTCTGAAATAGCAATAAGATCCTTAGCAATTTCTTTAGGTACGTAAAGTTCCATCCGGTGTCCCATATTGAAAACCTTGTACATTTCAGCCCATTCTGTGCCTGATTGCTCCTGAATAATTCTGAACAAGGCTGGTATTTCAAACAGGTTGTCCTTGATAATGTGCAGATTGTCCACAAAATACAGCACCTTGGTCTGAGCACCGCCCGAACAGTGAACCATGCCGTGGATATGGCTCCGGTAATTGTCAAGGATTTGCTTGATTACCGGGGCATAGGTGCGGGTAGGGGAAAGCACAAGTTTGCCGATGTCGATTCCTGTGACCGGCGAAGGATCTGTAAGTTTCAGTTTTCCGCTGTAGGCAAGATCGGTCGGCATGGCCGGATCAAAGCTTTCAGGATACTTCACAGTATACTGTTTGTCAAATACATCGTGCCTGGCTGAGGTCAGGCCGTTGCTGCCCATGCCGCCATTGTATGTTTTCTCGTAAGTTGCCTGCCCATAGGAAGCCAGACCGACAATTACATCACCGGCCTGAATGTGGTGATTTGAAATAACCCGATTGCGTCTGATCCTGGCGGAAACGGTTGAATCAACAATGATGGTACGCACAAGGTCGCCCACATCGGCCGTTTCGCCGCCTGTTGAAAAAATGCCAATTCCGTAAGAACGCATTTCTTCAAGAAATTCTTCGGTTCCGTTAATAATTTCGGAGATCACTTCACCGGGAATCAGGTTCTTATTTCTGCCTATAGTTGATGAGATCAGGATGTTGTCTGTCACTCCAACGCACAAAAGGTCGTCCGTATTCATAACAATGGCATCCTGGGCAATTCCCCTCCATACTGAAAGGTCTCCGGTTTCTTTCCAGTAGATATAAGCCAGGGATGATTTGGTGCCCGCACCGTCGGCATGCATAATGTTGCACCATTCCGGGTCGCCACCCAACAGGTCGGGGATAATCTTGCAAAAGGCTTTTGGATACAAACCTTTGTCAATCCGGCTGATAGCCTGATGTACATCTTCTTTTCCTGCCGAAACGCCACGACGGATGTATCTCGATTCCTGCGACATATTCTGATGGTACTATGCTGAAATAAAACCGGCTGCCAAAGCAGCCAGTGATAATTTTTAATTAAAGATTAGCTGCTTGTTATTTTCATCGAGTTTAAACCTGCCAAACATACTGATGGTACTTTCGCCCATAATCACCCCTTCGGTAATTTTATGAGAAACAGTAGCTTCAACATTGGTTGCAGTTCGCTGTCCGATTCTCATTTCTTTAATTTTGAATACAGCTTTGTCAGCAATTGAGCCTTCGGCAAGCACAACATTGGCATCGCCAATAAAGTCAGATTTTGCAATAGCACCGGTCTGTAATAGCCTTTGTGCTTCTGCCAGCGAAAATATCAGTCCCCTGTCGTTTTTGTCGTACATAACTTTTACGTTGTAACCATTCACAATGCTGGGGATCAACAGTGAGTTGCCTTTTCCTGATTCAAGTGCCACAGTGTTTTCTTCAGGGTTGATTTTAATCTCAACTTTCTGCTCAAACTGCTGATTCTTAGGCTTTGGCACAAAATCCTTACTCAGTACCCTGAATTCAGTTCTCCTGTTAAGTGAATGAGCAGCTTCTTTTTCAGGAACGGTCTTCAATGAGTCAATAAAAGCTTCTGTCAATTTAGTTCCGGCTTTAAAAAGAAAACCTTCTTTCCGGATATCTTTGGCCAGGATGCGTGGCACGCGCTCCCCATAACCTTTGGCTACAAGCCTGGCGGGATCAATGCCACGTTCGATCAGATAATTGACCACCGATTCGGCCCTGCGCTGCGAGAGAATGTCGTTTCGTTCCTCAGTGTCACGTGCATCGGTATGGGCAGCCAACTCAACCACGATGGTTTCATTTTCGAGGAGGGTTTTTATGAGTCCCTGAAGAGAATCCTGATATTGTGGTTTCAGGTCCCATTTGGCCAGATCGTAAAGAATGTCGGGCAAAACTACTGGTTTTTCAGGTATTGGTTCTAAAATGAAATCAATAACGAAATCCTTATTTTTTTCAACGCCGACGGTTGTTTCACGGGCCTTTTTATTGAAATAGCTTTCTTTGATAACCGTCAGGTCGTAAGTGGTATTCGGTTTAATCTGCGACCTGCTGAATGAATAGAATCCTTTGGGGTCGGTTTTGGCTTCAACCGATGATCCATCGGAACCAACCAGTTTAACAGAAGCCATCGGAATAAACTGAAGGGTACGGTCATCCTTTACGGTTCCCTGAAGTGTAAATACCAGTGGTGGGTTGGTGAAAGAATAAACATCATCGCCACCTTTTCCACCTTTGCGGTTCGATGAAAAGAATCCCTGATCTTCACCTGGCTGGAATATCATGGCAAAATCATCACCACTCGAATTGACCGGAACCTCCAGATTTGTCGGGGATGTCCAGACATTCTCCCGCTTTACACTTTTAAAAATATCGAGGCCACCAAGGCCGGGGTGCCCGTTTGATGCAAAAAAAAGTGTGGTGTCGTTACGAAGGAAGGGGAAAACTTCATCACCCTGAGTGTTTACCTGATCGCCTAAGTTCATAGGTTTTGAAAACTCATCTGTGACAGATTTACGGGTTGCTATCCACAGATCTTTTCCTCCCTGCCCGCCTTTACGGTCGCTCGAGAAAACCAGGGTTAGTTCATCCTGGCTGATTGCAGGATGTCCATTGGTGACGGTACTGTCTTTGCCTAAATCAAGCACTTTGGCTTCACCCCACCCGCGTCCTGAACGTTTGACGACAAGTATTCTGCAGTTCGTGGTTTCATCATCAGCACTACCACAACGGGTATAATACATGGTGGTAAACTTATCGTTGAAAGCAGGTGCTCCTTCATTGGCTTCCGTATTCAGTTTTCCTTCAGCATCAGCAAGAGTTGCTTCGCTCCATTCTCCTTTTCTATCCTGACGCGTTAAAAACAGGTCGCTGAAGTTCTGTCCTGTCCAGTCATCAAGACCTTTGCCTGTACTGCCTTCGCGGTTAGATGTAAAAATAAGGACGTTATAAAATTTGTCGGCATAGGATGCTGCAAAATCATCGCCTTTTGAATTTACTTTTTTCAGATTGGCAATTGAATATTTGGTTGGATTGGCATTCCATTCCGCTGCGAGTTGACAGGATTTTACTCCGTTTGCACCACGGATGTCATCAGGCACATTTTCAGCATATAAGGCATAGTAATCTTTGGCAATATCGTATTTTTCATTTATTCTGAGCATATCTGCATAGTGAAGATAAACAACAGGGTTTTTTCGGGCAAAATCGCTTTTTATAATTCTGCGATAGTTGGCCTCTGCTTTTTTAGTGCTGTTCATCATTCTATAGCATTCACCCATCTGAAAAGAGATTCTGTCTTTTTCGGGTCTGCTTTTGGTTTTTGAAAATGCCTTCTTGTAACGGGAAGCCGCGAGGTTGTATTGGAAACTACTGAAAGCTTCTTCCGCTGCGGCAATCCTTCTGCTCTGGCCTGCCACTTCCGGCAATGATATCGCAATCAGCAAGGAGATTAACAGTGCGGTCTTAATTATATTCATCGGGAGTCTGTATGTTTCTGTGCTTCAAAACCGTCAGGTATAGGTGACGATTGATCCGCTAAATTAATGATTTTATCAATAGCCCGTTTTAAAGGTTTTCGTTAAAGACAGTACTTATGCATAAACGGCAAGGTGAAATTAAAATTGTATAATTATGAATTGGGTTCGCTGTCTTTGTCCGTTTTATCGCTTTTCTGGGTATTTTCGTATGGATCTTTAGCGGGAGTGAGCTCTGTAACAATATCGTCACCAGCCTTGTTGAAAGTTCCAGAAACATCCCGGGTAATTGTTTCGGTTTCTCTGCGAACGGATTCACGCGCTGCCAATAATTCATTTTTGATACTATTGGTTTCATCCCTGAATTCACGGGTAATATCCGAAGAAGCTTTTTTCAGTTCATTCATGGTTCTTCCTATCTTTCTTGCTATTTCAGGCATTTTCTTTGGACCAAAAATGAGAAAAACAGCAATCAGAATAATCATGAATTCCCCGCCACTGACGTCGAGAAATAATAACTGGTATGGAGGCATGGCTGATTCTTTGGAATCTCAAAAGTACTAAAAAAAAGGAAAGGGATACGATTACCGTACCCCTTTGCTTTTTTATAAAAAGAAATTAATAAGAATGCTTATTTAACGGCTTTCTTTAAATCTTCCTTACGTTTTTTACGGCGGTTGGAAAGATTGATCATGTCGAATGCAATCGGAGTTGCATTGAAGATAGAGGAGTAAGTTCCGATTGCAATACCAACCATAAGGGCAAATACAAAACCCCTGATCACTTCACCTCCGAAAATAAAGATGGCGATCAACACAACGAGGGTTGTACCTGCTGTATTAAAGGTACGTCCTAGGGTACTGTTCATAGCATGGTTCATATTGTCCTGCAGGCTGCGTTTCGGATATAATGTAAGGTGCTCCCTGATACGGTCGAAGATAATTACCGTATCATTGATCGAGTACCCGATAATGGTCAGCAAGGCAGCTATAAAAGCCTGGTCAACTTCAAGGTTAAATGGCAGCAAACCATAGAATATCGAATACAATGAAATGGTAATCAGGGTATCATGAGCAAGTGAAATCAAACCTCCAAGACCGTATTGCCACTTTTTGAAACGAATTGCGATATAGATAAAGATAACCAGCAAAGCAAAAAATACAGCGAGTATAGCACCCTGCTTGATGTCATCAGCAATGGTTGGCCCAACTTTCTGTGAACTCAGCCTACCGAGAACCTTGGTATCATCGTCAGAAGTGAACTCAGTGCGGGTCATTGATGTGGTATAGAACTGTTTTACACCTTCAAAAAGCTTGGTTTCAACAATTGAATCCGCGGCACGGGTATCGTTATCAATAATATACTTCGTGGTAATTTTAACCTGATTATTTCCCCCGAAGGTTTTTACTTCAGGTGCCTCTCCAAACTGTTTGGAAAGTGAAGCCCTCACATCATTGGTTGAAACATCTTTATCAAACCTGACAATGAATGTGCGTCCTCCTGTGAAATCAACACCGAAGTTCAAGCCTTTGGTAGCTAGCGAAATGATACCAATAAAGATAACAACGCCCGAAACTATATACAGTTTCTTACGAATACCGATAAAGTTGATGTTTACTTTAGAGAAAGCATCACGGGTAAATTTATTATCGAAAGTGATGTTTTTATTTCTATTCAGCAAATTCTCAAATATAATTCTTGAAATAAAGATCGCTGTAAAGAGAGAGGTAATGATACCAATAATAAGTGTGGTTGCGAAACCCTGAATAGGTCCTGAGCCGAATATGTAGAGCACGATACCCGTGAGCAATGTGGTCACGTTTCCGTCGATAATGGCCGAATAGGCATTGCTGTAACCGTCGTGTATGGCCAGCCTGAGCCCTTTGCCGGCTCTTAATTCTTCGCGGATACGTTCATAGATAATAACGTTCGCATCAACAGCCATACCCAGCGTAAGCACAATACCTGCTATACCAGGCAATGTCAGAACCGCACCAAGTGAAGTGAGTACACCGAAAATAAAGAATATATTGGTTACCAGTGCAAGGTCGGCAACCCAACCGGCCCGGTTGTAATATAAAATCATATACAACAGAACAAGTAGGAAGGCGATAATAAAAGATGCAAGGCCGGCATTGATAGATTCTCTACCAAGCGAAGGTCCGACAATCTCTTCCTGAACAATACGCGCAGGTGCCGGTAATTTACCTGCCTTCAGAATGTTGGCAAGGTCGAGTGCTTCCTCAACAGAGAAATTACCCGTAATTGATGACCTCCCGTTTGGGATTTCACCATTAACTCTCGGAGCAGAATAAACATAACCATCCATAATAATGGCAATCTGATTACCAATGTTATCTGCTGTCAATCTTTTCCATGTTTTGGCACCTTCAGGATTCATCAGCATGGTGATTTCAACACGGCCATTAGGGTCATAATCCTGACGGGCATCAACAACGGCATCTCCTCCAAGTGGTGCTTTACCATCGCGGCTCGTTACTTTTAATGCAGTAAGTTCAAGAACTTCCGGTCTGTCTTTTTCAGGTTTTACAGTCCAGGCAAGCTTCAGATCGCGTGGGAAAACACTTTTAACCTCTGCAAGCATCCGGTTAACTCTGGCCGTATCTTTAATTGCTGCAAAACCAACAGTAGCGCCCTGACCAGGGAAATATTTTCCGTTTTTATCAGGAAAAATTGCAGGATTCAGGTAGGCATAAAGAGGATTTTCCTTTGCGTATTTTTCAAAGGATTGCTTATTTTTATCCGATTTGGTGGTATCGCTTATCTTGTCGAGCAGTGTTGATTTAGCCGTGTCACTTTTTGCAACAGCAGTTGTGTCTTTTGCCGGAGCAACAACTTTAGAGGCTGAGTCTATTGCAGTTTTTGCAGTTGTGTCAATAACACCGATTGAAGCAAGCCTTTTGTTGGCATCTTCAAAGAAAGGAACCAATTCGGAAAACTGATAGGTTTCCCAGAATTCGAGTTGTGCTGTTCCCTGAAGAAGTTTCCGCACGCGATCAGGTTCTTTGATACCTGGAAGCTCAACCAGAATGCGGCCTGCAGTCTGCAACTGCTGAATGTTTGGCTGTGCAACTCCAAACCTGTCGATACGGGTACGGAGAATATTAAAGGTGCGGTCAATGGCACCTTTTGTTTCCTGACGGATAACAGCCAAAACTTCCTTGTTGGTCGAGTTGAAGGTAACGCGGTCTTTCAGTTCGACTGTATTAAATATTGCAGCCAGTTTTGCATTGGGGTCAACTTCTGCAAAAGATTCACCGAAAAGGGTTACAAAATCGCTCTGGCTGCTGCGCTGTTTCAGTATAGCTTTGTCAATTGCCTGCGTGAACACAGGATTGGTGCTGTAGCCTGAAAGAGCCCTCACTATATCAACTACCGAAACTTCAAGTGTAACGTTCATACCGCCCTTCAGGTCAAGCCCGAGGTTCAATTCGCGTTCTTTACACTCCTGATAGGTGTATTTACGGACCAGAATGTTGTAAACAGGCTGATTGGCCATCGAGTCGAGATAATAGCGATTTCTTGCTTTGCCAATCGAATCAAGCATTTTCAGCTCAAGCGTCGCATTTCCTTTTGCCAACTGTTTTGCCAGACTTTTAGCCTCATCGTTCATTGCAAAGCTACTTGCTTTTCTCTCTATTCTTTTCGAAAAGAATGTGAACGAAAGCTGAAAAAGGCACACAATTGCCAATGCAATCGCGAAAAATTTAATAGCACCCTTATTCTGCATGTGGAAGTTAGATTAAATGTAATAGACTAATTTTTTGAGCCTGCAAATATAGAACATCTATTAGAATTTACCAATTCGGCTTTTTAAGTTTGTTTGTTGACCGGTATTTTGACTTATTATTTGATATATAGCTAATTAGCTTAAATTTTTAATTATCCGGGCTACAGACAGTTGCAACAAGGTAAGTTAATTTTAGAGAGAATCCTGCCGTGAAACTGGGTTTTTTAATTATAATTATGACCAGAATCAGAAAAAATCATGGAATTTAATTTTACAGATTAGTCTTTTTTAAAAGGACTTTAAGGATTAATAATCAGGAGATTCAAAATTAATTAATTCAGTTTTAGTGAAGTTATTCAGCAGTAGCAGAGTTTCGTGAACTGATTGTTTATTAATGGCATCCAGTGCCATTTCAAGTGTAAACTATCGCATCGAAAGAGAGTTCCAACACTCAATCGGATTTCTAACCGCCTGACCGAACTAACTCATTATAAAGTAAGTTTAATATGGTCAGTCGGGCAGACTTTAGACTTTTACTTTTTACTTTTTACTTTAGACTTTAAACTCTGAGCTTTACACTTTAGACTTGACATTGCCACTTCATAATCTTTTTTACTTTTTACTTTTTACTTTAGACTTTAGACTATAGACTTGCCACCTGCAGTTCATTATCTTTGCACAAATGAATTTCTTCAAAAGAATAAACTGATTCAATGGGAAACTGGAGACTTACTTTGCTGTCACTGCTATTTTTGGTTTTGTATCATCATGTGACTGCACAGAATTTAAATGATTATGGCTTTTCTCCCTGGACTGATCCCATTGTTTCGGCAAACGGGATAAATTACAGAAATGCCTGGGCAGGTGGTCTTAACAATGTTCAGTTTGGTAAAATAGATTTTGATAACGATGGTATAAAGGATCTGTTGGTGTTTGACCGGCATGGGGACCGTTTACTTCCTTTTCTTTACAAGACGGCCGGGTTATCCCCGGGTTTCAACTATGCACCTGAATACAGACGGTATTTTCCTCCGCTTCATCATTGGTTTCAGGTTGCTGATTACAACAACGATGGTTACCCCGATATTTTTACTTATACACCGGGTGGAATTATGGTGTACAGGAATAAGGGAGAATCCCTCCCTGTTTTTGAGAAAGCTGTTGACCCTTATATTACATCTCTCCAGGGAAGTATTTTTACCAATTTGCTGGTAACTAATGTCGATTACCCGGCAATTCTTGATCTTGACGATGACGGAGATCTGGATATACTTACTTTCTGGGGATTGGGATCGTTTATTGAATATCACCGCAACATGTCGGTTGAACTCTACGGGAATTCCGATTCGTTGATTTATCATAAAGTAAATAATTGCTGGGGCAGATTTGCCGAGAACAGTGAATCGAATGCCATTACTTTTGATACCTGTGTTAATTTCAGAAATGTTAAGGATGATACCCACCCCAAACATACCGGATCTACACTACTATTGACAGATATAACGGGTAACGGCATTTACGATTTGGTGCTTGGTGATGTTGATTTTAATAACGTGCTTGCCCTCCGGAATGCAGGCAGCAATATAGATGCTTTGATGGTAGAGCAATTACCAGCCTGGCCTGCCGCCGATCCTTTGAAATTGTGGTCGTTCCCCCTGGTTCAGGAAATAGATCTGTATAACGATGGTTTGATGCATTATCTTGCTTCACCTTTCGACCCGGGTCTTACCAGATCACAGGGTAAAAACAGTGTCTGGTTATACAGCGATTGTAAGGGCGATTCAGTTACAAAAGATTGTGGATTGCTAACCCGTTCTTTCCTGCAGGATGGAATGATTGATCTCGGACTTGGTGCTTACCCGGTTTTTGCCGATGTCAACGGTGATGGACTTACCGACCTGGTGGTTGGCAATTACGGACTATACGATACCTGTATGGTGAATGATTTCGGGCAACTTAAATGTTACTATAACGGGAGGCTTTACCTATACCTGAACAATGGAACTCCTGAATTGCCATCTTTTATACTTATTGATGATGATTTCGGGCATATTTCGCAATATGGACTTCTGGGGGTTTATCCTGCTTTTGATGATATGGATGGCGATGGTGATTTGGATATGCTGGTCGGAAACAGTGAGGGTGATTTATGGATGTTTACAAATGTGGCCGGGCAGGGGAGTATACCGGTTTTTGAAAATCCGCTTACGGCTTACCAGAATCTGAGCGTAGTAGGTTTTAGTACCCCTGTTTTTGTCGATATTAACGGGGATGGATTAAATGACCTCGTAGTGGGTTCAATTGACGGGAAACTGTCATACTTTGAAAACAAAGGCAGCGCCGGACAACCTGTTTTTGGGCCCATAATGAATAATTTTGGAAACGTTAATGTTACCGATCCTGAAGTTTCCTACACGGGTTACAATGTTCCTTCCTTTATCAGGACTACCAGCGGAGAACTCAGGCTGCTGGCCGGGTCAGAATCGGGACTCCTGAAGTATTATAAAAACATTTCGGCTGAACCCGGGCATACTTTTGAACTTTGTGATCCCCACTTTATGTTTATTACAGAAGGAATAAGAACAGCACCGGCCTGGGCCGATCTGAATAACGACGGCTTTCCCGACCTTGCAATCGGTAATTATAGCGGTGGAATCACGCTTTTTAAAGGCACTCCTCCCGGCCCGGCCGGAATTATTGGAGTTGATAAGATACACGGTAAACTCAATGTTTCACCGAACCCGGGTAATGGTTGGGTAAATGTTAATATAGATACAGCAGGTCCATGGTTACTAAAAGTTTATAACCTGGATGGAAAGCTTTTATACAGCGCACTTATGCAAAGCAATGAAGTCAAAAAGGTTTTCATCGCGGAACCTTACTCCGGAATGGTCATAATCGAAGCCGGGAATGTAAATAATCCCCGGCAGGTTCTGAGAAAAAAGGCTGTGATTATTCGATAACAGCATTTTTGGAAGGTTCGGTTGGCTCAACAAGCGCACCGAGCTCAAGTACCCTTTTTTCAAAATTAATGGTTGCTTTGCAATGACGGAGCAAATCGCAACCCAGCAACCCATCAATCTGAGGATTACCCATTCCCCTAAAGGAACGGTTAATTACACCAAGATCCTGAGATAATGCTTTATAGTTATTGATCACTACAGAACCGATTTCAAATTTTTCAATATTTGCAACATAGCTGTAAATACTGGTAGATCCGGGTGCAAGATTTTTTCGTGAACTGCGTTTTAATTCAGTCTGGCTTACGAACTTTTGCAGATGATCCGTATCGATCACGGTGGTGGGAGAACCTGTATCGACCAACAGCAAAGCTGGTTTGTCGTTGATGATTACCCTTGCCAACAGGTTATATCCACCTGTTTCAAAATTTAGTTGAATTAAGTTCAAAGATGTCATGATGTTTTTGTTTTTATTGTGAATGAAAAAACTTGAAAGACCTGATTCCCGGCATGTCCTAAAAGTTGGGTTTTAAAGCGTATTTATTATAATATTCTTCAATGGTGTCGACTGCTTCCTGCGCGTTATCAACAACTGAAAAGATTTCGAGATCCGCCAGGCTGATATTCTGTTCATTCAGCATTTTTTCCTTTATCCAGTCAAGCAAACCCTGCCAGAAATCTCTTGACACCAGAACAATAGGAAACTTTACCATTTTGTGTGTCTGTATAAGCGTGATTGCTTCAAACATTTCATCAAGTGTTCCGAATCCACCGGGCAATACAATGTATCCCTGCGAATACTTCATAAACATTACCTTTCTAACAAAAAAGTAGTCAAAGTTCATGAGTTTATCAGGATCGATGAACGGGTTGGAGTTTTGCTCAAAGGGCAGATCAATGTTCAATCCAACCGATCTTCCACCGCCAAAATGCGCGCCTTTATTGGCTGCTTCCATAATGCCGGGCCCTCCGCCCGAAATTACCCCAAACCCTTTTTTGGTAAGCATGTATGCAATCTCTTCGGCCAACTTGTAGTACCGGTGATTTGCATGTGTCCGGGCAGAACCGAATATTGTAACACACGGGCCTATTCTACCGAGTTTTTCGAATCCTTCAACAAACTCAGCCATTATTTTAAATACTTCCCAGGAATCGCTGGTCATTATCTCGTTCCAGCCTTTTGGGGTAATTGCTTCCCTAACCCTTTCGTCTTCGTTGAGTGCGTCAGAATACATAGTCAGTTTTGAGTGAAACAAAAATGTGTTTCATAAATTGAGGCTGTAAATATAAGAAATATTCTCAATTAATTGAATAATAAGTTCAATTAAAATTAGTATGAATTACTGCTTAATCTTCAGTTCTTCTTTCAGAAAAAGGCCTGTAAGGCTTTCCTTAATACCGGCAACTTTTTCGGGGGTACCTTCTGCAATGATCAATCCGCCCCGTTTGCCTCCGCCAGGGCCAAGGTCAATGATGTAATCAGCAACTTTGATGACTTCCATATTGTGCTCAATAACCAAAACGGTGTTACCCCTTTCAACCAGGCGGTTTAAAACGCCCAGCAGCACATTTACATCTTCGAAATGAAGGCCGGTGGTGGGTTCATCCAATATGTAGAGCGTTTTACCGGTATCTTTTTTCGACAGTTCAGTGGCTAGTTTCACCCGTTGCGCTTCACCACCCGAAAGGGTGGTTGATTGCTGTCCTAAAGTAATATAACCGAGTCCAACTTCTTTTAATGTTCTTATTTTCAAAAGAATAGAAGGGGTATTTTCAAAGAATTCAACGGCCTGGTCAATCGTCATATCAAGTATATCGTTGATCGATTTTCCCTTGAACCTGACTTCGAGCGTTTCACGGTTATAGCGTTTGGTGTAGCAGGTTTCACAAGGCACAAATACATCAGGGAGAAAGTTCATCTCAATAACCCTGACACCCGCACCCTTGCAGGTTTCGCATCTTCCGCCTTTTACATTAAAAGAAAATCTGCCAGCCTGATAGCCCCTGATCTTTGACTCTGGCAACATTGCATACAATTTTCTAATCTCATCAAAAACACCTGTGTAGGTCGCCGGGTTTGATCTTGGTGTCCGGCCAATGGGCGATTGGTCAATCTCTATAACTTTGTCGATGTATTCAAGACCAGAGAACTTTTTGTAATCCAGCGGTTTGCGTTCGGAGCGGTAAAAATACTGACTAAGGATTGGATACAGCGTTTCATTGATCAGACTCGATTTACCGCTGCCAGAAACGCCGGTAATGCACACAAACACGCCAAGAGGGAGTTTTAGCGTAACATCCTGCAGGTTATTGCCCGATGCACCGGTTAGCAGAAGGTTATGCCCATTGCCTTTTCGCCTGACAGAAGGAATAGCAATTCTGCGTTTTCCATTGAGGTAAGCACAGGTAATCGAGTCGCAATCGTGCATTTGTGAAGGTGTGCCTGTAGCGACAATTTTGCCCCCATGTCTGCCAGCTCCGGGACCAATATCAACCACAAAATCTGCGGCGAGTATCATGTCTTTGTCGTGTTCCACCACAATGACCGAATTTCCGATATCGCGCAAGTCCTGCAAAGCCTTAATTAATCGTTGGTTATCGCGTTGGTGAAGACCGATGCTGGGTTCGTCGAGAATATAGAGAACTCCGACCAGTTGCGAACCAATCTGCGTTGCCAGTCTGATCCGTTGCGCTTCTCCACCAGATAAACTTCCGGCTGGCCGGTAAAGTGTAAGATAATCCAATCCAACATCCAGTAAAAAGCCAATCCGGTTGCGAATTTCGCGGATGATCTCATGAGCAACTATCCTTCTTCTCTCTTCAGGGAACAGATCGTTGCGGCTGAACCATTCATTCAATTGTCCCAGTTCCATCTCCGACAATTCGGCAATGGTGCATTCTCCAATCCTGAAATTGAGCGATTCGGCCTTCAGGCGTGTTCCCTTGCATTCCGGGCATTTTTTATAGTTCATAAAACTATTGGCCCATTTTCGCACGCCATTTGATCCGTTTTCCACAGCTTGCGAACTGATGTAATTCACCAGCCCCTCAAAATTGAGTGAGTAGGATGAAGTAACACCAAGATATTCATTCTTAACCTTTAACACTTCGTCGGTACCATAAAGTATTGCATTTATGGCAGCCTCAGGTAACTCACTAACAGGGGTGTCGAGCGTAAATCCATATTTTTCGCCAAGAGCCTCAATTTGACGGAATATCCAGGTGGATTTAGCTTCGCCCAAAGGGGCAAAACCACCTTTCTTAATACTTTTAGAAGGATCGGGGATGATTTTAGTTAGGTCAATTTCAGTGATTGTGCCCAATCCGTTGCAATGTGGACAGGCACCATAAGGTGAGTTAAAAGAAAATGAATTTGGTTCAGGTTCATCAAAGGCAGCACCTGTGGCGGGATCCATCAGTTTTTTACTCAGATACCTGGTTTCTCCGGAGGCATTTTCGATGATCATGATAGTTCCCTTGCCCTGCCGTAAGGTAGTTTGTGCCGATGCAAGAATTCGCTGGGCTGATTTCGCATTCACGGTGAGTTTGTCAACAACCAACTCAACATCGTGGGTTTTATAACGATCGAGTTGAAGGCCAAAGCTGATTTCGCGCAACTCCCCGTCAATTCTTACACGTAGAAAGCCCTGTTTACGCAGTTGTTCGAAGAGCTCACGGTAATGTCCTTTTCTTCCTTTTACAAGGGGAGCCAACAGGATTATTTCCTTGTTGTTGTAAAGCTCATGAATCAGCTCTATTATTTTTTGTTCTGAGTACTTTACCAAAGGTTCGCCGGTAACCGGTGAATAAGCAATTGAAGCACGCGCGTAAAGCAGCCTCATAAAGTCATAAATCTCGGTTATGGTTCCGACGGTGGATCTTGGGTTGCGCGATGTTGATTTTTGCTCTATTGAAATTACCGGACTTAACCCATTGATTTCATCTACATCGGGTCGTTCGAGATTACCAATAAACTGGCGGGCATAGGCTGAAAAAGTCTCCATGTAGCGCCGCTGTCCTTCTGCATAAATGGTGTCAAAAGCGAGTGAAGACTTACCGCTTCCGCTTAAACCGGTGATTACAACCAGTTTATTCCGGGGGATGCTCAGATCAATATTCTGAAGATTATGCACCCTTGCTCCGAAAATTTCGAGTTTTTCGCCGGTTACTTCTGTAATATTCTGATTCTCGGTGCCGGTATCTGATTCAATACTATTCATTAATTTCTATTATTCCATTTGTTTAATGATGCCTGATTCAGTCGCATTTTCAGCAGGCAGTCCCTTAATGGCATCCGGATTTTTGATCTGCTTCAGCAATTTGCTGTAATTCAATGAGTTCTTTTCAGGAAGATCAATTCTGTAAGATTTACCCGGTAATACCTTCAACTGATCGGATCTGAGCCATGGATTGAACTCTTTTAGTACCCGGTAGTTGATTTTATTTTGCGCTGCAAAGTTAATGAGATCTGTGATATTGGTATCAATACTTAAACTGTATGTTGGTATTTGTGGATACAGGTCTTTATTGCGAAGGTAAAAACCATATCTGGCCGGATTTTCACAGATTAGCTTGACGGCCAGTATTCTATAAACATATCGGGTTGTTTCTGCATTAAGGTAAAGATCGTAGTAGTTATTAGTCTTTTGTCTTTCCCATTCACGGCTGATTCTTCCCTGGCCTGCATTGTATGATGCTGCAGCCATTGTCCAGTTTTTATACTGAGCATTGGCTGCTTTCAGGTATTTGCATGCTGCTTCAGTAGATTTGGCAATATGATAACGTTCGTCAACCTGTTCAGTCACCTCCAGCCCATATTGTTTTGCCGTTTTATCGAGAAACTGCCAGAAGCCACAGGCGTTTGACGGCGAAACCACATTGGCCAGGCCACTTTCAATCAGGGCAAGATATTTAAAATCGTCGGGGACACCATTCTTTTTCAGAATAGGTTCAATTACAGGGAAATACCTGGCAGCACGCTTTAGCAACTGAATGGTATTTGAATGCCAGTAGGTGTTTACAAGCAATTCCTTGTCTAAGCCTTCACGCACATAAAAGATATCAAGGGTAACATCTTCACCGGCGAAATCCATTTTGTCGGGTATCGCAACAGCATAAGCTTTGTTGTTGGCTGCAAACTCCTCATTGTACTGTTTATCATTGTTTTGATTTTGGTCTGTAAAACAGAGGAATATCGTCAGTACGGTAAGTATTGAGAAAATTATCAATAAATTGACTGGTTTTTTTAGTGTCATTAAAGTCATTTTTAGTTAGGAATCAGCACAAATATTCTAATTTTATGTAAACGTACAGGAAATGATTTTAGTTTGTTAAAAGACCGGTCATCTTACCCAGAAGCCGGTCTTTGTTCGTAAAAATATTGTTGGTCAGTTACTTAAAATAATTTCTCTAGCTCTTTAAATAGTGGAGCAACCTTATCTTTTGCTGATAATATAGGATTTTCGTTGCTCCAGCTAATGTTCAGATCCGGATCATCCCAACGCACACTACATTCTGATTCTTTGCTGTAGATGTTGGTACATTTATAAAAGAACACTGTATTGTCTTCAAGTGTCAGAAAACCATGGGCGAAACCGGGTGGTATCCAGCACATCCATTTGTTGCGCTCAGTCAACTCAATGGCTGCCCACTTTCCAAACCAGGGCGAGCCATGCCTGAGATCAACGGCCACATCAAGCACCGAACCCCGAATAACCCTTACCAGTTTGCCCTGAGCAAAAGGCGGTTTCTGAAAATGGAGTCCGCGAAGCACCCCTTTCATCGATTTACTCTCGTTGTCCTGAACAAATTTGGCATCAATGCCTGCCTGACTGAATTTCTGATTATTGTAGGACTCGAAAAAGTATCCACGCTCATCGGCAAAAACCTGAGGCTTGATGATTAGTACATCGGGTATTTCCGTCTGGACGATTTCCATGGATTTTATTTTCCGGGGGTTTTGTTAAAGTAACGATGTCAGATTTCAGAAGTCAGATGTCGGATGTCGGATGTCAGAGGTCAGATGTCAGATGTCAGCCCTTCGACTTCGCCTGCCTGACTGCCGTCTTGCAGACAGGCTCAGGGACCGAATTCGGCTGTCAGGAAATCCGCAATCCAAAATCCGAAATCCGCAATTAAAGATGAATCACCTCATCATAAGCAGCAGCCACAGCTTCCATAATGGCTTCCGACATGGTAGGGTGGGGGTGCACCGCATTTATGATCTCCTCACCGGTTGTTTCCAGTTTGCGGGCAACTACCACTTCTGCAATCAATTCGGTTACATTGTCACCGATCAGGTGGGCGCCGAGCCACTCGCCGTATTTTGCATCGAAAATTACCTTCACAAATCCATCCTTGGCACCGGCAGCACTTGCTTTACCTGAAGCGGAGTAGGGAAATTTTCCAACCCTGATGTCGTATCCGGCATCTCTGGCGGCTTTTTCGGTCATTCCAACCGAAGCAATTTCGGGTTGAGTATAAGTACAGCCGGGGATATTGCCGTAATCCATCGGTTCAACATGTTTGCCGGCGATTTTCTCAACACAGATAATACCTTCGTGCGAAGCGACATGCGCCAGTGCAGGACCATGAACTATGTCGCCGATGGCATAAACGCCTTCTATATTGGTGCGATAAAAATCGTCCACCACTACCTTGCCTTTATCAGTTTTAACACCGGTTTCCTCAAGTCCTAAACGTTCGAGGTTAGTAGCAATACCAACTGCTGACAAAACGATTTCGGCTTCGATAATTTCTTCACCTTTTTTTGATTTTACTGTCACTTTACAAAGTTTCCCCGAGGTATCGACAGACTCTACTGAAGAAGATGTCATCACCTTCATGCCTGCTTTTTTGAAACTGCGCTCGAGCTGTTTGGATACCTCTTCATCCTCAATGGGAACGAGGTTTGGCATAAACTCAACCAACGTAACTTTGGTGCCGATAGCATTGTAAAAATAAGCAAACTCGGAGCCAATAGCCCCTGAACCAACCACCACCATGCTTTCAGGCATTTTTGGCAGCGTCATCGCTTCGCGGTAACCGATGATCTTTTTGCCATCCTGTTTCAGGTTAGGGAGCTCTCGTGAGCGGGCACCGGTAGCCAAAATGATATGGTTTGCCTGGTAGTCGGTTTTCTTGCCATCTGCATCCGTTACCTCAACGGTTTTTCCGGGCTCTAGTTTTCCGGTTCCGGCTATATGGTCGATTTTGTTTTTCTTGAAAAGGAAATGTATGCCTTTGCTCATTCCGTCAGCCACACCACGACTGCGTTTTACAATGGCTTCAAAATCAGCATTTACTTCGCCCTGGATGCTGATGCCATAGTCGGCGGCATGTTTTGCATATTCGAATACCTGTGCACTCTTGATCAGGGCTTTGGTGGGGATACAGCCCCAATTCAAACAAATGCCCCCCAATTCAGAACGTTCAATTACGGCAACCTTCATACCCAGTTGAGATGCCCTGATGGCAGCGACATAACCACCCGGACCTGAGCCAATAACCAATAAATCGTAATTCATATTTTAAAATTTTAAATTGTGAGACTATTTGAATTAAAAATCGCCACCAAATAACAAAAGCCAAAAAATCAAGCAGCTATCAAAAATCTTAACGATTAAAGTTAAGCCCTTGCAATCCAGGGTTTTCGCGACGAAAAATGCTTTTAGAAGCTCACATTGTTATTAAATGCAAATGTAAAAAATTACACGGCTTCAACAAGCGGGGGAGGGGATTTGTTTGGGGAGCAAATATGATTATAGCTATGGAATATATTAGTCAGTTAACTATTTGCCTCACACAAAGACGCAAAGATGTAAAAAAATGATTTTGAATGATTTGCAAATTTTTAGTTCATTTAATCTAAATCCTGAAAATCATCCGTTAAAAAAACATTAATGGAATATTGTAAAATGTGCCCAACTCATTGATATTTTGAAAAGTTGAGGTTTCTATATTGTTCATAGTAAATCGTTTTATTATCTAACTTTGTCATTAAAAGATTACCGCCATGAATAAAGATCAGTTGGAAAAGCTACATAAGTTGACACGACAGGAGAAATTTGAAATCGTTCATTTATTGTGGGATGATATCGCAAGGGAACAAGAGGATATATCCATCTCTGAGGATCATCAAAATATTGTCAATGAAAGACTGGAAAAATTAAGTGCAGGGAAAGGTAAATTTAAGCCCTGGGATGAGATAAAATTAAAATACAGGACAGTCTGATGAATTTACAAATACTTGTATTAGAGGAAGCTGAAGAAGATATCGATGAATCATTTGTTTGGTACGAATCTCAACGATCAGGTCTTGGACATGAATTCATTTTTAACCTCGAAGAAGCGTTTGATTTTATACAAAGGCAGCCGGAAGCATCTGTAAAAAAACAAAAGAACATTTACCGGCATGTTATGAATAGTTTTCGTTTGGAATTTATTATAGGATTGAAAAGGGAATGAATCAAATCTATATTCTGGCAGTTCTTCATTATAAAAGAAAACCAACTATCTGGAAAAGAAGGCCTAAGAGATAAAAGAAAAAATTCCAAACTGAGAATCGTCCTTTATAAACTGATTAACGCCTTGTAAGCCCGTCATTAAAATTAATGAACTATCTTTCTGCAGATTGGTTAATTCAATCGGGTACTGACATTGTTATCAAAACAATGAAAGTAAACATAAAGCCAAAATCAAAATAGATCAATCTGACTGCTACATTTGGCAGGTTTTGCTCTTCCCTGTTTTGTTTTTGCAGGTCCTCTTTTATTTTTCCTGCCTTATTCAAAAACCATATTTCACTTAGTCCGGGCACTTGCCTTTTAATCATATTAGCCCGGTTCCACATGCCACCAATGTGCTGTCCGTATTGTTGTATCATAAATGCCGTGTAAGCGCTTATTGCAATTCAAATGGCTGTTGCCAGAATTGGTATCAATTCATTTTCAATGATGAGATGATTATTTATGTCCACTGAAAAATGTTTTCCTGAATAACCTAACAATCCGGCCAGTAGCGTTAACATTCAGAAAGCAATCGTTCAAATACGGTCTTTAATTTTTGCGGCATCATCTGTAAAGTATTTTCAAAGGTCGAGTTTGGTTTCAGTCTGGGGAATGTTATCCTGCATTTTTTCAGTTTCAAATTGGTTTGTGATCATAATATAAACAATTTGAAGGGACTTTTACGCAACATCCCTTCAAATTGTTTATTGTCGTTTTGTATTCTGATGGTGAACCTGAATGACAGTAACACCCGGAATACAAAACGAAGATGAATCAGATGTCATAGAAGAACAATTGTTCCAGTGGACCACTGAAAGACCAGGGATTGTCGCCGTTGTGCAGGCGGGCCTGAGCATTTAGCTTGAGGGAATAAGTGCACCTCGTCATGTCGTTTGGCGGATTGTTAAACTGCAGATTATTGTTGGCATTCCCGTCAACCAGTGGGTTGGTGTTGTCGTTGAGCGTCAGAAAACCATCCCCGGTAATATAACGGCTAACTGTATTACTGTTGTTATTCAGATACAGATAGACTTCCCTGAGGTGTGGATGATAAACGGTGTATTTTGCATGAAGCGTGCCGCCTATCGGAGAGCAACTGCCCAGTGTTTCCAACTCTGTAATCGCGAGTTTGAAAAACATGGCGTTGTTGTTGATGATGGCCGAATTAAGCGTTTTACCACTTCCCGGAATGATGTTAAACTGGTTTAACGGCTTATTAACAACCTCTCTTATCTCAAAACGGATCGCAATCTTCTCGATCGGAATTTTATTGACTGCCGGCACCGGCGCACCTGCATTTGCTGCACCGGAAGGTACATCAGGTGCAGTGGTTAAACCCCCAGTATTCAATGAAATAAGCGTATCCTCATCAATAAACCAATAGTTGTTCAGGTTAGCCACCGGAATTGCGTTGTTAACCAACGTGCGTTCAACCGCTTTGTTGACATCGAACCAGCCATCGGCATCAAAATCACTCTGATCGCTGATGACATCATAAACCGTGAATGGGAATGCTTTTTCCATCAGTTTGGCAACAGTACCTGCTACAAACAAACCTGGGTCAACTCCGATAATTTTTGAGAAGTTACCCAGCGCAGGAGCTGCACCGCCATTGGGTGTGGTAACATGGCTGATCAAAAAGCGATATTCGATAGGGTTACCGCCCACAGCCTTTGGAGCTGCCTGACCGGTAAGCCGGATTACACTGCTCAGCGCGAATTTACCTGAGCTTGCTCCGGCGTATCCGTCAACATCGAAATCCTTTGCGCCTGCACCGGTAGAGATATTGAATGCCTGACCTATACCTGTCCATGCACTGGCAAAATCTGTATCACCGGGATTGCCAACGTTTATTTTTGTACAAAGGTTTACGCAAAGGCAATAATTCACATTCTTCCTTCGGTCGGCAGACGTTTCATCAATCAGAACAACACTTCCGATTGATGCCTTAAAATAGACATCAGGACCGCTTTGAAAAGAAAGTGGCAAACCTGGGTCAGTTTCAACGTTAATGAAGGGCGACAGGAATGTTTGTTTAAACTGAATCGAAGAGTAATCAATCCGAAAGTGACCGGAAGAGTCGGTAATAGCAGTGCCCAGGTTGTCGTCGGTCAGAAAATCTGCATCCCATGCAGTTACACTGGCATTGGCAATAGGGGCGCCTGTTTCACAATTGCGCAGGTAGCCACAAATAACCCAGGCATCAAAATAGAAGCCCCGGATATAGCACCACCATTTACTGGAAAGGCAATAATCCCATTGAAAATAATAACTCTCTTGTTCCCTGTTTATGCGCCACTGCGGATAGATCGTCGTGAGGTGAAACTGAATTGCTTCTTTTCGCGGAGGCTTTGGTGGCGTGCGGGGTACGGTGCCACAGGAAAAGTCAATGTCGAAGGCGGTACTGCTGTATTTCTCATCCAGGGAAAATTCAAAATTTCCCTTTTCATCTGTTCTGGCAGTTCCAATAAGCAGTTTTTCTCTGGCAGCCTGTTCTTCTTTTGTTACCAGCCGAAAGGTGTCTTTTGTATTGGCAACGGCATTTTCGGTTATTCTTTCCTTTTGCCATGGAAGGTAAAGGCGTACTTCCATCCCGTAGAATGGTTCTGAGCATTCTTCACACAGGTAGCCGCATAGATTACCTCTGAATGTATATTTCATAACTTTCATTTTTAACGTGTTTTGCCTACTCTGGGTTACGGATTTTCGGCTTTCTCCGCGGTAAAACAATCAGCAACCAAAATTCAGGAGATCTGATTTTTCCTGAATGGTATTTTATAGGAGAACGAGATAACAGATATGTGTAAAATAATTTTACAAATAATTCTTAAATCTTCGTCAGGACAACATGGTTGTAAAATTTTTTTTTACAAGAAATAATGATTCTGTAAAGTTACATCATCGCTAGTCCGGAAGTCAAGCAAACAAAAGGTCTGGGGTTGTTAAAGATATGTTAATGTTTTTGGAACCCGCGTGATCCGTAAAGTTTTCGTTGTTACGGTTTATAAACCCTATTATTCAATTGATTTACACGCAAAATAATTCTTATGATAAATCTTTGATCATTTTCCGGGGAAATATGATACTATGTTTAAACAAGATTTCGTTAAACTTTTACGTTTGATTGATTTCAAATACTTAAAAATCAATGTTGGTGCGCGTCTTATTTTCTGACGCGCACTAATTATTATATTTTTTAAATTAGGTTTCAATGTTGGTGTGCATCTTATTTTCTGATTCGCACTTTTTACGATTTTTTTTATGAGGCCTACTTTGATGCTGAAATTCAATAATATAAAGATTTGATTTTCCTTTTATAAGTTTGTATGTCCGCGTCAGAAGGTAACATGCGGACTAACAGCTATTCGTCAATGTTGGTGCGCGTCTTATTTTCTGAGGTGCAACTTTTACTATTTTTTTTAATTAGGTCTCCTTCTATACTGAAATTCAATAATACAATTTGATTTTCTTTTCATAACCAGTGCTATTTCAAGTGTATAATCTCACCTCAAATAAAATGAAAGTTTCAAAACTTAATCGGATTTCAACTTTGTACTTTCAAAGCCTTAATTCCTTAACTCATTGCTTTTTACCTGTCTGCCTGGATGCCCAGGCAGACAGGCAGGCTTTTTACTTTTTACTTGACAATAAGTTTTCCGTGTCAAAAGATAAAACGCAGACTAACTGCTTTTCGCCAACCATTTCGTCAAATCCGGATGGCTTGTATAACATTGATATACAATTATATAGACCTTTGTCAGCAGGTTCTGAATAACTCCTTTGTATAATATGCATTCTGCTATTTCAGCCACAATTCTATGGTACCTTCTCTTGTATTGCTGCTGTATCTGAATGCAGGCCTGATAATAGCGTCAATATTCTGTTCTTTAAGCATATTCTGCAAAGCCAGTGCGTAATTTTCGTCCTCCGCCCTGAAATACCTTATTTCGTTTGAGGCAAGCTTCCGGGCACTTTCAACCAGTTCAATGCCCGGCGCTTTATAGCCAATTTCATTGATTTTTTTAGATAACAGAGTTGCTGTATTTCTTTGGTCTTCGCTTCCGATCTGAATGTAAACAATAGGTATAACAGTACTTTTAGGCAAAACAATCGGCTGATTTATGATCCTTCGGTTTTCCGATATCTGATTTTCAAGTTGTGCCTTCTCTTTTATGAGTGAGGAACTCAGGTTTGATGAGTCTTTATTCATCAGTTCATTTAAACGCACTTTTGCAAGTGAGTCATTTTTGAGAAATGCTTTATATTCCAGATTCACATCTTTATAGTACATCTCCCATCCATTCCTTAGTTTTTCGGAAGGTGTAACCTTTGAAAAGAATTGTGCCAGCATGCGTTTTTTAACCGGGTCGTTGTTCAGCACGATCAGTTCAGTTGCGTATTTATCGTATTGCTGTATTTCCTGAAGGCCGGCCGCCCGGTCTTTGAAACCCCAGTCAATGATGGCAGTCATAACAACCAGGGCCACACTGCCTATCAGCCATTTAAAAAGCTCAATTTTATATTTGAATTTTTCGAAGGATAAATCCGGGTCTGTGGGTTTGTCTGACATTTTTTCGGTTGTTAAGTGATTGTTAAAGAGCTTTACTTAGCGTGATGTTGATTGAAGTAATCTACCAGATTTTTAGGCCGGTATCGTGTATCTTTTCTATATCTTATCTCAACAGACGGATGGAGGGATTCGTGGGTATCAACTTTTTTAGTTTGAGGGATTGCGATCGGACGAAAGTATCTGGCTAGCAGAGTGTAAAATCCCCGGTATGATTCATGAATCAATCCCAAAGGATCAGGGCTTAAAGAAATGCTGTTAAAATTCAGGTTGCAACCCTGGGCCTTTTCAAGCATCCATTGAAGCGATAAGTCGGATAATCCTGATTCGTTTTCAGGGTATCCGCCACCAACATCAGAATGGACACCTGTAAACCAAACCTGCTCTAGAACCTGGTTCTTAGAATCCGGCTGCTGATTCCATAAAGTAGCTTCAAAGTTTTTTCTTTTTTCACCAATGGCAAGAGCCTGGTAGGCAAAACTGATTTTTGATGACAGGTCTGTGTCGTGAAAACGATTCCGCCTGCTCAGAATTCCATTTAGTAAAAGCGGGTTTCCCAATGCGCCAACGGTATCCCAGACCCCGATAAATTTAATCCCGGAGGTTTCTTCCACAGCAAATGTTCTTCTGAAAAGTGTTGCTTCAATCGCTCTTGGTTGAAATTCGGGTTTGCGTGAGCGATAAATGTTATACGCCCTGTCTATCAGATCAGAATTTGAAATTTTCAGAATTCCGGAATTCCTGATCAGTCCGGATAAACTTCTGACAGTGAACGCACCTCTGCTAAACCCAAATAGAAAAAGTTCATCCCCAGGCTCATAGTTTTGAATTATGAAACGATATGCTTTCTTGATATTGGCTGAAATACCGGTACCGGTTGCTCCATCATACATCCGCTTAATCATGCTGCCTTCACTACCAATTCCTGTATCATAATAAAGGATCTGGGGCGTTCCGTCAAGCGATGATGCACTCAAAGCATCTACCAGTTTAACTACATTCGTTTGACAGTTTTTCCCATTTTTTGATTTGTCCGGTGTATTCCAGGTTCCATCACAGAAAATTGCAATTCTTTTCATTTATCATTTCTTAAATTAATGATCGGGATTTAGGAGTTTAGAAATTAGTCAGTCTGATAAATGTAAAGTTATAATACCTGAAAGATAAAGTTACAACAATGTAAACAAACAAGTCAAGTAAAAAGAAAAAATGTATGTGTTAAATAAGTGTTAATGTTTTTGGTTAATTGTCAGATAATTTAAAACTAGGATGATAATAATTGAACCCACTTCCAGGTTGAAAGCATCTGAATAAAATTTCAGGAATAGTTATGTAACTTTGCCATAAATGTTTGCGTCGGATTGCAATAAAAATAAAACCGTCATTTTATGAAAGTAATAAGCTATAGCAGATTTTCTATTCTTCTCATTTTTTTCACCGGGACTTTATCTTTTGTCTCAGCCCAGAAACCAGAGAAGGTATTCGACCAATTGATCGAATCGCAATATAAACCCGGGGAGCCAGGTGCAACAGTGCTTGTGGCGAAGGGTGGAGAGGTGATTTACAGGAGAGCTTTCGGGATGGCCAATCTTGAACTAAATGTGCCTATGAAACCTGATATGGTTTTTGAGATTGGATCCATGACCAAGCAATTTACAGCGGTATCTGTTCTGATGCTTATGGAGAGAGGCAAACTCAGCCTGTCAGATGATATTACAAAATTTATTCCTGATTATCCCACGCAAGATCATAAAATTACTATCCATCATTTGCTGACACACACTTCAGGCATAAAAAGCTATACAGACATGCCGGAATGGGCTCCGCTTTGGAGAAAGGATTTGACCCCTGTGGAAATGATTGATATTTTTAAAAATCAACCCATGGATTTTGCTTCAGGTGAGAAGTATTTGTACAACAATTCAGCCTATTTTCTGCTTGGATATATCATCGAAAAGGCCTCAGGGGTTACTTACCAGCAATTTCTTGAGGATAATATTTTCAAGCCTTTGCATATGAACAATACCTTTTATGGAAGTCAGAAACAGATTATCCTTAACCGTGCATCCGGTTATCAGAATCAGGACGGTTTTACCAATGCCGAGTACCTGAGCCTCACGCAGCCATATTCGGCAGGTTCCATTATGGCGAATGTGGATGATCTTCTCAAATGGCAGATCGCAATCCGCGACAACAAACTGGTAAAAAATGAAACCATCCGGCTTGCTTTTACTGATTATAAGCTCAATAATGGGAAGCCGATTCATTATGGCTACGGTTGGGAATTGAATGATATAAACGGTTCCCCTACAATTGAGCATGGTGGAGGTGTCTTTGGATATACGACCAATGGTATCTGGTTACCAAAGGAAGATGTTTACGTGGTGATGCTTACCAACAGGGATGATTTATCTCCCCGCGATATTTCAACGAAGTTGGCATCAATTGCAATTGGAAAACCTTATCCGGAAGTATCTCAGGGAATTGCTGTTAAATCAGAATCTGTTAAAAAGCTGGCCGGCGTTTATGAGTTTGAGGATGGTTCAATACGCAGCATAATATACGAAGATGGTATCATCTATAGTCAGCGTCAGGGCTCATCCCGCTTTAAACTGATACCGGTTGCTGAAAACAAATTTGCTTATGAAAATTCATTTTCAACGCTTGAATTTAATGGTGAAAGAAATGGTAAACAAACCGTGGTTTTTAAAAACAGGATTGATGAAACCAATGGCTCTAAAACCGATAAAGTGCTGGCAGAGAAGGAAGTAATTTCCCTTCAACCGGACCAGATGCAGCCATTTGTGGGTGAATATGAGATTCAACCGGGTTTCAGCCTTATGGTTACCCTCGAAAATGGCCACCTGATGACACAGGCTACCGGTCAGGAGAAGTTTGAAATATTCCCCGAATCACCAGTGAAATTCTTTCTGAAAGTAGTGGAAGCCCAAATTGAGTTTCAACGAAATGCCCGGGGCATTGTAGATTCTCTGATTCTATATCAGGGTGGGGCAGAAATCAAGGCGAT
>JBBQBC010000007.1:0-43990 GCA_038317155.1 Bacteroidales bacterium
CAACCATGCACGCATCACAAATTTCCCACTTGACAACGGTAAAACTTCCATTAGCAGTAAAAACTTTAAACTACTGAATCAGCCTGATATTGAGGTAATATATGCCCACGATGCTATTTCATTTGCCAGAAGTAAGAATTATTTTACAGGAAAAGAAAATGAGTTCAGTTTTAGTGATACCTATGCTCCTTTGAATTATGAAGCAGCGCGCTTTTGTGAGCTTAGGGTTTGGTCAGTGTTTAACCATGTTAACAGCGGAATGCAAAAGTATTATGATTATGCTTCCGGTGCCACGGAAAAGGAAAGAATGCCACTTTATATCAAGCCTGACCGGAAATTAAGCGCTCAGGACCTGATGAGCTTTAAAAGGGATTACCTGAATGGCACCGAATTGGACATGTCGCAGGACATTGGTGCAGGGCCATTCGGTCTGCCTTACCGCTGGCGTCCACTCACCTGGAAGTATGATGGAAAGGAGTATTTTAACGAGCGTACTACGGTCACGCAGCAAACCGGTTTCTCATTTATTGCACAGATGCGTCATTGGCTGCCCGATTACATCGGTGGTATTTTCTGGTTTGGAGTAGATGATGCCGGTTCAACCGTTTATATGCCGTTTTATTGCGGAATCCAAAATGTTACTAACTGTGTGGCTGAAGGAAACGGAGATATGCTCACCTATTCCGAAACTGCAGCCTTCTGGGTGTTTAACAGAGTCGCCCACTTTACTTATCTTTTTTACAACCGCGTGATGCCAGACCTGAGGAAACTGCAATCGGAACTTGAAACTCAGTTTATATCAGAAGTTCAGGAGGTGGACCGTAAAGCCCTCGAATTGTATAAATTAGATCCCGACAGGGCTCGGGAGCACCTCACCGCTTATTCCGGAAAAACAGCTGAAAATACTGTAGCCCGCTGGCGTAAACTTGGCGAATTTCTGCTGGTAAAATACCTGGATGGAAATGTAAAGCAGGAAAAAGATGGTGAATTTCTGAGAAATCAATGGGGTTACCCGCAATCACCTTCTTTTCCGGGCTATCCGGATGCATGGAAGCAAAAGGTTATTGAACAGACCGGAGACAGGTTGAGATTGCCTGACGGAAAGTAGAGAAGAAATTTCAAATCAGCAAAAGCGTGTTTGCAAATGATAAATCGTTGGCCCTGAGATTGTTTACCTGTGAATGCTATGTTTGCTTTCGTCTTATTTTCTGACGAAGGTATTGCAATTTTATTTCAATTTAAGTTTGCCCTCGTCTTATTTTCTGACGAGGGCATTGCATTAAAATTTCAGATGCATTCAACATGTGTCATTCATAAATCATCATTCGTTGGTCCCTGAGGGCATTCGTTATTCAAATCTATCAGTTGGCAGTTGGCAAAAGGCAGTTGGCAATAAATAAAATAATACATTCTTATACCGTAAATCGTCAATCGTCAATCGTCAATCGTCAATCGTAAATCGTAAATCGTAAAAGCGACTTCTCAGCCACCGTATTCGTCACTCGTCATTCGTCATTTGACATATTTTATTCAACGTCTGTTCCTGAATAAACCAACGCTTAGAATTCAGACAATTCTTCCTTCAAAAAGATCTGCCACTGGAAATATTAAATCATAATCATTCCAGTTGAGGTTACCATCGATAATTTTAAATTCCTGAAATAACTTTTCATCAAGGTATTTCCTGATGGAGGGGTGGGTAGCGCTAATAAGAAATGGCTTGAAATCTACTAGTTTTTGAATACCATGGCTGAATCTGATTTTAATTGTAAAATTGCCAGTGTAACTTGCCGAAATGATTTCCAACAGATTGCATCCATAAACTTCAAACGGTTCTTCAATTATTCTCATTTCACTGGTTTGTTAATTCGTTCAAATTCAATTTCCTTGTGGTAAACAAAATAATCCATCCATTTATCAACAATCCTATTACCGTATTGACCAATAAAATTTTTGAAATCGTTAAGTTTTTTACCTGTTAATGGCCTTCTGCCTTTTACGGTTTTAATTCTAATCTCTTCAATCTCCCCATCTACAATCAAAAATTCAGCCATGATCTCAAATTCATTGTACTTTCCATGAACATGAACAGGTTCGTGTTCATTGGAGTAGAAAAACAACAAGATTCCAAGATATTCATAAATTTTCGGCATTCATTTTTTTTTCGTATTACAAAGATATGATTTTTATTAAACTTTTCATATTAAGGTTTTTGCGTTGAACATCGTAAACCAAATTTGGTCAATCGTAAACCGTAAAAGCAATTTCTCAGCCACCGTATTCGTCATTCGTAATTCGTCATTCGTCATTCGTCATTCGTCATTCGTTGGTCCCTGAGCTCTCGGTTGGTGAGCTCTTGTCGAACCATGTCGAAGGGCATTCGTCATTCGTCATTCGTCATTCGTAATTCTCTCAGTCACTCAGTCCCTCAGTCTCACTATGTCGGCCAGTACAGATCAACAAATTCCTGCTTAATCCCCACCTCGGCTTTCGTAAAGTGTCTGCCAAACAGCTCCCAGGCTTTATCCAGCATCGCGGTGGTATCGATGTTTACATCGATGGCCAGCAGGTCGTTGGAATATTCACGGGCAAAACTCATGCAACGCACATCGTAGTCGGAAAGATCGAAACCATTCTCCAGTTTTGTTTTCGCGTTTGCAGCATCGGCATACAAACGAACTGCGGCATTCATTACCTGTGGGTGGTCTTCGCGGGTCTGTTTGCCGATTACCAATTGTTTCAGCCTCGATAAAGAGCGGAACGGGTCAACGATTACCTTACCGATATCCGAATCGCGGCGCAGGAACAACTGCCCTTCGGTAATATAGCCAGTGTTATCGGGAATGGCATGCGTAATATCACCGCTCGAAAGGGTGGTTACCGCGATGATGGTTATTGAACCGCCATTGGGGAACTGCACTGCCTTTTCATAAATTCTGGCAAGGTCGCTGTAAAGTGAGCCAGGCATACTGTCTTTTGAAGGAATCTGGTCCATACGGTTCGACACGATGCTGAGTGCATCGGCGTATAGTGTCATGTCGGTAAGTAACACCAGCACCGTTTCCTTTTTATCATAAGCAAAATATTCGGCTGCAGTAAGCGCCATATCCGGCACCAGCAGGCGTTCAACCGGCGGATTTTCGGTGGTGTTTACAAAACTGATGATGCGATCTAGTGCGCCGGCATTGTCAAACACATTCTTGTAATAGAGGTAGTCGTCGTTGGTCAGACCCATCCCGCCAAGGATAATCTTGTCGGCCTTTGCGCGGAGGGCCACCATGGCCATTACCTGGTTATAAGGCTGATCCGGGTCGGCAAAGAAGGGAATTTTCTGACCGGTGACCAGGGTATTGTTGAGGTCGATGCCGGCAATACCGGTTGCGATCAGTTCCGATGGTTGTTTTCGGCGAACCGGATTAACCGATGGGCCACCAATTTCGCGCACCTCCCCTTCCACTTCCGGACCACCATCAATTGGCTGTCCATAAGCATTGAAAAACCTGCCGGCTAATTCCTCACCCACCTTCAGTACAGGAGGACGGCCCATAAAAACGACTTCAGCGTTGGTTGGAATGCCTTCTGTTCCCGAGAAAATCTGCAGGGTTACGTTATCACCATTGATCTTTACCACCTGAGCCATACGGCCATTTACGGTTGCCAGCTCTTCGTAGCCGATGCCTGCTGCTTTCAACGAACAGGTTGCTTTGGTAATCTGGGTAATCTTTGTATAAATCTTATGAAATGCCTGAGTCTCCATTATGCAACTTTCCTTTCATTAATAATGGCATTTAGTTCTGCTTCAAAATTTCCAAAAACATCAGAATGGTAAACCGAGTAGTTCATCTGTTTGAAAGTATTGATAATTCGCTTGAAATAAGGGTTTACTGCTTCGAAATTCTCGAAATCAAAATCGGTGCGACAAACATCAAGCACTTTTCCAAGCATCTCTTTCTGTCTTTCGATAGGGGTTGAGGCATCGATTTTATCGAAAGCATCCTGTTGCAAGATCACGAAGTCAATAACTTCAGATTTCCAGTAACGGAGATGATAGTCAATTGGAACGCCGTCGTCGCCGAGGATGTTGATCTGTTCGTAAGCTTCCTTGCCCCGGAGCAGCAGATTTTTGGCTTCCAGCACGCTGCTGAGCCAATCGGGCGAGATGTTTTCAGCCAGGTATTCCTGCAGCTCAGGATACTCAAGGTATTTCGAATAGCTATCTACGGGGTCAACCGCAGGGTATCGCTTGCTGTCGGCACGCTGCTGTGAAAGAGCGAAGAAACAGCGGGCTGCCTTTTTGGTTGATTCGGTTACCGGTTCTTTCAGGTTACCACCGGCTGGCGATACCGTTCCTATAAATGTGATAGAGCCGGTGCTGCCGTTGTTTAGGTAAACATAACCGGCACGGGCATAGAAACTGGAAATAATAGCTGGCAGGTCCATGGGGAAGGCATCAGGACCAGGCAATTCTTCCATTCGGTTCGACATTTCGCGCAAAGCCTGCGCCCAGCGGGAGGTTGAATCGGCCAGCAACAGCACTTTAAGTCCCATAGAGCGGTAGTACTCGCCAATCGTCATTGCTGTGTAAACAGAGGCTTCGCGGGCCGCAACCGGCATGTTGGAGGTATTGGCGATGATGGTGGTACGCTCCATCAGTTTTCGACCCGTACGGGGGTCATCAAGTTCGGGAAATTCAGTGAAGATCTCCACCACCTCGTTGGCACGTTCACCACAGGCAGCCACAATGATCAGGTCGGCTTCGGCCTGCTTGGAAAGGGCATGCTGCAATACGGTTTTTCCCGACCCGAATGGCCCGGGGACAAATCCGGTTCCACCTTCCACAATGGGATTCATGGTGTCAATAATACGGACACCGGTTTCCATAAGCTTGTATGGCCTTGGCTTATCCACATAGGCCCTGATCGGAACTTTCACAGGCCATTTCTGAACCATGCTCACATTAACCTCACGGCCATCCTTGTCGGTAAGGACCGCAACGGTATCAGATGCCTTGTACGATCCACCGGTCTTCACACTTTTAACAGTGTACTTACCTTGAAATTTAAACGGAACCATTATCTTGTGGCCTATCCAGTTCTCTTTCACTTCGCCCAGCCAATCACCGGCTGTTACCAAATCACCGGCCTTTGCAAGCGGCGTAAAATCCCATTTCTGATCCACATTGATGGGGGCAGTATATTCTCCACGGCGAAGGAAAGTTCCTTCCATTTTATCGAGATCATTCTGCAGCCCGTCGAAATTGCGCGACAGAATACCGGGCCCGAGGGTAACCTCAAGCATGTGACCCATAAATTCGACAGTTTCGTCAACTTTCAGGCCGCGGGTACTTTCAAAAACCTGTGTATAGGCTTTATTCCCGATTACCTTGATAACTTCGGCCATCAGCCTCACACCGCTGAGGTTTATAAAACATATTTCGCCTTGTGAAACAGGGCCGTCAACCTCAACAATCACGAGGTTGGCGATGATGCCGGCCACCTTTCCGGTAGTCAATTTATTTTCTTCCATCTTTTATTGAAAACTCATTAGGAAATTCATAACTATGCTTTAATTCACTGAGCAGGCGCCTGAACATCTCTTCGCCGGTTTGTTGATCAAGTTTGAGCCAACGTTCTATCATTCCGAGTTTAAGATAATAGGCAATCAGCACTTCAACGGTAAAGTAATTGAAGGTATTCAGTTCATCGAGATAATTCCATCGTAACAGGTCAATGGCCTTTTCACGCGAAAGTATATCTTCGGTTTCAACTATCTGCAGCACTTTTTCAATCCAGGGCCATTCAGCTGAAAGGCCAAGGTCGCGGGCATTGCTTTTACGGATGATTTCGGCCACCGGATTGTTTCCGATAACCTGATTTTCGTATTGGAGTCCGTTTTTGCGGGCGGTCAGCACCAGTAGCACATTTTTCAGGTTCAACTCAAAGGTAAACCATTCACGCAGAAATTCGTTTTTGGTGGTCAGCAATTCCTCAAACCAAAGGGTTGCCAGTTCATTTTCATATGAAAGGTTTGGATAAAGCCGCGTTTCAGCCCTAAAGCTTTCGATGAAAAGTTTCATATAAGGTCTGATCAATACCGGCTCTTTAACATCTTCGGCCAGCATTTCGGGCGGGTAAACGCCATCGGGCGACAATGGCCGGTTCTCCTTCAAAAGGATGGAAAGCAGGTTACGGTTGTCTTCAGCCAGATAAAGCAATTCCATAAGAGTGTGGTCAGCTCCTGACAGGCCAGTCTTCATTTCTTCACTGAATTCAGCGGTACCATACTGCAGTTTGCCCTGCTCAATGCTGATATCGGGCAATCCTGCAACAAGGTAGTAATAATTCGACCTGATTATCATTCAGCGCCGAATAAAAGGTTAATGGTCCGCGGACGCATAAAGGAGCGGAAGAAGACCTGAAAATCTTCATCCGTAAAGCTGATGATATAGCTTTTATCTTTGGGCCCGATTTTAAACCCACCTTTGATTTTCTCGTCAAAAGTCACTTCAACACCTGAGGTGATCACCTGACTAAGTCGGTTGCCGAAGTACTTTTCAAGTGTTTTTTCATCGGCAGCAGGCAATACCAGGGCTGCATTGTAATTGAAATTTGCCAGAGCTTTCTGAATAATATCTCCGATAAAACCCTTATCAGAAATTGCATCTTTAACCGGCTCATCAGTAACTTTTGCAGTAATAAGTGTGGCAATCTGCTGACGAAGTGCACTTACTGCCTGTTTTGATGACATACGGATTTCTGAATGTGCATTTCGCTGAATTTCATCGGCATTGTGTTGGGCCTTTTTCAGGATATCTTCCGCTTCACGGCGGGCATGCTGAGTGACATCTTCAGCCTGTTTACGGGCTTCACCCAAAATAACTGCGGCTTCCTGACGGGCTTTTTCTATTCCTTCATCGTAAATCTTCCGGGTAAGCTCCTGAAGTTTATTTTCCATAGGTTGGATATTTTCAAAATGTACGGGCAAATTTAAAAGGTTTTTTTGATCCCTGAAATTAATTTTACCACAGAAATTAAAATATTTATGTCAATAATACAATGGAATAATTTGCTATTCAGTTATATGAATAGAAATCATCATTGTTAACTGATTAACAATAAAACGGTTCAGATTCGATCATTCACCTTGGCTTTTCATTGATGTCCGAAGTTAAATGCCGATGGAATTTTCAGATATAGTTGAAAACAAAAAGAATACTGTTTATGTTTCCTGATATCTTCAATTAACACGACCCTTATAGACGGCGCAAATTAAACCTGATTAAAAACTGAAACAGTTTGTAATACCATGCGGGCAACCGAAGGTCAATAACAAAGCATACACCGGAATGTTAAGCTTTAAATGAAATATTGTAGTTTTGCATACTGGTTCATAAACGAAATTTGATCCTGATCCCAAAAGTCAATAAAGAAGAATAGACACCAAGTCTCCAAGACACCAATTTACGCATAATATTATAAATCAACATATTAAAATTGGCTATTTTAGTATTTTTGTGGCTTGGTGTCAAATAATTAGTTTTCGGAGTGGGACTCAAGTTTTGATCTTGAAAAGAGCCTGAATATAACATAACAATATGCTTCGCAACTATTTAATACTTATATTCCTTTCTATTCTTGTATTTTCATCCTGCCGGAACAATCCATCCGGTAAAAATGAGGAACGGGTGATTACCGTCACCATTTTGCCTCAGCAATATGTTGTTTCGCGGATTGCCGGTGACAAATTCCGCATCAATGTGCTTATACCGGAAGATGCAAACCACGAAACCTATGAACCTACAGCCCGGCAGATGATGGAAACGGCGAACTCCACTGCTTATTTCAAGGTGGGTTACCTCGATGTGGAAAAAAGCTGGCTGAGAAAACTGGCTGAAACCAATCCCCACATGAAAATTTTTGACACTTCCAAAGGATATAAGCTGATGAACGGTGAGGCCCATGTGCATGGTGATCATCAGCATACGAACGGGATCGATCCCCATACCTGGCTTTCCGTTTCAGGCATGCGGGTGCAGGCTGATAATATTTTGAAGGCTCTTACAGAAATTGATCAGGAAAACGCTGAATTCTACAAGAGTAACCATGCCCGGTTTACAGCATCACTCGACTCACTTGATCAGGAAATTAGAAATATTCTTGCCAGTTCCGGAACAACCTCTTTCATGATTTATCACCCTTCGCTGGGCTATTTTGCCCGCGACTACAATCTGCAACAGATAGCCATTGAACAGGAGGGCAAGGAACCAAGTCCGGCATACATGAAAGAATTGATTGACCTTGCCGGAGAGAAGAAAATCAACACGATCTTTGTATCTTCGCAGTTCAACAAACAAAGTGCAATGACCATTGCAGGGCAGTTGAATTTGAGGGTCGAAGAGTTCAATCCCTCCTCGCCCGACTGGAGCAACAACATGAAGTCGATTGCAAGAAAGATTGCCTCTACCAGTGCACTAAAATAATCTTCAATACCAGAATGGCTGATATACTTGAATTACGCGATGTAAGCGCTGGTTATGAAGGCGATATAGTGCTCAACGGCATCAACCTCATTATATCAGATCTCGACTTTATTGGCGTAATCGGACCCAACGGAGGGGGTAAAACCACCCTGGTTAAACTCATCCTCGGGCTTATCAAACCAATGCAGGGAAGCATTGTTTTTCACGATCCGTCAGAACGCAACCTCATTGGCTATCTGCCACAGGTAAACCAGACCGACAAGAAATTTCCGATTACAGTGCTTGAAGTCGTTTTATCCGGCCTGATGTCGGTAAAACAGGGTTTCAGGGCCTATGGCCGGAGCGACCGGGCTAATGCATTGGAAACCCTTGATCTGATGGGGATTAGTCACCTGCAGAAGAAAAGCATAGGTGATCTTTCGGGTGGACAGATGCAACGCGTTTACCTCGGCAGGGCCATCGTGGCCAATCCGAAGCTGCTCATCCTCGATGAGCCCAACACCTTTGTTGACAATAAATTTGAGCATGACCTTTATGAATTGTTGCTTCAACTCAACAAAAAGATGGCTATCCTGATGGTATCGCACGATGTCGGCACCATTACCAGTTACGTAAAAACCATCGCATGTGTCAACCGCAACCTGCATTATCACCGGTCGAACATCATTACCCAAAGCCAACTGGCAGCCTATAATTGCCCCATACAGTTGATCACCCATGGCGAAGTGCCTCATACCGTGCTTGGCGAACACATTCATATTCACAACCATGAGTGAAAACATAATTGACCTTTTCCGGTACAGTTTTTTCACCAACTCGCTGCTGGCAGCTTTGCTCGCGAGCATTACCTGCGGAATTGCAGGCACTTATATCGTAGCAAGGCGCATGGTTTTTATCAGTGGTGGAATTACCCACGCTTCTTTCGGAGGAATCGGCATAGCCTGGTTCCTGGGAATGAACCCTGTTGCCGGAGCTGCCGTATTCAGTATTCTTTCGGCGATTGGTATTGAATTTGTGTCAAGCCGGAGCAATGTAAGAGAAGATTCTGCCATTGGAATTCTATGGTCGTTTGGCATGGCGCTGGGTATTATCTTTATTTTTATCACACCCGGTTATGCACCCAACCTCATGTCGTATCTGTTCGGCAGCATCCTGACCGTGGGCATTACCGACCTGTGGCTTATGGCAGTGCTGGCATTGTTTCTGGCAGTTTTCTTCACCGGGTTTTACCACCTGATTCTTTTTATTGCATTCGATGAAGCGTATGCCCGTGCCCACAAAGCCCCTGTACAATTGTTCAAGTATCTGTTGATCAGCCTGGTTGCACTCACCATTGTTTTAAATATCAGGGTAGTCGGAATTATCCTGGTGATTTCGTTCCTGACGATTCCACAATCCACTGCAAACCTTTTTACCAATAATTTCCGGTCTATCATTTTTCTTTCGATCCTGATTGGCATCATCGGATCTGTTACCGGCCTGCTGGTTTCCTATTACTGGAACATTCCATCCGGGGCAACTATTATTTTCGCTTTTGTGTTAATTTTCGGGATTGCCAAAACCATCCACAGCCTCATCATCCGCTCGGAGATCAGGAAACAGCTTGATAAATAGTACCTACTGACTAAGTGACCTAGAGACTAAGGGACTAAGGGACTCAGTGACTAAGAGACTTAGGGACTAAGAGACTAAGAGACTTAGGGACTTAGGGACTTAGGGACTTAGGGACTTAGGGACTTAGGGACTTTGAGACTGAGTGACGGAGAGGCCATGGGAATCAAAGACTCAGAGAATCAGAGACTTAGTTCGGGGAATTTTGAAACTTTTGATAACAACTACCTTTTGCCAACTGCCTCTTGCCTACTGCCAACTGAACCCTTGAACCTTTGAACTTTTGTTTTTTTTTGCCAACTGCCTTTAAAACAGCCTCTATCTGTTAACCAACCTACGTTTGTAGTCCTTCAACTCATAAACAGAAGAAGCCGTATTTTCAAAACCACCGCCATCAGTTTTCCAGAAAGTAAACCTGGTGCTGA
Source organism: Bacteroidales bacterium (assembly GCA_038317155.1). Lineage (GTDB taxonomy): Bacteria > Bacteroidota > Bacteroidia > Bacteroidales > Lentimicrobiaceae > Lentimicrobium. Next base: position 10,516 of record JBBQBC010000007.1, read on the forward strand.
GTCCTTTATAATCCACTCTGCTGAGACAATTGCTGAATCCCCTGCCATAATTCAGGATGTTATGAAGGAAGTAAAAGCTGACATCATAACCCAGATAAGCCAGCGCATCCAGTTGTGGTTCAGCTTTATAACGTTCATTAAACTCGTTAATGAATTTTTTAACTTCCGGCTGGCTATAGTCAACAAACCAAGGATTAAAGAGGTGTGTATCCAAATTGAGCAGATAATGGCTGTCGAGCTCCATGACCTCCCAATCAGGAAGTCCGAACAACGTGATGTCATATTTACCACGCGCATCGTTCAGTTTTCTTAAAAGTGCCGGGAGCAGTGCCTTATCCGAAGTCAACATAATCACGACGTTCTTTTTACCCGCAACCAGGTTATTAAACAACCCTGCATCGAACGACTGACTGTAGATTGCCTCCCTGATAACCAGCTTGCCTGAGGTGAAATTTGTGAGTGATGTCTTGAATGAAGCAGCCATACTGCTGTTTTCATCTGCATTGCGACGAACAATCAGCACATTGGAATTTGCAAAATCATTGGCAATATATCGGGCTGTTTCATTATACTGGGCCCAGGCCGATGGCTGCACCTTAAAAACATAAGGATTTGCATCGAGAATTTCACTTCGCTGCGACAAAGGATTTATCACAGGGATGGAATGGCTGGCAGCAAATGGCGCAACTAATTCAAAACTCTTTGCGAAAAAAGGGCCAATAATAAGGTCCACATTTGCCATTTCCGGTTTTGCCAGAATCCGCTTTGTTTTGGTAACATGATCCCCTGCATCGGCATCGTAAACATATACCTGTAGATTCATGCCGGCACGTGAAAGCGAATCAATGGCCAACAGTGCACCCTCATAAAACTGAATAAAATCAAGAGATTGATATTCAGAGGGCAACCTCAGTGAAGCAGGATCTCCGAGTGAAATGCTATCTGCCTCTTCAAGCATAAAAGGGATAAGCAGGGCAATTTTGTATTTCTGATTTTTGTCCATCAAAGGACTACAGGGTTCCGATTCTTTTTTCTCAACAACTGCTTCTTTTTTTACTTCAATTTCGGGAAGATGATCCTCTTTTTCATTTTTCTGAACGGATGAAAGAACTGGAATCCGAAGCACCTGCCCCTTTTTCAAATCACCGGTTAGTCCCGGGTTTGCTTTCAGGAGTTCGCTGACTTCAACTTCATGCTTTTTCGCAATACTGTAAAGCGTTTCCTTCCGATTTACCGTATATTCCTTGTATGTCAGCTTCTTCTCAACTTCGACTTTCTTTTCAGGTATTTCTTTTGTATCCGTTTTTTGCTGATTCTGTGCATTTCCTGGTTTTGTCTCTGTCTCAGTCCTCACAGGAATATAAATTACCTGGCCAATCTTCGGCGCTCCGTTGAGACCGGGATTGTAGTTGTTGAGTTCTTCGATGCTGATATTATATTTCCTGGAAAGGCTGTATAATGTCTCCGGGGCCTGCACTGTATGCGTTAGAAATCCGGGTTTTTCGACTGGTTGATTTTCAGTTGATTTCAAATCAGGAATCATGATCTGCATCCCGATTTTCAGTGTATCAATTCCAGGGTTAGCTGAAATCAGGTCTTTTACAGGAATCTGATACAGGCGTGAAATACCATACCATGTTTCCTTTGGCTCAATGGTGTGCTTCTTCCCAGAACTTACTGACGGGCTTTTTTCGCTTTCCTTTTCTTTGGGAGGTAATGGTTCGGATGCCGAGGATACTGGTTTTCCGGTTGGTTTAACCTCAATCTTCAGAACCTGATTTGCTTTTAAACCATCCCTGATTTCAGGATTCAGCCTGATTATCTCTTCTGCCGAAACATCGTAAGCCACGGCAATGGCCTGTAAGGTTTCACCGGAACTCACAAAATGAATATAGTACGGAACTCCTCTCAGGGTTTCGATAATTTCTGACCGCACGACTTTTTGCTCCTGGGCCAGAAGGCTGATTGCCGGAATCAGCAAAAAAACCAATAAAATGATTATCCGTTTCACTTGAACTTTTTTTTTTAAATTGAACCAATTGCTACTCCCATTCAATGGTTGCAGGTGGTTTGGAACTTATATCGTAAACAACTCGGTTAACCCCTTTAACCTTGTTGATAATATCATTAGACACCCTTGCCAGAAACTCATAAGGCAGATGGGACCAGTCGGCTGTCATGCCATCGGTTGAGCCTACGGCGCGCAGAGCGACTACAAACTCGTATGTGCGCTCATCACCCATCACACCAACCGACTTAACCGGCAGTAATATAACGGCAGCCTGCCATACCTCCTTATACAGCCCTGATGATTTTAATCCATCCACAAAAATTGCGTCTGCTTCCTGCAGAATCCTGATTTTCTCGTGGGTGACTTCTCCCAGAAGTCTGATTCCCAAACCAGGTCCCGGAAACGGGTGTCGGTTCAAGATATCAGGATCTATCTGAAGGCCTGCCCCTACTCTTCTTACTTCGTCTTTAAACAGACTTTTAAGTGGTTCAACCACTTTAAGTTTCATAAAATCAGGTAATCCCCCAACGTTGTGGTGCGATTTTATGGTGGCCGAAGGGCCATTTACCGAAATGGACTCAATGACATCGGGATAGATGGTTCCCTGGGCAAGCCATTTAACATCGCTGATGAGATGGGCTTCCTGATCAAATACTTCAATAAAGGCGTTGCCAATGGCCTTTCGCTTTTGCTCTGGTTCGTCCATGCCTTTGAGGGCGGAAAGGAACCGTTCTCCGGCATCAACCCCTTTCACATTCAAACCCATGTGCTGATATGAATCAAGTACTTTCGTGAATTCATCCTTTCTCAAAAGCCCATTGTCAACAAAAATACAATGCAGGTTTTTACCGATGGCTCTATGAAGTAAAACCGCGGCTACGGTAGAATCAACACCACCTGAAAGTCCAAGTACCACTTTATCGTTACCCAGTGTTTTCTTCAGTTCAGCAATGGTTGAATCGATGAATGAAGCCGGAGTCCATGACTGATGACAACCACAGATACCAACGACAAAGTTTTTCAGCAACAGCGCTCCTTCAGTAGAATGAAAAACCTCCGGATGAAACTGAATGCCCCAGGTTTTTTCGTTTTCAACCTGAAAGCCGGCGATTTCCACATCGGCAGTACTGGCAATCACTTTAAAATGCTCAGGTTTGTGCAGAATGGTATCGCCGTGCGACATCCAGACCTGGCTACCAACATTCATACCAGACATCAGATGATTGGTGATTTCGATATACCCGAGATTGGCCCGGCCATATTCCCGCGTATTCGATGCCATAACTTCTCCTCCTGAGATCTGGGCAAGATACTGGGCACCATAGCAAACAGCAAGTAAAGGCACTTTTCCCCTGATAACAGACAGATCAGGATAAGGTGCATCTTTATCTCTGACTGAAAAAGGACTACCGGAGAGGATAACTCCCTTAATCCAGGGTGTGATTTCGGGAATTTTGTTGTATGGAAAAATCTCACAATAAACATTTAACTCCCTGACCCTGCGGGCTATAAGCTGGGTGTACTGAGATCCGAAATCGAGAATGAGAATGGTTTCCTGCATGGCGCAAAGATAACAAAAAGCCTAAAGAGATTGCGGATTGCGGAATTCGGATTTCGGATTGCGGATTACCAATTTCTAATTTCTCTTATGTAACTCAGGGTTAGATTTAGGTTTAGGTTTAGGTTTAGGTTTAGGTTGAGCCTGCCTGTCTGACAGTTCAGTTTCAAAAGAAAGTTTAGTCAGACAGGGTTGAGATTGGGCCAGATGTAAATATTAAGTTGTGGAATTATGCTTAGGAGCTGCTAAACCTTAGCCTTAGCCTTAACCTTAGCCTTAGCCTTAGACTTAGCCTTAGCCTTAACCTTTTCAAGGCCTCGCAAAGAAAGTTATTCTCATTCGGGCTATAAAAATCTTTACTGAGGGACTAATTTCTAATATCTATTTTTATTAAATCCTACATCTTACTCACTACTCACAACTCACTACTCACTACTCACTACTTACATCTCACTCCCGACTCCCGACCTACGACTTCCGACCTCCGACCTCTGACCTCCGACCTCCGACCTCCGACCTCCGACCTCTGACCTCCGACCTCCGACCTCCGACCTCCACCTTCTACTCAACCCAATCGGCAATAAAAAGATTTGTAAAATGTGTTCCACCATTGTTGCGGTTGGATGAGAAGATCAGTTTTTTCCCATCGTATGAAAACATAGGAAATGCATCAAAAACAGGATCGTAAGTGATACGCTCAAGACCGGTACCATCCAGATTGATCATGTACAGGTTAAAATCAAACCCCCTGGTTCCTGCATGGTTTGAGCTGAAAATAATTTTTTTTCCTGATGGATGGAAGAAAGGAGCCCAGTTGGCTTTGCCCAGGTTTGTAATTTGCTTAAGGTCGCTGCCGTCAACGTTGCAGGTATAAATTTCCATACTGGTCGGTGCAACGAGTCCCTCTTTGAGAAGGTCCTTATACTCTTTAACATCTTCCGGTGATTTAGGCCTCGAAGCCCTGAAAACAAGCTTCCTGCTATCAGGTGAGAAGAAAGCCCCACCATCATAACCCAGACCAAAAGTAACCTGTTTCACATTGCTTCCATCTATTTTACAGGTAAACAATTCAAGATCACCGGTCCGGTCAGAAGTAAATACAATCAATTTACCATCGGGTGAAACGGTTGCCTCGGCATCATAACCAGCATGTTTTATGAGTGTATCAATAATTTCACCTTTAAGATTGGCCACATAAATGTCAAAATCAGGGTAAACAGGCCACAGGTACTTTCCATCGACACGCCTTTCGGGTTCGGGAGGGCAGGCTGATCCACCCGAACGGGTTGAAGCATATAAAATTGATTGATCACCAGGCATAAAGAATGAACAGGTAGTGCGGCCAACACCGTTGCTGATAATTTGTGGGATATGATTAAGCATATCACCATCGCTGAAAGGGAATGTGTAAATCTGATCGCACTGAGCACCCCAGGCCGGACTTTTGGCCTGAAAAGAAATCATAGCATCATTAAAACTGAAGTAGGCTTCGGCATAATCACCATCTTTGGTCAGTTGCCTTATGTTGGCGAGGTGTTTTTCCTGAGGGTAGTGACGGGTGGTATCCGGATTTGATTTTGCCTCATCACTTCCATGCAATTTGCAAGAGTTTCCAGTATTATTCTCAGCACCTGAAAGGGAGAAACTTAAAATCATGAACGCTATTGGTAAAACGCAAATTTTCATCAGTTGAATTTTTCGTGAAATGTTTTTTTGATCTTATCCATTCAAGGATTAGCTTACGATAAACCCCCTAAAAGTGACTTGGTTCAATTACCGGGAATAAAATTCAGGTTTTACACTTTTTCCGATTAGGTTATTGATTAATTTCGTGCTGATATGTGACTTTATCTGATTATAGAAGCAATCTTTTTTCTGAACATAGAGGAGTTTCGCGGCTGGCTGGAAAATAACCATGACAAGGCTAAAGAATTGTGGGTTGGGTTTTATAAAAAAGTTGCCAACAATACGGGGAAATTTGTAAATGATGCATATATGGTGTATATTTGCATCAAAACAAAATATTATGGCAAGACAAAGTATATCGTTCACGAAACCAAATGATGAATGGTTAAAGGCACAAGTGAATAACGAAGAATACACCAGCAAAAGTGAACTAATCAATGATTTGATAAGGCAGGCCAGGAAACAGCAGGTGCATGTTGATTTTATCAGAGCTAAATTAGATAAATCTGAAAGTTCCGGATTTACTGATGATACGAAAGAACGAATCTTAAAACAATCAAAGTCGCTACTTAATGGTCAAATATAGATTGAGTAACGAAGCTAAGGAAGACTTGATACGAATTCATCATTACGGCATCGAAAAGTTTGGAGAGACTCAGGCAGATAAATACTTTGATTCATTTTTTGAGTATTTTGACATTATTTCACAACGGCCCTTTTCATTTGAATCAGTGGATTATATAAAAACGGGATATAGACGTTGTGTTTGCGGGTCTGACAGTATATTTTTCAGAATAAACATTGGAGTAGTTGAAATAATGGCAATAATTGGAAGACAAGATTTGAATAGGTTCCTTTGATTTTTCCAGACAATTATGAGTCCACGTGCCTCGGTGGCGAAAAAAAGAGTTTTTACGCTGAGCTCAAGAAATGATTCAGGGCATCGTAAACCTGAAAAGTGTTTATCTGAAAAAATACAACTAATGAAACTTAAGCTACTGATATTGTGCACATTAATTTTACTGTTCCAGACCTCAACCGCTCAGAACAGAAATCTTTCAGGAGGAATTGTTTTTGACGGAGAACCCTATCTGGCAGTAAATCCTCAAAACCCTCAGCACATGGTTGTTGCCTGGATGGGTTATGTGTTTCTGAATCGTATTATGATTAAAACCAGGGCAAGTTTCGATGGTGGTAAAACCTGGAGCATCGTTCAGAACACGCCGCATGTTGCTGAAGGCTATACTTCGGCCGACCCCTCTATGGCTTTCGACAGCAACGGGAACATATTTCTCTGCCTGATCGATCACCATCCCAACTTAACTTCAGGAGCTGTTTATGTGAGGAAATCAACCGATGGAGGCTTAAACTGGGGCAACCCCGTGCCTGTTATTGATCAAAATTCGGATCCTGGTAAGTTACCAATCGACCGCCCCTGGATTTGCATCGACCGTTCGGGTGGTGCAAACGATGGCAATGTTTACGTCACCACTATAAATGCGCAGGGTGCAAGCGGGCCGCCTTATCATCCTTATTTTATCCGTTCAGTCAACAATGGCGAATCTTTCGAACAATGGCGGTATGCAGACACAACCGGATGGCTGTCAGGCTCATTGGTAAGAAAACCAATGCCGTCGCCGGTTGTCTCCTCGGATGGCACTTTTTATTGCACCTATCCAAGCTATGTGCTATCACAGGGCTTACTCCCAAAATTCATCCTGGCAAGTTCATCCGAGGCAGGAACAGGTTTCACCTATCATACAGTTTATACTTCAGCTTCATCGGTTGCTGTGAGCGATACTTCTGCCAAAAAAGGTTATCTCCTTCGCTCAAATCCGGTGAACCCCCGGCATCTGGCATTTTTCAACCTGAGCAATGAGAATGGCGACGCAGATGTATATTTTCGGGAGTCTTTTGACAGTGGTTTAACCTGGTCGCAGGGAGTAAGGATTAACGATGATCCTTTGGGAAACGGCAGAATGCAGGATTTAATCTGGGCTGCATTCGATACCGATGGCGACCTGGTTGCAACCTGGCGCGACCGACGGAATGCACCTGATACCGGATATGCGGCATCTTATGAAATCTATGGAAGTGTCAGACTCAAGAATTCCACCACATTTTCAGCCAACTTCAGAATTTCCGATACTTCAGTTTCGTTTGATGATGTCCTTTATGAAAATGGCAACGATTTCATGTGCGTTGAACTGGTTAATGATACCATCAGCGCTGTATGGGGCGATACCCGCAACGGAAAACTCAACATCTGGTTTCAAAGAACGACTATTGAAGGAAACATGGTCTCAATACATCAACTTGCTGATGAAGAACTGCTACTTATAAAAGTAATACAAACAAATCGCAATACACTTTTAATTAAAGCCGAAAATATCCTATCAATAAACCTGTTTAACCTTGCAGGCCGGGTTATCAGATCAGCCGATCTTCGGGGCAAGAACACCGGGGTGATTGATGTTTCATCTTTACCAGTGGCTGTTTATCTTATAAAAGTTGATACCAGAGACGGAACAATAACCCAAAAGGTGTTTATTCATTGATTTTCATTTGCCACTCTGCATATAACCCTGGTAAATGATATTCCCCAATAAACCATAAACCAAATGAAACAAATAAAGACCACTACCGGAACAGAAATCAGAATGGTAGCCGGTGGTCGCAGTAATGTTTTTATAGTGTCGAATAACAAATTAACCATTCTGGTAGATACCGGGCCGGCATTTATCGGTAAATGGTTAATGAAAAAACTCGATCAGCTTTCCATAAGTTCCATTGATTATCTGATACTTACGCATACCCATTTCGACCATGCGGCCAATGCAAAATTAATACAGGATAAATTTGGCGCAAAGGTTATCGTTCAGGCAAATGAAGCTGGAATGCTACTAACGGGTGATAGCCCAATCCCGGCAGGGATCAACTTTTTAACCTCATGGCTTGCAGGTAATTTAGGAAGGTATTTGCAAAAAATGGTCGTTTATAAATCTTGTAAGGCAGATGTAGTAGTTGATGATGAATTTGACTTTTCGACCTCCGGAATCAATGCAAGGATAATACACACCCCCGGACACTCAGCGGGTTCGCAAAGCCTGATTGTTGACAATGAAATAGCCCTGGTCGGAGATACGCTTTTCGGAACCTATCCTGGTAGTTGTTTTCCGCCATTTGCTGATCATGTATCGGATCTTTTGGAAAGCTGGGAAAGACTTTTAGAAACAGGTTGCAATTTATTTTTACCCTCCCACGGCCGGGCAAGAACCAGAGAGATGGTTGAGAGTGGGTTATTGAAGAAAAGAAAATCCATCAATTGACTCACTGTTTTTTTTAACAATTATCCTAATTCAAATCAAAATTGTGTGTCATTATTCCTATTAAAATCGGGATTGAAAAAAAAAGTTTAACATTCCGCCAATCCCAAAATTGCCCGTTTTGGGGCAAATATTACACACACCAGGTTTCATAAAAATTATTATATTATTGTTATACAGCAAATTACATTTTATTACCAGATTGGTTCCTAATTTGAAAAGGCTTATTCAACCAAAAAAACACCATTTATGAAAAATTTGATTTTAGGATTACTACCTTTACTTTTCCTGCTGGCTTCCTGTGAAAACAAAGAACAAACAGCCCGCATCGCTCAGCTTGAAACTGAGCAGGCTAAACTAGTGCAAGACGCCTCTTCAAAAGATTCGCTGATTAATAATTTTCTGGAAACTCTCAATATGATTGACGCGAACCTTGCTGAAATAAAAACCAAAGAAAAGATTATCAGCCAGGAAACTGCATCGGGTAACGAATTAAGTAAATCTACCCGTGAACGGATTAACGAAGACATAAGAACGATCAATGAACTTATGGCAGACAATAAAAAAATGATTTCTTCCTTGAATGGCAGGCTAAGTCAATCGAAATTAAAAGTTACCGAACTCGAAAAAATGATTGCCTCGACCAATCAACAACTCGCTGAAAGGGATACCATAATTTCAGGTTTGAAAAACGATTTAGCAAACCTTAACTTCTCGATAGCATCTTTGAATGATACCATTTCAAAAATCAGTAACCGAAACAAGGAGCTGGTTACAACAGTCGTAAATAAAACCAACGAACTAAACACTGCATACTTTGTTGTTGGCCCCCGCAAGGAGTTGATTGAAAAGAAGATACTGAATAAAGAAGGTGGTTTTCTTGGTCTTGGACGCACACAAAAACTCGCAGGTGATGTTGATCTTTCCAATTTTACCAGGATTGATATGCGGTCACTGAAATCAATTCCATTGGGCGTTAAAAAAGCAACGCTTATGTCGGTTCACCCTGTAGGCTCTTATGAATTCATCGGAACTGACAAGAAAGTCGAAGAAATAATAATTAAAGATGCTGCTGCTTTCTGGCAAAAATCGAAAATGCTGGTCATCTCAACTGAAGTCTAACATAACTGAATTTAAGTAGGTTATTTCAGGAATTCAAGATAAATCAAAAAGCCTTTGCTGTCATATAGCAAGGGCTTTTTAGTACCTGAACAAACCGATTTTGCGAATACCCGATTTGCTTCAACTGCATTTTCAGGTTTTGCAGATTATAATCCTTTTGAACATACCTTTGCAGATGATGAAAAAACAAGGTCAATCCGGAGGTGTAAAGGGCAAAGTACTTTCGGGGTTTTTCCTTTTACTGGTACTTGCCCTTATTGCCATCCTGGCGGTTATTCAACTTGCCACCCAGCTTAGTCCACCCGATTCAGGTGTATCACAGTCGGTAATCAAACTCACGCTGGTGAGCAATATGTTATCTGAACTGATCGAAGCAAATGGTCAGGCGCGTGCCTATATAAATTCAGGAGATAAACGGTATCTTGCCAATTACAGAGAACTCGACAAAGGCATTCAGCAATTGGCCGATTCGCTCAAATACTTTAGCTCGCTTCAGCCCGATCAATACAGGAGAATGCTCTCAATTGACAGTCTTTTAAAGATCAAGAGAGGCACGATGGAGAACTTTTTCAGGATTAGAAAAGCGGACGATACGCTGGCTATGAATCTTAGAAAGCAAGATGAACCTTCTTCGGGGAATAGAGACTCCCTGGGTTTGAAAAAAAGCCCTTTGGGAAAGCTCGAATCTGACCGGCAACTGGCACAGGATGAGTTGAATGATGAGACAAAACAGAATTTTTTCAAAAAAATATGGGATAATTTCACAGGAAAACGACCTAAAAAGGACACCCTGACAAAGGGATTGCCACAGATCAGCCTTTTAAGAGATTCCCTGAATTCGCTTACTACTGCCGGCGACACTACCATTGAAATGGTAAAATCGCAGTTACAACAGTTGGGTGAACAAGAGCGAATCTACAGGCAAAAAATCATTGACCGTGACTTGTTGCTGTTGCGCACCGATCAGGTAATTATGGATGAAATCAGAACCGTTTTCATTTTATTTGAAAAAGAGGAAATTAACAGAACTATTGAAGAAAGTGGCAACGGCCGTGAAGTCTTCCGGCGGCTTTGGTACACGGCTGTAGTGCTGGCGGCGGTCGGCCTTATTACCATGATAGTATTTGTTATCCTCATCTGGAAAGACCTTGCAAGAAGCAATTTCTACCGGCGGCAACTCGAATCGGCAAGGCATTTAGCCGAAAAACTACTAAAAGTTAAAGAGCTCTTCCTGGCCAATATGAGTCATGAAATAAGGACTCCAATAACCAGTATCATAGGATTTACGGAAAGGCTCTCGACCACAAAGCTATCTAAAGAGCAAAAGAATTACCTCAGATATATCAACTCATCTTCAGAGCACCTGCTCGGGCTTGTTGATGACCTGCTTGATTATTCGAGGATTGAAAGCGGCAAATTTAATCTTGAAACCATTGCTTTTTTACCTTCTGAACTTTTTGTGCACGCCTTTGAGACTCTGAAACCTAAGGCTGAACGAAAGGGACTTGAGATGAACTACACGACAAACCTGAAACAGGATCTTGCTTTATTTGGTGACCCTCTCAGAATCCGGCAGATCGTTTATAATCTTTTAAATAACAGCATTAAATTCACTGAAACAGGGCAGGTTAGCCTCACTACTTGTATAGCTCCTTCAGGCGATAAAATGAAACTCAGTTTTATTGTTTCAGATACTGGTATCGGCATTCCCGTAGAAAAACAGCAGGAGATTTTCGGCGAATTTATCCAGGTCGATGTGGGGATTACACGCAAATACGGCGGATCGGGGCTTGGTCTCGCCATTTGTCAAAAACTGGTGGGACTCATGAACGGAGAGATTATACTGGAAAGTACGCCTCTGAAAGGCACCACTGTATCGGTTAGCCTGCCAATGCCTTTATACGATGGCAAGGTGATTGAACCATCCGGAGAAAACAGGGATGCAACCATCAATCTCAACGGATTCAGGATTCTTTTGGCTGAAGATGATGAAACAACCCGTATTTTATTGACCGAATCATTGAGATCATCAGGAGCTGAAGTTGATGTTGCTGAAGATGGCGCGAAAGCATGGGAATTGTTCTCAACAAGAAAAGCTGGTTATGATCTCGTTGTAACAGATATTCAGATGCCGAATTTAAGCGGACCTGAACTTGCTGAAAGAATGGGCAACTATGCCGGAACAACTGGAAACGATCATCCCCCGATTTTAGGCCTGACGGCTCATGCAACTCCTGAAGAGCTCGAGCTTTACAGCCAGAAAGGCATCGTCAGTTTCCTTGTAAAACCTTTCAGGCATTACCAATTGGCCGCAGCTATTGGAAAAGTTTTGAAAATTGAAACTATGAATGAAAGCGGATCTGTAAACGCCGGAGATAATCCGGAAAGAGAAATTAACCTTGAGCCTTTTCTCAAATTCTCAGGAAATGATCGTGAAGCGTTGGTAAAGATACTGGTCTCGTTGGCAGGAAATCTGCATACTACGATGGAAGATATGCAAAAAGCATTCGACTCAACAGATTATCAACAACTTGCCTTATTGTCGCACCGGATGTTACCAAATGTGCGTAACCTGGGTGCCAAAAAGGAAACCGATTTACTTCAGAAGCTCGAATCATTGAGAAATAACAGCCATTTCGACCATGATGCCATTGCCGGCATGCTAAAGGAACTTAAATCAGGTGCAGCAGAACTTGAAACGACGCTGAGAAATCAATCCAATCACTATTGAAGTGGAATCCCATATTGCTTCATCTTATTATAAAGTGTCTTTCTGTCAACATTAAGTAATCTGGCAGCTTTCGATTTATTAAACCTGACTTTCTCAAGGGTGCTGACGATAAGTTCGCGTTCACTTCTGTGTGCAGTGGCTTTCAGGTTCAGATCATCAGTGGTTTCTGTTTCATTTGCATGGACAACAACCGGCTCCCTCCCCGATGCTTCAAAGATCAACTCATCCGGAAGGGTATCAGATTTAACAATGTTTCCATCAGATAATAAAACTGACCTTTTGATGATGTTTTTAAGTTCCCTGAAATTTCCCGGCCACGAATACCGTGAAAATGTTTCAAGAACTTCTGCTGAAAAACCACTCACGTTTTTGTTCAATTCCTTATTGGCATGTTCCAGAAAATGTCGTGTGAAAATAATGAGGTCATCTGGTCTGTCGCGAAGTGGCGAAACCTGAATCGCAAACTCGTTGATTCTGTGAAAGAGATCTTCCCTGAAATCGCCGGCTATAACGGCCTTCTTAAGGTCTTCATTGGTTGCAGTAATTATCCTTACATCCACTGGTATTTCGCTTGTTGAACCAATCCGTCTTATTTTTCTTTCCTGTATTGCCCTCAACAACTGAACCTGGATATCGTATCCCAGGTTGCCGATTTCATCGAGAAAGATAGTGCCTCCATTGGCTGCTTCAAACTGCCCCTGCTTGTCGGCAAATGCACCGGTAAAAGAACCCTTTATATGTCCAAAAAATTCACTACCAGCCAAATCACGTGGCAATGCACCACAATCTATCGCAACAAACGGCTTATCGCAACGGGTGCTTTGCTGGTGGATTTTTCTTGCAACATACTCTTTGCCTGTTCCGCTTTCGCCCATAATAAGCACTGACATACCGGTTGGTGCAACCAATTTAACATATTCGCTGATCTTTTGGGCTGAACTGCTTATGCCTTCAACAAAGAATGAATCTTTATCAGGCGAAGGAACATTCCCGTCCGGATGAGCCTGAGTAGTTAAGGCCCGGTTAATTGTGAGTATAATTTCATCAGGATTAACCGGCTTGGCTACATAGTCAAAAGCACCGAGTTTCATAGATTGTACAGCGGTGCGGATATCGGCATATCCTGTCATTAGAATCACCGGCACCCCAGGAGCTTCCCGGAGAGTAAAATGCAGTATATCAATTCCGTCATGGTCTGGAAGTCGAAGATCGGTAAGAATAATATCAGGCTTAAAAGATTTTATCTTTTTAACAGCATCACTAAATGAGAATGATTGTTGAACCTCAAAATCTTTCTTTTGCAGGAAGGTTTCCAACATCAGGCAGAAGGTAACATCATCATCAACAATCAGAACTTTACTCATTATTTAATAACAGGATTTGTCTAGAGCAAAAATAAAAACTTAAATTGATAATCAACCATGCGAAAACAGATTTATCAAAAATGATTTTATTACATCTACGCCAATGGCTGACAAATCTCACACTGGATAATTTGGAAACAGTGTTGGTAAAGGTTAACTGAAGACTGAACCGGATTTTATTTGTTGCAAATCTGAATCGGTATTTTTTTTCAAATACCCGAAATTTGAGGGTTAAATGATAAATTTAGTAGAATAAACATCTTAATTTAGCGCTATCATGAGATTACCTGTGAATAAGTACGATACCATAATAGTTGGCGGAGGCCCTGCCGGATTATTTGCCGCTGCCAACCTAAAAAACAGCAAAGTGATGCTGATAGAAAAAGGAGAGCGGTTAGGATGGAAACTATTGATTTCAGGCACTGGTCAATGCAATTATACACATGCCGGAAGCATTTTTGAATTCTTAATCCATTACGGAAGAAATCACCGGTTTCTGAAACCCGCTTTTCAGGCATTCAGCAATGTTGATGCAATTCAATTCTTCAAGGTGGCTGGGATGGAGTCATTTGAAGATAAAAACGGGAAGGTGTTCCCGGCCTCACTCAACGCATCTGATGTTTTAAAAGTACTTACCGATACGTGTAAAACGAGAAATGTGAGAATTCTTCAAGGGGCTCCTGTGTTGGCTGTTGAAAATAACGGCAGTTTGTTCATCATCAAAACTTCAAAGGAGCAATTTGAATGTCAGCATCTGATTATCGCAACCGGAGGGCTTTCGTACCCCGCTACCGGATCAACAGGGGACGGATACAAATTTGCTGAGAGGATGGGACATTCCATTGTTAAGCCAAAGCCTGCCTTAAGTCCTGTAATTGTGCACAATTACCAGATGTCTGACCTTATGGGAATCTCATTAAGCGCTGTTTCAATTAGTTTATACAATGGAGGAAAAAAATCCGGTGAAACCCGCGGAGATATTGTATTCACACAAAAGGGACTCTCGGGGCCGGGCATTCTTGATTTTTCCCGTTTTATAGCTGATGGTGACATCCTTAAAATAAACTTCACTGCTTTTAGTCCGGATGATTTTACCCGGAAATTCATGGTGGATTCTCAGAAAAATGGCAAAGAGACACTACAGTCATGGCTAAAACCCAATAATATACCAAAAAACCTGCTCCGATTTCTCATCGATATGGCCGGGGCAGAACCAGACCGGCAGATTGCCGGGATTTCGAGGATAATTCGTCTCAGACTGGCTGAACTGTTTTGCGAATGTCCGTTCATTATAGAAAAAGTTGCCGGTTATAAAACTGCCATGGCTACGGCTGGTGGGGTTGCCCTTGAGGAAGTTTCATCAAAAACAATGGAGTCGAAACAAATCAAAAATCTCTACTTTGCCGGGGAAGTGCTGGATATTGACGGGGATACCGGCGGATATAATATTCAGGCCGCCCTATCTACAGCTTTTCTGGCAGCAACAGCAATCAATTCAAAATCAGCACTATAATAAGATACCGCTGATTGAGATTAAAAATAATTGTAATAGACTATTCGATGCCGGCAAAGTGCTTCATAAACTGAACGCGCTCATAGGCAGCCGGGTTTTCGGCCTTCTTAAAACTCATTTTACCAATAAACTCATCCGTCTTTTTGTAGCTATGTTTCTCCATCCATACCTTCAGACCAGCATTCATTTCATCGATGCGCCCGAACCCATTTCTGTAGAGTGTTGAAACTACCTGTACCGCTTTGGCACCGGCCAGCAATTGTTTGATCATCCCTTCGCTATCGTGAATGCCTGTTGAAGCACATACATTGCAATACAAACGGTCGCTGAGCATGGCCACCCAACGAAGCGAGGTGGTTATCTCCTTGGGACCGCTAAACACATTGGCAGCTATTACCTGCATGGAGTCGATGTTGATGTCGGGCGAGTAAAATCTGTTAAAAAGCACAACCCCATTGGCCCCGGCCCAGGAGAGTTTCAGGGCCATTTTAGCCAGGCCTGAAAAATAATAACTGATCTTAAGCGCTATAGGTATCTTTATCTGCTTCTTTACCTCTTCAAGTATGTTGAAATAAATCTTTTCATTTTGCTCTGCCCCCATTGTAGGATCACTTGGCAAAATAAAAATGTTGAGTTCAAGCGCATCTGCGCCAGCTTCTTCGATTTTACGGGCAAAACTTGTCCATTCATCTGCAGTTATACAGTTGATACTGGCAATTATCGGGATTTTCACTGCCTCTTTTGCATTTCGTATCAGGGTAAGATATTCGGCTACTCTGTGATTGTGGCTGTAATTGGCAATATAATCATGGGCCTCAGGGTAATAATTTGCACTGGTTTGATGCGAAGCTGTATGAGCAATTTCATATTTGATCTGCTCTTCGAACAAGGATTTAAGAACTATTGCACCAGCTCCTCTTTTTTCAAATTCAACGATGTTTTCGATTGAACTTGTAAGTCCTGAACTTCCGATAATAACAGGGCTGCATAATTTCAAACCCATGTATGTCGTTTCGATGTTTGTCATATTGCCGGATAGTGAATATTACCTTGTTTGTTTGATTGAGCCGGTGAGCAGCTTTTGAAAAACAAATTTAATCAAAGATTTATAAACTCCTATTTATTCAACTACATTTTATCATCCGGGAAAAAGCAGAATTTCATTAACCAGATTTCTGCAGAAGTTATAGTCTTTTAATTTTTATCGATCAGTAATATAGCACCATAGCCCAGGCAGTAAGTTTTGTTAATACAAAGCTTACTACCATTTTTCTGAACAGAAAATTCAATCAGATTGCTTAAATGATAATTGAGTAACGTATCCGTGATCCCCGGTTACTTTAGAATGCTGAGTTTTCTGAAGAGGTTATCATCGTTCATTACTTCAACAGCACGCATTAGTTCGTGATCAATCGGGTTAATTATTTCGAAATAGGCACTTACATCGAATAAATTTCGGGCAATCAGGCCTTTAAGCAGGTACTTTATTTCTCTACCCGATTTCTCAATTCCTTCTTTATCTGCCGGAACCTCTTTCGTAGCAGCAAACTCAGTAAACTTATTCAGAAGTTCACCATCAGCATCGAAATTCTTTTTGAAAACTTCAAGGTTAGGGTAGAGCACCTTAAGCTCATCCCTGTTTTTCTCCATATAGCTGATAACGAAATCATTCGTTAGACCTTTGCGAAGAATGTCAGTGTAGTACTTAGAGGTAAAGGTTGTATCAAGTGGCACAAAAACATCGGGCATAATACCTCCACCACCATAAACGACTCTTTTTGAAGGAGTATAATATTTGATTGAATCCGGAAAATGAATACTATCAGCCGACACAAACTCGCCATGTTTAAATCTTTTTGTCAGGTCGTCGTAATAATCGTCCGCCCCTTCCTCATAGGATTTTTGGATGCATCGCCCTGAAGGGGTATAGTATCTTGCAGTAGTAAGTCTGACAACAGAGCTGTCGGGCAATTCGAATGGGCGCTGGACAAGGCCTTTTCCGAAAGACCTGCGGCCAACTAACAAACCACGGTCCCAGTCCTGAACCGCACCAGATACAATCTCACTGGCAGATGCACTGCCCTCATTCACCATAACAATGAGCTTGCCTTTCTCAAATCCACCGCGGGAAGTTGACTTAAAATCCTGACGGGGACTTCGAAGCCCCTGAGTGTAAACAATGAGCTTATCCGTTGGAAGAAATTCATCAGAAAGATCGATGGCCACATCAAGAAAACCACCTGAATTATTCCGAAGGTCAAGAATCAGGCTTTTCATTCCCTGCTGTTTAAGCTTAGTGATTGATTCTTTCATTTCAGGAATGGAAGTTCTGGCAAAACGGGTAAGTTTTACGTATCCTATGTCATCAGACAACATATAAGTTGCATCAATGCTATTCAATGGAATCTTGTCCCTGACAATGCTGTACTCTATCAGCTTCTTGTTACTTTTTCTGAAAATTTCTATTTTTACCTTTGTTCCTTTAGGCCCGCGGAGCTTCTCCATCACAAAATTGTTTGTTACTTTTGATCCGAAAGCATCCTCACCATTTATTGTAATTATCTTGTCGCCTGCCAAAATCCCAAGTTTGTCCGAAGGCCCGCCGGGCACTGCTGCTACAACCAGAATGGTATCGTGGAAAATCTGAAACTGTATGCCTACCCCATCAAAATTTCCCTGCAAAGGCTCATTTGCTTTTTGCAATTCGTCTTTTGAAATGTAAACAGAATGGGGATCTAATTCTTTAAGCATTGCAACTATAGCACCCTCTGTCAATTTTTCCTGATTGGTTGAATCAACATAATAATAGTTAATCATCTGTAAAAGGGCAGCGAACTTTTGAACAGTAGCTTTTGGATCGGAACGCTGCTGAGAATAAGCACTTTGAGCTATAATATTTAAAAATAAAAATAGCCCGATAACCAGGACAAACGAATTGAATCTTTTTAAAGCTTGCATAGAAAATTAATTAAAAACAGATCTGGTAGTTTAACACTACAAAGTTAAGGATAAATCACTGTTTAGTAAGAACAATTAATATTCCGTTTTGGTTTGCAATCTTTGATAATAAACAATAATTTATATGATTAACCAGTGTTCTCAAAATTTACCCATTTGCTATTTTAACCTGCAATATTCATAAACTGATTTAATGCACTGGAATAATTCAGGTTAATCCCGACTTAGAAAAATTAAATTTTGGAAATGAAGTACACCAAAATATTAGTTTTTCTTTGTCATCAGAATAATTAGCTCTGCTGAGCCCTTCGGGGTTTACACTATTAGGTTGAGAATTTGTGAATTATTCGGGTTAAGAATATGGCTAATCATTTCAAATCTTATTTACTTCTTTCACTGTTTGTTGCTACATTTATTTCTCTTGTGTTATTCTCCTGTAGACATAAACCCGTAAATGGATAATCTACGGGGCTTTCAACAATGAGGTCTTCAATAAAATAAGCATTTCCAGCAACCTGACACTTTAATTAAAAACAAATTTTTAAATAGTACATTTGCGCTGCAAAACGGAGTTAAAGAATCTTCTTCTATCCGCAATTACAGCAACATTTAAAACCGATGAAACAATGAAGAAAATTCTTTTTATAACAACACTCATCCTTATTGCTGTTATTTCGATGCAATGCAAACACGAGACCGATTTCTCGAATTTTCCTTTAAATCCTGACCTTCCTCCACCATCGGACTATTGCGATCCTGATTCAGTCTATTTTGTCAATAGCGTACTTCCACTCATAAAATCATCCTGCGCTCTGTCAGGATGTCATGATGCAGGGACAGCTCAGCATGGCGTTATCCTTACCGAATATTACCGCATTAAAATAACCGGTGATGTAAGGTCGGGAAATTCGGGTGGAAGTAAGCTTTATAAAGTACTTTCCAAATCAGGCGAATCAAGGATGCCACCATCGCCCAACACTCCATTTTCTTCAGAGCAGAAGGCCATTATAGCTCATTGGATTGATCAGGGAGCAAAAAATAATTATTGCTCTGCAGCCTGCAATCCCGATGAATTTAAATTTTCAGCCAACATTTACCCTCTGATATCAACAAACTGCAAGGGGTGTCATAGTGGAAACCAGCCAACCGGTGGAATCAGACTTGAGGATTACCCAACCATTAAAACCGCCGCTGATAATGGCAGTCTGTATGGATCGGTAGCTCATCTTTCAGGATATTCCCAGATGCCAAAGGATGGTATTATGCTTTCTGACTGTAACATCAACCAAATATTAAACTGGATTAACAATGGAGCGCCCAATGACTAACAATTTTTTAAAAAAACTTTTAAGAATATTCGGTTTTGCGATTATAACCATAACGGTTACTTCTTGTTATTATGACAATGAAGAATTCCTTTATCCGGAATTGCCAGGTGGAAAATGCGATACCACCGGAGTAACATACTCAGCAGTTGTTGCACCAATACTGGCTTCCAATTGCAATAGCTGTCATAACCCGGCATCTCCTTCAGGGGACGTTATTATCAGTACCTATAATGGTTTGAAAACAGTTGTCAATTCAGGTGCTTTCCGCAAAGCCATCAATCATGAATCCGGGGCTTCATACATGCCAAAAAACGGAAACAAATTACCTTCCTGTGAGTTGTTAAAGATCGATGCATGGATCAAACAGGGAGCGCCGGAAAACTAAACTTTACAAAAACAGAACAAATGAAAGATATATCATTGACCGGACTGCTCATCATCATGTTGGGGATTTGCATGCCATCTATTTCCAAAGGGCAAGATCTTATGAATGTTTTTGGTGAAGATGAAAAAACAACTGACTATGCATACGCAACATTCAAAACTACCAGGATAGTCAACGGGCATTCAGTTGAAAATCCGGCCAACGGAGTTCTGCTCTTTATGATTTCACATAATTTTGGCAAGGTAAATTCGGGTGCTTATGATTTTTTTGGACTCGATCAGGCTACGATACGTCTGGGATTGGAATATGGGCTCAATCATTTTCTAAGTATAGGTATTGGCAGAAGTTCGTACCAGAAATCATATGACGGATTCCTGAAAGCCAAAGTTTTACGTCAGAGCAAAGGAGCCCGCAATATGCCCGTCACGCTTACACTGTTTTCCTCATTGGATATATTTTCGCTTAAGTGGCAGAATACAGAGCGTAAAAACTACTTTTCTTCACGGATGTCTTATGCAAATCAGGTTTTAATTGCCAGGAAATTCAACGATAGGCTTTCAGTTCAGATATCCCCAACATTTGTGCATAAGAATATGGTTCCGGCTTCAACGGATGACAATGATACATACGCGATTGGAATAGGAGGGCGATATAAACTTACCCAGCGATTAAGTGTTAATGCAGAATACTATAATGTATTGCCAGGTAGTGTTTCGAAAAAATTCGAAAACCCACTCTCAATAGGCGTTGATATTGAAACAGGCGGACATGTATTTCAGTTGCACTTCTCCAATGCCCAGCCAATGTTCGAACGTGCATTCATTACTGAAACAATGGGAAAATGGTCAAAAGGTGATATTTATTTTGGTTTTAACATCAGCAGGGTTTTTACAATAAAGAAACCATCTTCTCCAAAAGAATAAATATTGCTTATGCTTTACAAACGACCTGACTATTAAGTAAGGAATGATTTTTGTACCTTCGGCCTGCATTCATAACCGAATTCCACTCTATATGCAGGATGAAAAACGCAGACTGATTACTTCTGTAGCCATTTTCGGGTGCGTTATCGCTGTATTGTGGGCTGTAAAGGCATTTGAACTTATTTCAGGAATCTCACTGGCGCATCTTGGCTTGCTTCCATTACAGATTAAAGGTTTACCAGGTATCTTATTTTCGCCTATACTCCATGCCTATGTGGCACATCTGGCTGCCAATTCGGTGCCTCTTTTCCTGCTTGGATCTGCACTTGTCTATTATTATCGTTCAGACGCCCTTCAGATTTTTGTCTATTCATGGCTTATGACAGGCTTATTTGTCTGGTTATTTGCCCGTGGCAACAGCTACCATATCGGTGCGAGCGGGGTGGTATATGCCCTTGCTGCATTTCATTTCGTAAGCGGAATTATACGACGTGAACCCCGGTTAATGGCCTTTAGTCTGCTAGTGAGCTTTCTTTACGGAAGTATGGTTTGGGGGGTATTTCCTGATCTTTTCCCTGAGAAAAACATTTCATGGGAATCTCATCTGATGGGAATTATTTCCGGCGTAATTCTGGCATACGCTTATCGTGAATCCGGCCCACAGTTTAAAAAATACGATTGGCCTGATGAGGATGATGATAGTGAGGATGAGTCGGAGGAATGGAAACAGGAGATTACAGAACCCCCATCAAATGTAACAACTACGGAAACACCGGATTTCAAAACATAGGTTTCATTCGAATCTATAAGTCTTTTTTAAATTTCAACTTCCTGAGATACGAATCTCTAAACAGATTCGCCAATAAAAGAAATGCTATAATCAAAGCGCAATAAAAGAAAGAAATAATTCCAAACCGGCTGCTGTAGCTATCGCTCATATATTGGGAATTAACGATTGATTCTTCTGAAGGCGCAATGGATAAATTAAGCAGTTGGCTGTACAAAGGCAGATAGACTTCCACACTATCGAATTGCTTTAAGGCTCCGTATGTTTGTATCATATTGGAATACAATATTCTAAGATCTTGTTTTAAATCGAGTTGGCGGGCAATTTCAATTCCTTTACGAAGATAAGCCTCCGCACCATAAAAATCTCCCTGTTTATTCAGCAACTCACCCATCGAATTGAGACTAATAGCAATAGACCTTTTATCATCCAGTTGCTGACTATATTTCAAAGACTGGTAAAAACAATCAATCGACTTATTAAAATTACCCTGTCTGGAATACATTTTACCCAAATTGTCCAGCGATGTAGCCATTCCCGCAATATCGCCAAGATCATCGCGTAAGACCATGGCTTGATTAAAGAATTCAAAAGCTTTTTGGTCCATAGAAGCATTCTGATATGCAACACCAATATTATTTAAACAATATCCTGTGCTATATTCATCTTTAATTGCTTCAGATAATTTTAAAGAAATTTGCAGATACTTTAAAGCAGAATCTGATTCCTTCCTGTTGTTATAAACCGATGCCAGGTTGATGCATGCATCAATAAGCCTCGTCGTATCATGAGTTTCTGAAGCCATTCTGATAACATTCTTAAAAATACTGACAGCTTTTTGATTTACACCCTGATAGCTATAAATTGTTCCAATGTTAATCATACCACTGGTTGCCCCGGCCGAATCCCCTAACTTTAGTTTTAAGCTTACTGACTTATTAAAAAAATCAATGGCTTTATTATATTCACCTACCTCCTGATAAATAACACCAATATTATTCTGGCAGGCAGCAATACCCTTTTCATCACCAAGTTTTAAATACAAAACATACGAAGAATCGAAGTGATGACGTGCCTTTACCAACTCTCCTGTCATAAAGTAAAGAACCCCAATATACCTGTGAACTCTGGCAAGTGAAGGACTATGTTTCGACTTTCGGGCCATTTCAAGAGCAGACTCAGTAATTTGTATAGCCTTCTTCGGATCACTATTCTTAAAATCATCTGCTTCTTTAACCATCGACTCAACAACTGGCAACACCTGTGTAAATCCAGCAGAGACCGATATAAACAGCAGGAAAAATAACGAAAAGGCAGGACCATTCCTAAACAAGGAGTGAATCCGGTCAATGAAATTATTTATTGGTAAACCAGTCATTATTACTATTTAATTTATTGAAATATAAGGCTTTAGCTTAACATATAGTGCATCATAGATCAGGGATATTTCCTTCAGTTCATCTGCTGAAGTAAATGCACCTTTTCTGATGCGCCTGTCAACGATAGCTTTTGCAATATAGTAATCGATGTAAGGGTGTTGTCTTAATGCAATGATAGAAGCTGTGTTAATGTCAATTTTTCTGATGACTTCCGCGTCTGCAAAAACACCGTCTTTTATCATCTCGTAACGGGCGCTGTCAATTCCTGTTACGTCTCTCAACTGCTCATTAGAAGCAAAACCTCCCAGCTTTTCACGATACCTGAGTATCCTTCTGGCAGTTGCCGGGCCAATACCATAAACTCTTACAAGTTCCGTTGAATCGGCGCTGTTCAGTTCTACCTGATACTTAACTGTTTTGTTATTGCCGGCATAGGATGGCTGATGCTCAGCTTCTGTCTTTTGACTCTCGGCTTGCCTCCTTTCATCCAACACGATAAAAGGTTCCAACATTTTATAAACTTCTTCATTGACAACATACAATTTCTTAAGATCCTCTTTTTTGCGGAATTTCCCGCCCTTATCCCTGTATTTAATTATTCCTATGGCCTGTTTCTCAGTGAAACCAAGTTTTTTCCACCCTTCTTTATCAAGGTTGTTCGGATCAAATTGGAATGGCGTCATTTTATGTTTAACTATTTCCTTTTCAGGATCCGTGAAATCAAATCCAGTTTGACCGGCAGTTGCATAAGATTCTTCCTTTTTTAAAAAATCAGCTATTTCCTGATCAAAAGATGAGTCATAAACCTGCACTGGTTTACGAAAACGGAAGTAGAATGAAGGTAACAGCAATAAAAAAACAATGAGCAGGATAACAGCAACTATTGCTACCCTCTCAGATTTCCCATAGGTAAGATAGTCCAGAAATTGGTTTTTCAAGGCAATGAACCTGACTAATTAAACATTAATCGTTTTAAAATCAATGGAAATAGTGAATGCTATCTTTTCTCATTATCATTTCCTGAATAAGAATCGGGTTCCGGTTTTGGCTTTATTGTCAACACTTTATAAAAAAACCAGGCTGTCAGGAAAGTTACAACCAATTCAACTGAAACCATCATAATTAATGCATAGGTATTCATTTTATATCCTCCTTTCTTTAGTTCGTTTACGCCACGCCATATATACCAGGAGCGAAATCAGCAGGAACACTGTCAGCAGCAACAATCTGGCCATATCCAGGTAAAAAATACGGTTTATAACAGGTCCGGCATAAACAACTTGTCCGGTAACAACCAGATTGCCCTTCTCTACAAGCAATTGGTGCTTTGAAGGAATGTATCTGTAAACTTTACTGTTTTTAACCCCGGTTTTATCAACTGCAGAGGTCCTGAAATAGAATTTATTATTGCTGGCCGTATAAATAGAATCAACAATGCCAGGTGCTTCGGCATAAAATGAACGCGAAAACCATTGCATATTCGGGCCGGCTCCCTTATGTTTTAACTGACCAAGGATACTTTCATCATGAAGTTTCCATCCCCTTAGATTTAAGCTCTTCCAATCATCACCTGCCGGTCTTATAAATGCGCCTGTGAAAACCAGAATAAGGGCAACAGGGGTTATATATTTGATAATAAATCTGTAAATCAAAGGCACCTTAATATCAGCGCCACTGGTAATCTCTCTCCAGCCCTTTTTCAATCCAAAAATCCATGAGAATAAAATTGACTCAAGCAGGGCAAATACGACCAGTGAAATTGTACCTGCCCAATAGTCGTATTCATCGAAAACGCCTTCAGAAAAGAAAAAAATGGTTGGTAACCCCAGTATCAAAACAACTATTCCAAAAGAAATAGCCGATTTTCGTCGCGACCAGTTGTATTCATCCATCATGAAGCCCATGCCGGGCGTGCCCATTGCAAGAGATGATGTAATTCCTGCAAAGAAAAGAAGCCCGAAAAATGCAGCACCCGCTACGGCTGATAAAATTGGGCCCCATTGTTCAAAGAGAAATGGCATGGTGCGAAAACCGAGTCCAAGGCCACCGATGTTGGTCAGTTCAACAACCCGGTCGATTCCCAGATAACCAATCGCAATGGGAATAATCACAGCACTCCCAAGCACAATTTCAACAAATTCGTTCATCCAACCGGCAGACATGGCGTTGAGTGCTATATCATCACTCTTTTTAAGGTAAGAAGCGTAGCATTGAATCGATCCCATACCAACACTAAGCGTAAAGAAAATCTGACCTGCAGCGGCTAACCAGACTTTTGGGTTTGCCAGTGAAGTGAAATCCGGGGTCCATAAGAAATTGAGTCCAACTGTTCCATCATAGAGAGCTCCATGTTGGCCGGCTTTTAATGTAATTCCTTTAACTGCAAGGAAAATACCGAAAACAATCAGCAAGGGAACGCCAATTTTGGCAACCTTTTCAATACCACCGCTAATACCCCGGCTTAATATCCAGGTATTTAAAGCAATGCAAAGAACAAAAAACACCAATGCTTCATAAGGGATACCCGTTGTTGAAGTTGAAAGATCCAAATAATCAGTGAAAAAAGCCGCAACCGCTGTTTGACTCAATCCATCGAATGAGCCAACCACAGAATGAATAATGTAAGACATAGTCCAGCTTTCAATATAGCAATAATACGCTGCTATGGCAATGTTGGAGAAAATACCGAAAACACCAACGTATTTCCATATCCATCGTTTATCCATCGATTGCAGAATAAACGGGGTGGAATGATGACCAAATTTTCCACCAAAACGCCCTGAGGACCACTCGATAAACAAAAGAGGAATCCCCATAACCAGAAAGGAAACCAGGTAAGGTATAATAAAAGCACCTCCCCCGTTCTGTACAGCCTGTACCGGAAATCTCAGAAAATTTCCAAAACCCACCGCATTACCTGCCATTGCTAAAACCAGGCCAACCCTTGATCCCCACGCTTCAGTATTTGATGCCATAAATCCGGAATTTGTTTTAAACTAATATGAGTAAATCAATTCATGGAAAATCATTAAATGGTAAAATTACCTCACTAAATGATTGCATCTCCTAACATTAAGATTGCAACACAGACCAAAATGACAGACTTGATACTACTTACTGCAATATTATTAAAAAAACCTGATTTTAAAGCTGAGTTTACAAACTTCTGAGCAAAAGGTTACCAATCCGGCAATCAAGACATCTGAATTTATCGCAATAGTCTGATTTTAAACCAATAAGCGCTTGTGAATAAAATGCACTGGATGTTGTCAATCCTGCAGTTTTCCACTGCTTTGTAATGTTATTTGATTCGCCGGGGACCTGAAGGTAAAAATTTAAAGCCCGGTTGCACAACTCATCATCGGCTGTTGCCCTTCCATATACAAATATAAACGGAAGTACTGCATTAATTACCAGCAGTCCGGCAGAGGAAATTCCCAGCCTCTTCGGGCCAATAATTGATTCTTTGTTAAAATGATAGTGTGAATCCCAATATTGTGAAGCAGTAACATCAAAAAATCCGGTAAGCTCTTTAACATCAGTGCTTTCAAGTACTTTTGAAAGGAGGTTCTCCTGGCTATGCAGTAAGGCGGCAAACTGCGCAAGCCTGATTGTCGGGAAATTAACAGGCCGAAGCCGCATAAACCGCCAGATATTTGGCGAAACAGGTACCAGATTGTATTTCTTTCTGAGAAAGCAGTACTCACTAAAAAGCTGTTGTGGCCATGGCTCAGTCAGGTGTTGGTCGAGTAAGCCGGCCTGACCAAAAATCAATGCTTCAATCTGCATTGGATTATCCCTGTGTCTGGCCAGAACCCTTGCAGGCAATGACCGGGCCATCATTTCAAATGGCAGGGCATTCAGGTTAAAGCCAAAACTCCGGGCCAACATCATATAAAAAACACCTTCCCAGTCATTCTCAGTAATCGCCAAAAATTCCTGAATGTATTCTGATTTGTGCTCCAATCGTTCGATCAGCATCCTCTCCAACCAGAGGTTTAGCTCACTTTTGTCAACTGATCCGATTTGATTGATGCATGGAACCCAATTCCGGCTTACCATAAACTGCCGGTAGGTTTCATAAACATGGTAATCAATACAATCTTTAATTTCCGATACAGGCATATTGCTTCCGGAACCGGATTGATCATGATTGAGTACAACATGCAGAATAACACTGTCGTAAACCGGATCCTGGTGATGGCCGTGTTTAAACCAATCGGAAGAGTTGATGTGAATCTCCACATTCCCGGCCCAGAGGTTTCCGTCAATTCTCAGGCGGGCATCACTGAAATCAGGTCCTGCGTTGTGGTTATGAATTCCTGGCGACAGAACCTCTATCTCCTCTCCGGAAGTTGTCTTAAGCGGGGAAGTAAACAATCGGTACTTCCAGAGGTAATGAAGGAATTCTTCTTTCACAATAAAATTTTCATTAAAATTAAATAAAAAAAATAAAATTGATGAAATAATTGACTATATTTGAATAAAAATAACTCAGTTCAGACTGCGTGGTTATTTGAAGGTTGAAAACTTTAATTTATATTTGCCGCTCCCTTAGAAGGGTTTTATGGAAAAAGCTGAAACACTGGTTGCAGGAATTGAATATAAAGTACGTAAGCTGATTTTGCAAAACGTTACACTTAAGGAAGATAACAGCAAATTAAAGAATGAAGTCATTGCGCTTAAATCTGAAATAGGGGGACTTGAATCAAAAGTTCTGATGCTTCAGGAAAGACAGAAAACATTAAAACTGGCGAAATCGCTAAACAAGGAAGAAAAAAGGACAGACGTCAAATTGAAGATTAATGAACTTGTGCGGGAAATTGACCATTGTATAGGGCTCTTGAATAAATAATAATCTGTGAATTAACCTGATGGATGAATTATCGATAAATGTGCTTATTGCTGACAGAACTTACAAACTGACAATTGATCGCAATGAAGAAGAAACAGTAAGAGCTGCAGCAAAAGCAATCGATGAACAAATGAAAAGCTATGCAAGCCATTTTGAATATAAAGACAAGCAGGATTTGTTGGCGATGGTTGCTCTTCAATTTTCAATTAATGCCATTGATCTGGGAAATCAGATAAATTTCTCGGAAAAAGGATTACTTTTGAAGCTTGAGGAGATAAACGGATTATTAGCAACTTCTTTAGAGAAGTAAGAAAGAGTTCACGATAAGTTCTTTGAAAACATTTACAATATTCCGCATTGATTCATTCAAGTTTGTAAACTCAACATTTTCAACTTTGGGACAAAGCTCAGATTTGGACGTAGGACAGGCCTTACCCGGTTTCGACCGGGACTCTCTCAGGAGGGCATTGGAAGTTCGAAATTCCTGGCAGTCTCATTTATGCAGTTTTGGGGTTTACCAAAACTCTGGGTCAATGCGGTTTTTTTTGTCCAATTCTTCCTCCATTCACTATATCTCAAACTAATTAATTCACAATGGAGACAATTTTAATATTAGTTGCAGCCCTGGCAGGGCTGGTAGTCGGAGGGCTGGTAACCAGCACACTACTAAGAAAGGCCGTTGAAAAAAAGAGTGAACACATCCTGAAAGACGCCGAAGAAAAAGGCGAAATGATAAAAAGGGATAAAATCCTGCAGGCCAAAGAGAAATATCTTCAGTTAAAGGCCGATTACGACACACAGTCACAGGAAAACAACAAAGAATTATTAAAAACCGAAAACAGGTTAAAACAAAAAGAAGCAGTTGTCTCGCAAAAATTCGAAGAACTGCAACGCAAACAAAAAGAAACATCCATCATCAAAGACAACCTGACGGCCCAACTTGAGCTACTGAATAAAAAACAGGCAGAGCTTGACAAAGCAACAAAACAACAGGTTGAGCAACTTGAGACCATTTCAGGCATGTCGGGGGACGAAGCCAAATCGTTACTGATTGAAACCCTGAAAGATGAAGCTAAATCCGAGGCTATGATCCATGTTAAGGATATAGTTGAAGAAGCCAAGTTAACTGCCAACAACGAAGCCAGGAAAATTGTCATCGAAACCATTCAGCGCACAGCTTCAGAGCATGCCATCGAAAACAGTGTTTCGGTTTTCAACATCGAAAGTGAAGAAATCAAGGGTCGGATAATTGGTCGTGAAGGCCGGAATATCCGCACGCTGGAAGCACTTACCGGCGTTGAAATTATCATAGACGACTCTCCCGAAGCCATTATCCTTTCGGGTTTCGACCCGGTAAGGCGCGAAATTGCCCGCCTTTCGCTGCATAAACTCGTGACCGACGGACGCATTCACCCCGCCCGTATTGAAGAAGTGGTCGCTAAAGTAAAAAAACAAATTGAGCAGGAAATCATCGAAACCGGTAAACGTACCACCATCGATTTAGGCATTCACGGCTTGCATCCAGAACTTATCCGGATGATCGGTAAAATGAAATACCGTTCTTCGTACGGCCAGAACCTGCTTCAGCACTCAAAAGAGGTTGCGAATCTCTGCGCCACCATGGCTGCTGAACTAGGCCTCAGTCCAAAGAAAGCCAAACGTGCCGGACTGCTCCACGATATTGGTAAAGTGCCCGACAATGAGCCGGAATTGCCACATGCAATCCTCGGGATGAAAATTGCCGAGCGCTACAAAGAGCCAGCCGACATCTGCAATGCCATTGGTGCGCACCACGATGAAGTTGAAATGGAAAGCCTTATTGCACCGATTGTACAGGTGTGTGATGCCATATCAGGCGCAAGGCCAGGTGCCCGCCGCGAGGTTGTGGAAGCTTATATTCAGCGACTTAATCATCTTGAAGAAATGGCCCTCACCTACCCTGGCGTTGTGAAAACCTACGCCATTCAGGCAGGTCGCGAACTAAGGGTTATTGTAGGTGCCGATAAAGTTTCGGACGAAGAAGCCAACAAAATTTCATTTGATCTTTCGAAAAAAATCCAGGATGAAATGACTTATCCGGGACAAATTAAGATAACGGTTATCCGCGAAACCAGGGCGATTAGTTTTGCCAAGTAAATTATTCAGATCGAATTAATAATCAGACAGGGGCACAGTTTATTGTGTCCCTGCTTTTATTTTGTTTTAGCCGTATGCTGGCATTCACCAATAAAACTGATCATCAGAGCCCTATAATCCCCTCTATTTCAGAAGCCCTGCGGTAACGGTCGATGATATCGGCCGGACTCAGCATCAGTTCTTTCACCGTTACCTAGATGTATTTCCCACCGGAAGAATGTCGGGTGGAAAGGCGCGATTCCTCGCCAAAAAGACTTCGACCTAAATTGAGCGATTCATAATTCCAGTTGCCCCTTTCGTAACGCGTGGTTAAAATTTTTTATTTTTTTTGTAAGATAATAGAAAGTCATAAATCCTAGAAAATGACTAAGAGACTAAGAGACTAAGAGACGAAGAGACTAAGAGACTAAGAGACTAAGAGACTAAGAGACTAAGAGACTAAGAGACTAAGAGACGAAGAGACGAAGAGACTAAGAGACGAAGAGACTATGAGACGAAGAGACTATGAGACTATGAGACGAAGAGAATAAGAGAATAAGGGAGTGCTCCTATGGTTGGAAGTCATACTTCTAAGTAAATGACAAGGGGCGGTGGCTGCTCTGTGCCCTGTGCCCCGAGCCCCATGCCCTTCATTGCTATTGAGAGTGCATATTCGGCTTGAGTAAAAAGAATGTTTTCCTGATCAGAAGAGTTCAACAAAGGTGGTCAGTAATACTGACCAAATTATAACAGATAGGCTAAGCCAAACTATGAGATTGCGTTTTCTGGAATAGTATTTCATAGCCAGGAAAGTCCCTAATGGGATTGATAATAGAACCGGGGTAAGAATGATAATACCAGGCATACCATATTTGCTCCTGATTCTTACAATTAAGCGATTTCTTCTGTTAAACTTTTTCTTAGGTTTCGGATTCTGGGACCGAATCGGTTGAATTTGGCCGGATTTCCCTTTAAAAAAGCTGGTAATTGTATAAAAACGATGAAGATAATTTCGATAAAGCCTGAATAATGAACGGCTGAGAAAATAGAAAAAAAGGACACCTAAAACTCCTCCGGCCGTTGTATTAATCAAGGTATGAAGATAAGAATAACCGAACAGGTATGAAATGGGAGCAGCAACCATTAATTTAATGGCACTAATCAGCAAAATACTGAGTTGTTTAATCAGGATGGCTTCAGAAATCATCGTATATCAAGAAATCGTCGTAGTCTGACAAGTCAATTGTTGATCAATCATCTTATAAAAAGTAACACTGATTTTGGATTTATATTTCATTTGACAGCGATAATTAACAATTTCCGAAAACAAATGTTTTAACCCTGAATGAATTTGGAAAGGTTATAGCTGATAAAAACTTTCAGGTCAGGGCAGCATTAAGATTATTCATTTGTTTCCCACTTAAAGCGTGAATAGATTACCTTTGAAATCAACAATTTTTTCGACTCCAATATGTTAAAAGCAGGTTTTCTTACGATCTTTATCATTATAATCAATTGTTTATCTGTATTTGCCCAGGACAGCTACCCAAAAGACTACTTCAGGTCACCGGTTGATTTTCCGATCAGTTTGTCCGGAACTTTTGCAGAACTAAGAGCCAACCATTTTCATTCAGGAATTGATATCCGTACACAAGGTGAAGAGGGTAAAAACGTTTATGCCTGCGCCGATGGTTATGTTTCACGGATTAAAATTTCACCTTTTGGCTTCGGAAAAGCCTTATATATAAATCATTCTAATGGTTACACCACCGTTTATGGTCATCTTCAAAAGCTGAGCCCGGCCATTGAAGCCTGGCTGATAGCTGAACAATACAAGCTCAAAAAATTTGAGGTTGATCTCTTTCCTCAAAAGGATTTACTGAAGGTGAAGAAAGGTGATGTGATTTGTTATTCGGGCAATTCCGGATCTTCAGAAGGGCCCCACCTGCATTTTGAGATCAGGGAAACCAAAACTGAAATGGCTGTTAACCCACAGCTTTTTGGCATTCTTATCAGGGATTTCATCCGTCCGGTCATAACATCCGTCAGAATAGTGCCCGAAGGTTCCACTTCCAAAGTCAATGGTAAATCAGGTCTTCTGGTTCCTGAACTCACTGGCTGGGGACCTGACTACAAACTTAAAGACAAGAATGTGATTAATGTCGTGGGTAGCTTCTCGTTGGGTATTAAGACTTACGATGTGCTTAACGGCAGCGATAATAAAAATGGAATATACCGGTTCGCTGTTTATATCGATTCCGTTCTCACGTTTAATTGGCAGGCTGAAAAATTTAGCTTCAGTGAAACAAGATACATTAATAGTCTAATTGATTATGGGAATTATATAAGGAAAGGGGAGCGATATATTACGACCAGAATCGCACCAAATAATAAGCTAAGTATGTACAATAATTTCGCTAACCGGGGAATTTTCACTCCAATACCGGATTCGGTCTATCAGGTGAAACTGATAATAAGCGACGCCAGTAATAATGAATCCGTTTTGCGTTTTGCTGTTAAAGGAGAGAAATCAGTCAGCAGTAAAAAGGAAGAAATCAATCATAGCCCCATTTTTAGCTATCTGAAAACCAATACTTTTTCAGAGAAGGGGTTTAAAATTGTTGTACCCGGAGACTGCCTGTATGATGATCTGAAATTCACTTATTCAGTATCAAACGCCCAGCCTAACACCTGTTCTAAAGTTTACCAGATTCATAATTCGGAAACACCATTGCATGATTACATAGATTTGATCATCAATGTTGATTCAGCCTACCGGAGTCTTAGCAATAAGCTCATACTTGCCAAACTCAGGCCGGGCAAATCACCTTCTTCAGCCGGAGGTAAATTTGAAAATGGGAACCTGAAAGCACGCATACGCGAATTCGGGCAATATGCTGTTATGGCAGATTCCACAGCTCCTTTCATTAAACCGCTGAATATCAGCAACGGCAAGTCAATTGCAGATCAGCAAACAATAAGGATTGCAATATCCGATAATTTATCAGGGATTAAGAGCTACAATGCAACCCTTAACGGTAAATGGATTTTGATGGATTATGATGCAAAGAACCGGCTGCTTGAGTATAAAAGGGATGACCGGCTGGTTAAAGGGGTCAATGAATTCCTGCTTATAGTGGCGGATGATTGCGGGAATGAGAGTAGTTATAAAGCTACGCTCCAAAATTAGAATCGAACTTAGGGTTGATGGTATGATGGTCCTTCGACTTCGCTCAGGAACCATGATGGAACGTTGGAATATGGGAATGATGGTCCTTCGACTTCGCTCAGGAACCATGATGGAATGTTGGAATGATGGTTCTTCTACTCTCAGGAACCATGATGGAATGTTGGAATATGGGAATGATGGTCCTTCGACTTCGCTCAGGAACCATGATGGAATGGTGGAATGGTGGAATGATGGTCCTTCGACT
>JBBQBC010000008.1:0-43634 GCA_038317155.1 Bacteroidales bacterium
GAGACAAAGAGACTGAGGGACTGAGAGACAAAGAGACTGAGGGACTGAGAGACAAAGAGACTGAGGGACTGAGAGACAAAGAGACTGAGGGACTGAGGGACTGAGAGACTAAGGGACTGGGAGACTGAGAGACTGAGAGAGAAGGGGAATTTGCCAACTGCTTTTTGCCAACTGAAGAAGAAGAGGAGATAGGGAGAAAATTGGAGACTGGGTAGGTCAGCCCTTCGACATGGTTCGACAAGAGCTCACCAACCGAGAGCTCAGGGACCGAAGTCGGAATCGAAAAATCCGAAATCCGAAGTTTCACTCATAGATATCTTCGCTTGAAAGGGTTACACAAACCCGGTCAATTTTGCCTCCCAGGGGCGGGTTCAATTTTGAAATCTTCACTTCGGCATCGGTGACTTCGGGATATTTTTCATGCACAGCCAGCAGTATGCGGTTGGCCACATGCTCCAGCAGGTGGGATTGTTGTGCCATTTCGTTTTTCACGGTTTCGTAAACCGAAAGGTAGTTTACTGTGTCGTGAAGCTTGTCGCTTTTCTCCGCCAGGTTGGTATCCACCTGAATAAAAAGGTCAACGATAAAGCGGGTTCCAATTAACTGCTCTTCCTTAAAATGGCCGTGATAGGCAAAAAACTCCATACCCTCAATTGAAATCATTCCCATAATTGTGGTTTTGAGCAAAGATAAGGCAATTTTGAAAATCAGACAAAAGATTAAGATCAGGACAGTCCGGAATTTCATAGATTTGCCAGGAATCAGATCATATTTTTCAATGTACATACTTAGCTCCAGGTTTAGCCCATCAACATTTATTTGTGGTCTTTTAATACTTTTCTCATTTTTGGCTTCTGCTCAGCCCCAACCCATCTGGAAGGTAAAATATGACCGGTTTGAAAACGGCACCAAAAGTGAATCCGGGCTAAGCCTGATTTATCATGATAAGCTTGTTTATTTGTCGAAACCTGAAGATAAAATTCAGCAATTCATTGATTACAGGGGAAATGCTATTGTCAGTATCCTTCAATTTGAAGGTGAATTGTATAAAAATAATACACCTTCCGGGGAATTACCTATGCCGGTTTTGGGAACCGAAACAGATAAAATTCTTGGATATACATGCAAATACGCATCATATAACTATTTTTCGAACAAAGTCGAAGTCTGGTACACCACCGAAACACCAGCCAAAGGCTCGCCTTATCCCAATTTTATTCCCGAAGTTGATGCCTTGGTATTAAAAATTGTGATTAATGGGAATAGGGAGACAGTGGCTACTTCAATTGAAGAATTAAACGATTTTATACTTCCTGAAAATAATACCGCGAAAGCTAAGTTGGTCACCGATGCAGAGTTTGAAGAGTTGAAAATAAATTCACGGTTTACCCGTCTGCCCGTTTTCACGGAAGAGGTGGTGAACTTTGATCCATCCATTGATACGGCTAGGGATGGTGAACTACAGCTTAACCGGACTTATCATTTTTCGATGGGTTCTGTTCTCCTGAAAAAGATTCGGCTTACGCCGGAAATGTGCAGTAGTGGAAATATTTTTGCAAAGCTCAACTGTCGTTCGAATGGTGATGCTTACGACCGCACAGGCTCGGTGTTTATGATTCCGGAAAGTGAAGGAATTTCCGTGTTGGATGCCTATCTGAAAGGATTAGATCAGCTCCCGGTATTTACTGACCATTCGGGGAATAAATATCAGGGTATCCGGAAGGAAGATAATTATCAGCCACCGGTTGAACTGATGCGGTTTTTTACCTCTTTCGGGGCCGGATACTTTAACGACAAACGGCAAATCAATAATTATCCATGGGCTGTGGATGTGGTATATAAACAGGAAGTTACGTCGCTAATTCCTTCGGAACCAGAAGATATTTGGGTTGGTGTTTTTATCGGGAATTATGATAAGGGCGGCCACATCGTAAGCATGGAGTTCGATTTTTATCCTTACGATGAAGGGGCGGACACCAGCCAACGATACATGCTACCCTTGTTTTCGACCATAAACACACTCGAAATGTCGGGGCAGAACTATGGCCGGTTTTTCAACAACGATACCCTGAGCGTGGCGTTTCAATTGCCTGAGGGTGTGAGTGATCTTCAGCTTTTGTACACCAGCACCGGCCATGGCGGCTGGGGCGGGGGAGATGAGTTCAATCCGAAACTTGACCAGATTTTTATGGATGGTAAGGCCATTTTCAACACCATTCCATGGCGTACGGATTGCGCGACTTACCGTTTTTCAAATCCGGCTTCGGGAAACTTTGGCAATGGATTGTCATCCAGTGATTTAAGCCGGTCAAACTGGTGTCCGGGCACATTGACGCCGCCAGACATTATTCCCCTCAAAAACCTTAAGTCCGGCAGGCATTTGCTGGAAGTGGTGATTGATCAGGGTAAAGACGAAGGGGAGAGTTTTAACCATTGGGGTACGACAGGTGTGATAACAGGGAATATAAAATTGGCAAAATAATGGAACAAGGGTATTTTTCCGAAAGGGTCTTCGACAAGATTAATTTTACACAAACCCCTTTTACCCAGAGCGAATACGAGGCATGTAAATTCCTCGGCTGCGATTTTTCCAATGTCATCCTGAGCGGCAGTAAGTTTGTGGATTGCGAGTTTACTGGTTGCAATATCAGTCTGGTAACCCTGAGCAACACCGCACTGCGCAATGCTCGTTTTAAGGATTGCAAAATGCTGGGGTTGCATTTTAAAAATTGCAACCCGATTGGCATGTCGCTGTGGTTCGACAACTGCAACCTTAGCCATTCCTCTTTCTATCAGACCAGGCTAAAGAATATAAACTTCAGCAACTGTAAACTTCATGAAGTGGATTTTACCGAATGCGATCTGAGCAATTCCACCTTCGACAACTGCGACCTTGCAGGGGCAACCTTTGAAAATACCATTCTGCTGAAAGCCGACTTCAGAACCGCCTACAATTATTCCATACATCCCGAAGCCAACCGCATCAAAAAAGCCCGCTTTTCGCTGAATGGAATTGCCGGCTTATTGCAACAGTATGATCTTGAGATTGAGAGATGGTGACTATTCCTTCACAAAATACCTGAATGGATTGTAGCTGATGCCGGTATCGTAAACATCCACCTGCTCGTGTTTTTTCAGGAAACCGATGATGGCGTAAGTTATTGGAGTAAATAGTATTTCAACGCCCGATTTGAAGATGTAATTGGAAATGATGATGGAAATCAGCAGTTCGTTGGGCAACATTCCGTAAAAAGCCACCATGCAAAAGATAGCCGTGTCAATGCCTTCGCCTACAAGCGTGGAGCCAATGGTCCTCACCCACAGGAATTTACCCCTGGTTTTGATTTTGAGCTTCGACATGATAAAGGCATTGGAGAAAGCGCCACCGAAATAAGCCACCAGGCTTGCCAGCACAATACGCGGCACAAAGCCAAGCAGCGTTTCGTATGCTTGCTGATTGTGCCAGTCGGCAGCCGGCGGTATTTCCTGAACGACCCACAATACCAGCGACATCAGCAGGGCTGCCCCGAAACCGGTCCAGATAACTTTGCGCGAACGCTGATAACCATACACTTCGGTAAGCACATCCCCGAAAATATAGCTGAGCGGGAAAAGAATGGTGCCCCCATCAAAGGTGAACATCCACAACGAAACGATTTTGGTGGAGGCTAAATTCGATATAAGTAAAACCGCCACAAACAACGCCATAATCACATCGAAATAGCGAAAGTTGACGGCTGCTGTGTTTTTATTTCTTGTCATGCTCAAAAAGTTTGAGCTGCAAAAGTACGATTATGGAGGGAAATGGACGGGAGAATTAGAACAGCCGACACGATGGGACAGAATTTTGTGGCATCTGGCTTTTGGGTTTGAAAATGAGAAAGGGGTAAATTATTCAATATTACTATTGATGCAGGGGTTGAAACATCTATTTAATTAACATTCATTGAATAATTTCACATAATTTCTCAACAACAAGTGCTAATTTTTCCGGGCTAACTGTTCCGGTTTTTTTGATTATGATGTTTTTATCAGCATTAAATATTCTATTTGGCCTGATATTGCTGGTTTTATGCAAAGAACCTGTTATAAAATCCGAATCTGTTAGAATAATAGCATGTATATCCCGAATTAATTGACTTGTTATCTGACACAAAATAACATCATTTCCTTCCAGATTGGCAAGAACCATCGCTGGTCTTCTTTTTGAAGCCGATAGGTTTGAAAAAGGGAAAGGCACTACAACGATGTCACCTTTTATAAGTCTTTCCATGCTTCATCCTCTTCAGGCAATAGCCAGTCATTAGCCAATATTTTTTCGCTTGCTAAATGAGTCACGACTTTATCTGTATCAGGCATTTGTCGCGTTTCTTTTTTAAGCATCTCTACTAAACGTAGTTTCTCCAAATAAGGCATTTGCCTTACAAGCTCAATTACCTGATTAAAACTAAGTGGAAGATTAATATTTAATTCGGAGGCTTTCATGCTTCTATTGTTTTTGAAACCATAAATTGCCGGGCAATTCAAAAAATTAAGATTATTGCAAATTTAATGAAAATATGAACATTTTGTGAAAACTACATTGAAAAATTAATTTATGAATTATGTATTTCCTCTTTCCTAATGACGTAACCTGAGTGCTTCGAATATATTTCAGTGTGTGGTGATTTCCGTTTCGCACAACCACTAATAACTGTGGTTGAGCAGTGGTTGGTGAGTACAGTCGTACCATCGTCGAACCGGGCCGAGACCATCCAGGATTCGGACCCACCAAAATAAAGAAAATGCGATTAAGAGCATCCTGATTAACCTTAAAAAATGTTTATTTTGGTAAATATTGGATAATTTATTCTTCTAATTATCTGATAATGAACATTATAAAGTTGTATGAAACGTGAAACCACTTGGTTACCGGTTAGTAACCAAATGATAGCTTTTTGGGGCAATTTGAGCAGGTTAATGGAAAACGGGAGGAATGTATTTAGATCATTATTGTCCGAACAAAACTAAGAGATTCTTCGCTACGCCCACAATGACAGTTTGTTGCGGTTTGGAGGGGAGATTCGGGGGGTGTAGAATGCGGAGCTTTCTACACCCCCCGAACCTCCCTGGAATAAGAGACAATTGCCTGTCATTCAGAACGGAACGAAGTGTAGTGAAGAATCGTATTCTTAAATGAGAATTTTTGTCGGACATTAATGCGTTTTACAGTTAATTTTACAAAAAATAGCTTTATGAGAAAAACCGTTCCGTTTATCTTATCCGTTTTGATGATAATCAACCATTTATCGGCTCAAAATTTTTCCGGACCTGAGAAACACAGAATACTTTCAGGTGACACGACTGCCCTGCTAAAAGTGCTGGTATATACCAATGCCCTGGACATGGAGGTGCTGGGTGCCGTAAGCCAGGATATTGATCCAAACGATCCTTTGCTTCCGCTTTTATCGCGGAGAATGTATCTTTCCATGCGCGACACCGCCAATCCGGGGGTAGGCATTGCAGCGCCCCAGGTTGGAATTAACCGGAATGCTATATGGATTCAACGTTTTGATAAGTCGGGTTCGCCTTTTGAGCTTTACATCAACCCCCAAATTTTAAAAGCCTCTATCTTAAGCCGTAAAGGTGGCGAAGGTTGTCTTTCGGTGCCTGAAGAACGTGGCAAACTGATGCGTAACTATGCTATTATGGTTACATATCAATTATTTGATGGTGGCTGGCATACCGAAATGCTGGAAGACTTTTCTGCGGTTATTTTCCAGCATGAATACGATCACCTTCAGGGAATTTTGTTTCCCGACAGGATGCGTATGCAACAAAATGAACTTGCCTTGCCTTTGCCGGAAGGTGTTGAACTTTTTATCCGGCCAACGCTGAATTAATCGCAGATTTTTATTTATTCCCCGACGACATAAAATTCAGGCACACTGACAGTAGCAGGAGGTTGAGTACTTGGGGTAGTGTAACTTTTGGCACAAAACCCAGGTAGAGATAATAGATAAAAAGTAACGAAAGCAGAAGAGCGGAAACCACGGTTAATGATGGTTTTGAAGTAAACCCGCCGGCAAAAAGCAGGATACCAAATAAAACAAAAGCCAGCGCGATGTAAAAAGGCTGGGTTTCATATTGAAGCGCAAGTAGCGTTTTGCCATGTTCAAGCAACAGGTAGGCCAACATGCTGATCCGCAGCAGCCAGCGTGAGGCGGGAAGTAAGGATTTTACAGGTTTCATCGCTTTGAAATTTCTTTTATTGAAGGTTTATTCAAATTCCACGCAATTTCAATAGCTATCGGGATTGCGTGGGGTCTGGTTTGACTTATTCTGCTTTCTTTCCGGACAAATTCACCTTCAGATGAAGTTCATCCAATTGTTCCTGCTTGATAGGCGAAGGAGAGTCAATCATTACATCGCGACCAGAATTATTTTTCGGGAAAGCAATGTAGTCGCGGATACTATCTGAACCACCAAAGAGCGAGCACATGCGGTCGAAGCCAAAGGCAATGCCACCATGGGGTGGAGCGCCGTACTCAAAGGCATTCATCAAAAAGCCAAATTGAGCCTGGGCATCCTCGTCGGTAAAACCAAGAATGGTAAACATTTTTTTCTGAAGATCCTTGTTGTGGATTCGGATAGAGCCGCCACCGATTTCCACGCCATTGATTACCAGGTCGTAAGCATTGGCGCGCACCTTGCCGGGATCGGTATCGAGCAGCGAAATATCTTCGGGCTTGGGGGAGGTAAACGGATGGTGCATGGCATAGTAGCGTTGGGTATCCTCGTCCCACTCAAGTAAGGGGAAGTCAACCACCCAAAGTGGGGCAAACACATCAGTTTTGCGAAAGCCAAGCTGATTGCCCATTTCGAGCCGAAGCTCCGAAAGTGCTTTGCGGGTTTTATTTACATTTCCGGCCAGTATCAGCATCAGATCGCCGGGTTTGGCATCAAAAGCAGCCGCCCATTTCTTCAGATCCTCTTCGCTGTAAAATTTGTCAACCGACGATTTCAAACTGCCATCTTCATTATATCGCAGATAAATCATCCCGGTGGCGCCGACCTGCGGACGCTTAATAAAATCGGTGAGTGCGTCCAGTTGTTTTCTTGTGTAGGATGCGCAACCGGAAGCATTTATTCCAACAACGAGTTCGGCATCATCAAACACCTTAAAATCATGACCTTTCACCAAATCGGTAATTTCTACAAAGGTCATCCCGAAACGGATATCGGGCTTATCGTTGCCGTAATTTTTCATGGCATCTGCAAAAGTCATGCGGGGCAGAACGGCAATCTCCACTTCTTTCACTTTCGTAAAAAGGTGCTTTGTCAGGCCTTCGAAAGTGGAAAGGATATCTTCCTGCGTAACAAACGACATTTCACAGTCAATCTGGGTAAATTCGGGCTGACGGTCGGCACGCAGGTCTTCGTCGCGGAAGCATTTAACGATCTGAAAATACTTATCGAGTCCGGCAACCATCAGCAATTGCTTAAAAGTTTGCGGCGACTGTGGCAGTGCGTAGAACTGGCCTTCGTTCATGCGCGACGGAACGACAAAGTCACGTGCACCTTCGGGTGTCGATTTAATCAGAACGGGGGTTTCAACCTCGATAAACCCGATTTCATTCATGTAATTCCGGGTTTCGATGCCCATACGGTGCCTGAGCATCAGATTGTCGCGTACAGAATTCCGGCGAAGATCGAGGTACCGGTATTTCATCCGGAGTTCATCGCCCCCATCGGTATTATCTTCAATGGTAAACGGTGGAATTTTAGAGACATTTAGTATATCAAGCTTTTCAACGAATATTTCAATTTCGCCTGTAGGCATCTTCAGGTTTTTGTTGCTTCGTTCTGTCACAGATCCGGTTACAGAAATTACATACTCACGTCCAAGTCTGCGGGCCTCTTCACAAAGAGGTGCATTGGTTTCCATATTGAAAACAAGCTGTGTAATTCCATAACGGTCGCGAAGATCTACGAATGTCATCCCGCCAAGGTCGCGTGAACGCTGAACCCAGCCGCTAAGGGTTACGGTTTGTCCGGTAAAGGAAAGGTTAAGTTCTCCGCAAGTGTGTGAACGTAGCATACAAATTTGGTTTAGAGCGGCAAATTTAATCAATTTCAGCTAAAGAGGACTTGACGTGATGATTATAAAACCAGGGTGTTCTCCCGGTTGGGGCTTCCAGTCCCTGTTGATAGCTCCCTTTTCTCTTTACCAACTGCCAACTGAACCTCTGAACTTTGAACTCTTGAACCCCTGAAAATATAATTGAATAAGTTGGCAAAAGGCAGTTGGCAAAAAGAGCAGTCTGTTAACCCTTGAACGCGCAGCTCTTGAACATTTGCTGAGCGACTTGTGGTGAGACTGTCTGCCTGTAAATACTTACTCCATTTAGATGCACCTTGCCGGCTTACAGGCAGGCTTTCGTCGAACCAAGCGGAGCCCCGCCTTTTCGGCGGGGAACCATTGAACTCTTTTTTGCCTTTTTCTCTTTGCCAACTGCCAACTTAACACCTGAACCATTGAACTCTTGAACCTTTGAACCCTTGAACTCTTGAACCTTTGAACTTTTGAACTCTTGAACCCTATAACTCTTGAACCTTTGAACTTTTGAACTCTTGAACCTTTGAACCTTTGAACTTTTGAACCCTTGAACTTTTGAACTTATGAACTTTTGAACCCCTGAAAATATAATTGAATAAGTTGGCAAAAGGCAGTTGGCAGTTGGCAAAAAGAGCAATCTGTTAACACTTGAACGCGCAGCTCTTGAACATTTGCTGAGCGACTTGTGGTGAGCCTGTCTGCCTGTGAATACTCTGTTTAGATGCACCTTGCCGGCATACAGTCAGGTTTTCGTCGAACCAAGCGGAGTCCCGCCTTTTCGGCGGGTAACCATTGAACCCTTTTTTACCTTTTTCTCTTTGCCAACTGCCAACTTAACCCCTGAACATTTGAATTTTTGAATTTTTGAATTTTTGAATTTTTGAATCCTTGAATCTTTGAATCTTTGAATCTTTGAATTTTTGAATCCTTGAATCCTTGAATCTTTGAATCCCTTTGTAACCAAGTGTAACCCTTTAAAAACAAGTGTAACTTTTAAAAAAATCTCCTTTTCTAAGTTACTTTTTGCACTTTATGTGATTATATTATAAATCAAACAAGGAAACTAACCTTGCCGATCCTACTCGTCTTACTATTACAAACTACACGTGCCATGAAAAAGCTTTTGATTCCGATCATACTTTTGGCACTTTCAGCTTCTATAATAAAGGCTCAGCCCTTAAGGGTTGAGCCTTTTACTGATGCTGTTCCCTATAGCATGAAGTCGTCTTCAAATGTATATTTTACCAATCAGGATGCCGAAACTGTTAAAGTTTTTTTTGAAACCCAGTTGTCTGTCAAACCTGAAAAAGTTATCCGGATAGATGACGGCTATTATCATGGATTCCGCATCTGTTACGACAAAACCGATTGCTCCGATACGGATAAAATGTCGTTATGGATTCAGGTATTAACTATCAATACAGAAGAATGTATAAAATGGTTTGATGAAACCAATCCCGAATTTTTGATGATACCATTTTTGGGGATGAAGGAAACAGTCAGGAAAAACAGAAAATTACAGGAAGATTTTAAAAAGGTATATGAACAGTATAAATTTTTAGCCTGCAGATTATACCGGTTATCGGAAGGCCCTGATGGGCTTGAATCAGATGAATTGTCTCTGGTTCTGCAGAAATATACCGAAAGAATCAATAATCAAACCGGCCAAATGCTTGCTTCCGGGGATAAAAATGCCTTTATCAGGCAAATTGATACCGCAAGCAGTAATAAAGCCCTTTGGATTCAATGCCTTGAAGAACTGGAACTGGTGGGTTATGTCACACTGATTGAATACAGCGAGGTGCCTGGTACGGGCAGGTTCTGGTAGAGTTTTCAAAAAAATAGCTTAAAGTCTTGATTTTTAACGAAATATTTCGTATATTTCGGAATTGAAACTTTAACTATATGGCATTATGGCAACACGTATTGTGCTGGTGTCATTAATTCTTTCCTTATTGGTCGCCTGCAATAAGAAGGAGGATGACATTAATCCCGGCAAGGACTTCACAGGCACTCTGACTTTAGAGTATTCGCGCACCTTCCCAACCTTTCAGTCATTTGTTACAATTGTTGTGGATA
This sequence comes from Bacteroidales bacterium, assembly GCA_038317155.1. Lineage (GTDB taxonomy): Bacteria > Bacteroidota > Bacteroidia > Bacteroidales > Lentimicrobiaceae > Lentimicrobium. Next base: position 10,178 of record JBBQBC010000008.1, read on the forward strand.
TCAACCGAACGGGTGAAGTAACCCTTTCGCAAATTTCACCGGTAAACTATGTTGGTGAATCCGAGAAATTGATTGAGGGTGATCGCCTCAAACTAAGAGAGGAAGGGATTATTACAGTCTCTTCGCTTGCAGGGGAATGGGTGAAGAAAGGCGGAAAGGAAAATCTCAGTGTAAGTTTATCCTGTCTTATCGAAGGCCGGCAAATTTTATGGTCTTACGAACAATTCCGATGGTTAATGATCAGTGAAACACCATTCACACATGAAAATCCTGTTGCCTGCCCTTTGCTTTTCAGGATTGAAAATGCAGTGATGGATGAAGCCCTTTGCGGATCCAATTGTTGCGATTCCTGGGGAAATGCCTGCTTTAGATGGCGTTTGGTTTTATCGCCGGTTATCTGAATCCGGAATTTAGAAAAAAAGGAGTCCGGGAATTATTAATTCCCGGACTCCTTTTTTATTTGATGGTTACGCTGATTCCTTCAGAGTGAGCAGCAAATTCGGGCGCATACATGCACTGAACACTGGTTACCCCATTTGAAAATTCTCCTTTTTGTGAAGCAACCAGTGGGTATTCAAAAACCCAGGTCCCTTTGGGCAGATAGCCGAAAAAGAAGTTAGTAGCGGCATCACGGGTATTTTCATAATAACCCAGCCCGCCATTCCACTTGTAGCCCGAAAGGGTGTTAACCGGTTCAAAACCGGCAGCACGCATATCCTTCAGATGAACATATTCCATGTCGCGGTCGGTGCGGAGTTCAACCCTTACGATGACCTGCTGGCCGATGGTTAACGGATTTGTCGGAGTAATCTCTTTCAGCACCGGCCCCGCATCGGTATTGGTCTTCATAAATAATTTCTTACTGATTTTCAGCGGGCTGTCGTGAGCAGTAACTTTGTCCAGGTTTTCGAAATACTGCCAGTACAAAGTACCCCAGGCAGGGCCTTCGGTAGTTTTACTGACAATAACGTTGCCCATGTCCGGCTTTATTTCGGTGCCACTCCATGCAGTTTTAAAATATCCGGTCCCGGCCTCGGTTTTTATGTCGGATGTGCCGGGTTCAATGATTTTCCCGCCAAGGGTAATTTTTACGCCTGAATCTGTCTGAAGCCAATCACCTCCCCTGAGCAGCAAGGCATAAACTGCATCGGCCGTTGCCCGTGAAGTTGACCAGTGTTGGGTTTGTTTTTGCTTCAGCAGCCAGGTTTTTAACTGATCAACAGCCTTTGGGTCGCCGGCAAACTCCTCAAAAAGTTCAATCATCAGTGCCTGGGTTTCCACCGGAGCCTGGTACCAGTAGTAACTGCTTGTATTGTCGCGCCAGTACATGCCCATCTCCGGGTTTGAAACAGAACGCTCGCGCAGTGATTTTAAAATGGTGGAAGCGGTTTTCTTGTCGCCACTCCGGCCCGACCATAAGGCAATCATTCCCTGTGCATACAAACCCTGGCTCGTCCAGTATTTACGGGCCTGTCCGCTGAAATATGCAATGGCTTTCGAGGCCACGGCATCCGGTTCAACGACTCCACTCAGGTAACTCATGGCATAAAGAAACTGGATTTGGTCCTGGCTTAAGTGGTTTTTATCTGAATCTTTCGGATAATCCTTCAAAATCCGGTCATAATCCTCAGTTAAGCGCACACTGAGATAATTCACTGCCTGTTGAACCATACGGCGGGAGGCTTCATCCTTTTTCAGATCGGTAACTTTCAGGTAATGCATTTTGCCAAAGCCCGAAACAATCAACTGGGTGATGTAGCGGCTTTCAGGCATACCCTCAAACCAGGGCCAGCCGCCGTTTACCGATTGTGACTGCTGAAGTCTGCGGCTGGCCGATAGTTGTTCCGCAGCCATCCGGTTAAGATCAAACATTAAGGCAATTCTTTGCTTCTGCGCTGATTCATTCTTTGCTTCCATCAGCCAGGGCGTTTCTTCGAGCAACAGGGCCTTCAGTTCCTGATTTTTTTCAAGGTTTGACAGCAGAGCATCCGGGGTTAGGTTTTTCCAGATTTCGAAAACCGCCTTGATTTTAGGGCTGCTGTTAGCGATGTAAGCAGCCAGACTATTGGCATACAGTCTATTAAATACCTGGTCGGAATTCTCATTTGTTTGTTCCGCCAAATATGGCAAGGCCTGAATGGCATACCAGGCGGGGTTGGATGTAAATTCGAGTGTCAACCGGTGATTTCGTAATGATTTGCTGCCATTGGCCTGATTTATAAGCTTGCTGAAGGTGAAATTCTTTGTTTCATTCCCATTGATGGGCAATGGCAGTGTTTCGGTTACCAGCATGCGGTTGGTCAATACGGGCAGTATCACTTCTTCCCCATCGCTGTGGTTGCCTGCCATGGCTGTGATACGGACCATTACGGCATCTATTCCCGCCGGGATGGTAATTGCCCAGTCAACAGTCGTATTGCCGCTTACATCGAGGCTAAAGGATTTGGAAGAAGAAAGGTTATTCATGAGTGCATCTACCGGTTTCATGGTAAGGGCGTCGAACAACTGCAATCTTGCTTCGCCCTGCACCGGATTGGGTGAGAGGTTACTTACCTTGGTCTGAATGATCATTTGGTCGCCTTCGCGGAAGAAACGCGGCAGATTGGGTGTAACCATCAAATCCTTACGGGTGACCACTTCTTTTGAAAACTGACCATAGCGCAGGTCTGTGGTATGGGCCAGTCCCATAAAATTCCAGCGGGTTAATGCTTCGGGTACTGTGAACTCGACAGATACTTCTCCTTGTTCGTTTGTGGTAAGCTGAGGATAGAAGAAAGCAGTTTCATTCAGGTTACGGCGGATCTGTGGTTGTGGGGCCGGTGACTTATCCGGGATTGTGGTATCACTGATTGTTTCTTCCGATAATACATTGGCTGTTCCGTCCACCAGCTTGTCGGCTTCCGGTGCAGCCATGGCTTCATGACGGAGGATTCCTCCCTTGGTCATTCTTCTTCCAAATCCGCTTCCACCAAACATATTGTAGCCGAACCAGTTAAGCTGGTCGTATTGGCGGGGGACACCTACAATCTGATCAGTGTGGTTGTAGGGTAAAGAATAACTGATGGCCGTTTCGAACGAGCGGTTGATTTCCCAGTTGGTGGGTTGGTAATATTTCTCAAAGACCTGAAAGAACCAGTTGTGTGGAGCAAAAGCATCCAGTGAGGCATCGTACATACCTGCCAGCAATTCAGCAGGGACTGATTTTCCTTCAGGACCGGTAATTTTAAGCTTCCATTTCTCAGTCCCTCCCGGAAGCAGCGGGCTGCGGAAGGTTTCAAAGGCTATGTTCAGCAGGTGTCTGGTGTCCGGAATGTTCACCGATGTTGCATAAGTGTAACTGCGATTGTCGGAAATCAGCAAAAGACTGATGTTTATTTCACCTGAATAATCTGCCGGAACGGGAAATTCCAACTGTTTTTGTTCCTGCGTAAGGTTGATCCATTCCTGCTCTACAGTTTTACCCTTCATTTGAATTTCGAAATGAACGCGTGCATTTTTCGCGGCACTCCCGACCAACAGTCGGATTTTTTCGCCGGCTTTTACCTCAGGGGTCAGTAGATATGCCCAGAGAGCCTGTTTCACCGGAATTCTTTTCGCGGAAGGCGCAAAAACTATGATTTCCTTTTCGGTGACGACTTTCTGGCCAAAGGCATCGGTCGCACCCAGTGAAACAAGGTAACGGCCAGGCTCCCACTTCGACAGACCCGAAATCGTAATCAGGCTGTCCGTAGCTGTGTTAAACGTATTTTTGAAAACAGATTTTTCCTTATTGGCTGCCCTGTTATTCTCGTCCATAAAAATATCTGAAGGCAATTGTTTGATGAATTCCTCACGTGAATAAAGTGCCAGGTCGGGTTCGCTCCAGCGGCGGGGACGGGTTATGCGGTCATCGTCTTTCAATCTGAAGACTTCTACAGTTATCTGGGCAGGTGTGCTTTTACCATTCAGGTTGGAGGCGGTGAGTTTGAAGGATTTTGTTTCGTCCCGGTTAAGATCAGTAGGAACATCAAGGCTGATAATCAAAGCTTTGGCACTAACCTGAACGGATGTAACAGCAGACCGGGTTTCACCGTTGATGTCGGTTACATCGGCGTAAACCGAATAGTTGTAAACAGGATCAAGGTCGCTGAAATCGCCTGGATCGGGCAGTGCGGTGAATTCTATGGCGAACGAACCATCCGGGTTTGTAATCAGGGTGCCATTGGCTATTTCACTGTCGGGCATCATTCCCGGCCACATTTTCCAGCCGTAACGGAAGAATGGGAAAAATGCCGACCTGACAACCCGGAAGCTTACATTAGCCCCGCTGATGGGAACACCGGCATAGCTTTCTGCTTTACCTGATATGTTCACTTTTTCATTTAAGCGGTAACTGCCGGTTACCGGCAGAAATTCAACCTCAAATTTTGGTCTTTTATATTCTTCAACATTGAAAAAGGCATTACCTGAGTTATTTTCGATGCGGAACTGTCCACCCAATCCTGAAGGCGGCAGCATAAACGACCCACTGAACGACCCAAAAGTGTTTGAAACAACTTCCACCGAAGCTACCTTCTGCCCATTTACATCAAAAAGGGAGACTGTGGAGTGGATATCTTTTACAATACGATTGCTATCTCCATCCGTTCCCACAACAATACCTTTGAAGTAAACCGCCTGCCCCGGTCTGTAGATAGCTCTGTCGGTAAAAAAGAAAGTGCGGATTTTTTCACCTTTTTCCGGCTCATTGTTGCGGTATCGCGAGAAATAATTATCGGCAACTAACCGGTCTTTTTTCAGCGAAAAATCGAACGATAAGGTGGAATAATTGCGTCCGGAAGCGTTTTTAACGGTAAAGCTGCCATCAGCTCCTGAGGTGTATGTTTCAGCGTCCTTACGGACGTAGCTCCTGCTTTTGTAGTCGTATTCGTTTGTAAAACTCTGTGCTTTAACACCCTGAAGTGGCTGTCCGCTACTGCGGTCAGAGAGGAAGAAGAGTCCTGATCCATCCTCGTTGCGCCTGCTGATATAACTGATGCTGCTTGCCTGAAAATCCTTTGCAGTCAATGGTGATGCCCCGGGCTTGAAAGATTGGTCACCTGACACCAGCAAAGCATAATATCCGGGTTCCACAGCAGGAATAATTATTTCCAGACTGTGTTGCTGATAATCTTTGGGTTCAGGCAGATTAACGCTCCATTCCCTTGCCGGTTTCAAAGCCAGTAACTTTTCAAATCCACGTTCGCCGTAAAGTTCTTGCCTGATGTTGGCATCGTTATCATAATCGGGTGTTAACAATTTGAACCATAGAGTCTTGGTATTCCTGAAGCTTATCAAAACCGGGAAAGCCTTCCCGGGAACCACTTCCTTATCAATGTTGAAACTCAGTGCTGGTTCTTCAATAGACTGGAGCAGTACCCGACAGTTTTTTGCTCCGTCTGATTCCGGGAACTTCTCAATGGCTTTCATACACCATTGACGTGCAATGACATAATTGTTGTTTGTACCGGCGTTTTCAGGATGGGAATTTTTTACATCAATCCCTTCATTACCTGAATACCAGAAAGATGCAATTTTTTCATAAACATCGGTGGAAACCGGGTGGCTGGCATATTTCTCCCCGAGTTTTGTAAGTGCAGTTAAGTACAAACTGTCTTTTCCCGGAAGGTTGATGTAATTCCTGACAAATTCCAGTCTTTTAAGGACAGCATCAACAAGGGGAATGGGATCTTTGTCGTTCAGATGGAATTTTTCAACCGCCTGTAACAGACTGATTGCTTTGAAATGAAACGAAAGCTTGTCGGTGGTGATAACTTCGAAGCGGGTAAACTCTTCAGGCGCCGATAAAAAGGCTGCATCCTTCATGACAAAAGGATTAACAGGCTTGGTAACAGAGGCTTCTTCGCTACTGAAGAAATCAATAGCGCGGTGCGCAAGGAAATCGTAAAGCGTTGGCCTGAATTTCTTTGACCCTTCTGCTGTAGTCAAAATGGGATCATACATTTTAAGTGAAACCGACTGCAGGAGTTCCGGATCGTTTAAAGATGCCAGGTAGTGTTCAGAAGTTTTCCCGATAAATTTTTCAGCATCCCAGGTTGCGATATCTTCGGAAATACTTACTGAAAGAACCGTTTGATCCAGGATGCGGTAACGGTTTTGTTGGTAATACTGCCAATAGAGATCGGCAAGAATTGAATGTAGCACCTGCCTAGCCGGGACGGGGGTTTCACTCAGATTTTTCTCAGTCTCACCTATGTAATTCTGCATATAATTTTCCTCATATTCGCTTCTTAGCCTGACCTGGTATATTGCCGACTTCACAAACTCAGGCATATCACCAAGTTTCCGGGAGGAGGTATAAATTTCGTTTACCAGTTTTAGTGCCGACTGCGGCAGGCCCTGTGCTGCAAGCGAATCAACCTGTTTCCAGATGTCTTTGTTATCGGGGATTGTTCCCATGGTTGCATTGGATTTTTGGAAATTGAAGGTTAGCTTTGGCATCAGGCTGTAAGTAGCCCCAATTGCTAAAATGCCCAGTAAGCTGAAAACCAGCAGAATTCTGTTTTTCATATTTGTTGAAGTTAAATTCCGGATTTTGTGAATGAACGATGGTTCAGGAATGACCTGATTCAGAAATACAGATGCAAATTAATGGATATTTCCATAAACCCATGCTTATTTTTTTGATGTCGAACTATTCCCTCTGGTTGGTAGAACTCTTGAAGTTACCGGATTTTTTAATCCTTCATAACTGATAAGTTCCATTCTGACCGAGCCGACAATGACAGCAGATTTTATCATAACAGGTAATCGGTTAAGATCATCCGTAATCCATAATTCCATAGGATAAGGCTCACTGAACACGTCACCTTTTATGACCATGGGCTTGAATTTGAGGCAGTTAAAAGTGCCTAGAGATGTTTTTACCTTTTCTCGTCCCAGGAATACTATTTTGGAGACATACAGCGAATCGTCAAGGAAAAATGAGAGTGGGAAAGATTCATTGGGCTTCACCCCAGACATGTCGAGTGAGCGTGCATAATAAAATACCGAAAGAATATCCTGGGTGTTTACAGGGATTTTTTTAACGGCATTTCTGCTGATGGCTTGTCCCTGATTCTGGCGGAAAGTTACTTCATCGTCTTTTTTATAGCCACCTTCACGGGTGCGACGGGTAAAATACCAGGGGATGAGCGCAATCTCGTCAATAAAGGTTTCGAACCGGTCGTCAACCTTGAAAAAGAAGTTGAATGCCCCCTTTGACTTGCCGGTTCCAACAATGTGGTAGGTGTCGCGACCATTTTTTGTTACGGTATGCTTTTTCACTTCCAGGGAAGCTTCCCCTGCGGTTACCTTTCCTGTGAGGGCTGAATGGTAATAAACGCTGAACGTAAGTTTCTCGCCATTTGTAAAGGCTGTGTTTCCAATATTTCTGAGCGGCTGGGCATCAACAGGGAAACAAAAAACCACCAGAGAAATTAGAAAGAAAAGCGAAAATATATAGTATCTAAGTTTCATTAAAAGGTATTTCAACACGTGGTTGCAAAAAGCATTCCAAAATGAATTTGCAGATAAAACAATGGTTTGAGATGTATGTTATCCCATAAGGATAATTAAATAGAACCCTGTCTTTCAGGTACAGCCAGAATCACTCGAATAAACTGAATTAAGCAATTTGGATTACAATAAATCAGTTCCGGATTTAATGATTTTATTCTGCCATTTCGTTCATGATTTCAACCGGTTAATACTTGCCGGTTTCTATTTGAGAAACTATTTCCCGTTCAGATATACCATTTTCTTCACATGTATAAAGCTGCCGGTATTTAAAACGAGATAATACAGACCTGCCTGGCTTGATCCGGGATTCCAGTCAATGGTATAATTGCCTTCGGGAAGTGTATCGTTTACCAATGTGGTGATTTCATTGCCATTAAGATCGCGAACCTGTATAAGAACTTTAGTGGTCTTCTTCAGTGAATAAGTAATGTGTGTAACTGAAGAGAAAGGGTTTGGCGTGTTTTGTTCTAAAACTGCGTTGCTTAATGCCATTGGATCGGCAATTGCAGCAGGGGTAAGGGGCGGACTTCCGGCCTGAATCCAGGCGGTGTAAATCAGTGATGCCAATGCGTGTGAGGCTCTTTGAAACAGGGGAATTGTAAAGTTCCTGCTTTCATTCCACAAAGCATTTTTATAGACAGATGAATTATAATTCGATGAAAGTGATTTGGCATAATTATCGGCAGCCAGGACAGAATCACAAAATGTGTAGTTATAATACAGATAGTCAAAGATATACTGGTTAACATCGGTTATCTCAATGGCATCTTCACCGGTATAGTTGAATTGTGAAATAAAACCATTGATCATGGTTGATTCATATCTTGAATGTATTCCGGTATTTCCGGTCAACTGGCCATTGTAATTGTTGGTTATATGCAGGGGCATATGACCATCAGCAACATAGTGTCCGAGATCTGCAGCAAATATCTGTGCTTTGTCGATATCGAGCCGCTGCAGGCAGTTTCGCAGAGAGTCGAATGAAGCTTCTGTAGCCCAGGGCAAAATTCCGGCATCGTAAACAAAAGTTGATCCATGAATGGCGATTACAGAATCTAAGGTCTGTGGGATTCTGCCGGTGGAAACGAATTCGTTGTAATTGTCAATATCAATATAATGCTTTGGTGCTTCGGTAGGGTCGGTGTCTTTGCGGTAATCGGCATCAGAGGCATGGTCGCGCAGAAAATTCACCCAGGCATAGAACTCCTGCATCTGGCTGTTGAACGATAAGGAAGAGGCTTCGCTTATTTTGCTGTGCCCGGCAGCTCCCCAGCTAATTAAGATAACTGCTAATGAGAGAAGAGAAATGGTTGAAATAAAGGATCTTTTCAAAGTAAGATGTTTTTGTAAGCGTTTGTTTTTGAGGCAAAAATAAACAATTAAAGCTTAGGATAATTGTAAATCAACGATTCCGGATTTGATATCTGCTATTCCCTTATCTACACGTTTACTTTCCATCTTGTCTGTTATTCAGACAGTTGATCCGGCAAATGTAAATGGTGTCAATCGGCTGAAATGATAGGCTCCAGGGTGGAATCTTTACGGAAGATGAATATAAACTGGCGACATTATTTCCTGAAAAGAAGGTTAGATAGCTTGCTTCATCCCAACGCTTATCAAGCACGGTTAAATGCAACTCCGGGCCAAACTCCTGGCGCGGAATATTTGCAGGATAGATCATCAGATCGCCATCCTTAACTAAAGAACTGTTCGTTGCATATTCCTTCATTCCATTTTTAGCAGCATACCATTGCCATCCCCAATGACCTGCTGTCCAAACTGTCTGGCCAGGATAGTCTTTTGATATACCGGCCATTTTTCTGTAATAATTTGCAAAGGTATAATCAGAAATACCAAGCAACACGCCCATAGTAACAGTTACTGCCAGAGAAAGCCTGTTTATTGTTTTACCTGAATTTTCGAATAATCCGGATGTGAAAAGCAAAATAAACGGAAGAATAAGCAGGATATGCCGGGTAGCCATAAATGGCGCAAACAGCATTATAAATGCTGCCAATGCAACGGCAAAAAGGAATACTGTAGAGGTTCCGGAATTCATGTAACGGAGTAATCCGTTTCCCCGGGATTGCTTAACGAACATCCACGCAAGCACTATAAATACAATCAATCCATTAAGGATAAACAGCACATTGAAAATGTTGCTTAATCCGGATTCCGGCACGATGCCCATAAAAAAAGCAATGATCAGCATAAGGAAAAGAGAAAATACTATGAAAATACCAGTCCGGATGAATGGCTTAGTCCAGCTGCCGTGAAGCAGTGAAGCCGAAAAAAAGGCCATTGAGCCGGTAGCGGCCAGAAATGACCACAAACGGTTGATGTGCAGTCCGCCTGTGGGTCTGTCGAAAAAATGAATTGATCCGTATTCCGCATAATTCCATACAGACCAGAGTGAAAGCATGCCTAAAGGTATAAGCATAACTGTCAGGTATTTATAATCACGTCTGACAATAATCACCAGCATAAGCACCACCAGCAGCGGCAGCACTGAATATTTTATCAGCAATCCCGCGCCTATACAAAGGGCGGAGAGGATATATCCGGCAGCCTTTTTTTCTCCTTCTGCCTTTAACAGGAAAAAAGCGGAGCTCAATATCAAAACCAGCAGAGGGACATCGGTCATCAGGTTCTGGTTAACTACCAAAGCCGGATTGAATGCAAACAGCAATATAAGCAGGTTGCCATTTTTAAGCTTCAGGCTTTCAGTTAGCTTACTGAACAGCAACAAAGCCAGGAATGTGAAAACAGATAAAAACAGGTGTAGCGGTATTTCGCCGGTGCCAAATAATGAAACAGCCAGTGCAAGCAGGTAGAAAAACAGTGGAGGCTGGTTGTGGGTGTAAAGCGGCGTTGGGTTGTCTTTCCAGTTGATGGTGCCCGACATGGGTGTAGCAGGGTGATCTTTGATCCACATAGCGGCTTGCAGATGAAAAGTATCATCGATGTGGTAAGCCTTGTTTATATTGATGGCAGTAAGAAACACCCAAAGAATCAACATCAGAAGAAATCTGTTGTTGAAAAGCTTTTGAAATCTTTCTTCAGAAAACATCTTCATCTGTATTCGAAAAGTTACCGGACAATTATATGCACGGACAGGGAATAACTTCCGTTTAACCGGAATTCGTTTAAAGGCTGCCGGACCCCTGCTGACATTCCCTGAGCTCTGCGCCCTCCCGACGAAGTGGTAGGGATTTCGCTTCGCTGCATGTGCTCTGAGCTCTGCGCTCTGAGCCCCGTGCCATTTTTTTAAACCTGGCTTTACTTATACCACCACATTTACAATCTTCCCCGGCACCACAATGATTTTTTTAGGTGTTTTTCCTTCTAGCCATTTGGCCGATTCAGGTGCATCAAGCACCGCCTTTTCAATTTCAGTGACAGTTATTCCCAAAGGAAGATCAAGAACAAAGCGCATCTTTCCATTGAACGAAACCGGGTATTTAAAGGTGTTCTCAATGGTAAAACCTTCGTTGTAAACCGGGAAGGTCGCCAGGGTAACACTGCCGGTATTGCCCAACAGGCTCCAAAATTCCTCGGCAATGTGCGGCGCATAGGATGAAATCAGCACCGTTAAGTCGCTCAGGATGCTGCGGTTATTGCATTTAAGTTCCGAAAGCTCGTTCACACAGATCATAAAGGTGCTGACAGAGGTATTGAATGAAAACCGCTCTGTGTCTTCCTGGATTTTACGGATGGTTTTGTGAAGCACCTTCAACTCGGCCGGAGTGGGCGGACTGTCGTTCACCACAAAGTTATTTTCAAAATCGTGAAATAGTCTCCAAAGCTTACGCATAAAACGGAATACGCCTTCAATGCCGTTGGTATCCCAGGGCTTCGATTGTTCCAGTGGGCCGAGGAACATCTCGTATAACCGCAGGGTGTCGGCGCCATATTTTTCAATCAGGTCATCGGGGTTTTGCACGTTGTACTTCGACTTCGACATCTTCTCTACTTCCCAGCCACAGAGGTATTTGTCATCTTCCAGGATAAACGCTGAACCGGCAAACTGGGGTTGCCATTTTATAAATTCTTCAATATCAAGAACATCATTATGAACTATGTTTACATCTACATGAATGGCCTGCACATCATAATCCTTACGCAGGTTATAACTTACAAATTTGTTGGTCCCATTTACCCTGTAAACAAAATTCGACCTTCCCTGAATCATTCCCTGGTTGATCAGCTTCTGAAACGGCTCATCTTTTACGGTTAGTCCAAGATCAAACAGGAATTTGTTCCAGAAACGCGAATAGATGAGATGTCCGGTGGCATGTTCGGCCCCGCCCATATACAGGTCAACATTCTGCCAGTAGGCATTGGCCTCTTTCGAGAAATATTCCTTATCGTTGCGCGGGTCCATATATCGGAGGTAGTATCCGCTTGAGCCGGCGAAACCGGGCATAGTGTTGGTTTCGAGAGAGAAACCATCATTGGTTTTCCAGTTTTTTGCGCGTGCAAGAGGTGGTTCGCCGGTTTCAGTTGGCAGGTAGGCATCTACTTCCGGCAATTCAAGTGGTAATTCGTCTTCGCTGAGAGTATAGGACATACCGTCTTTGTAATAAACGGGGAAAGGTTCACCCCAGTAGCGCTGACGGCTGAAGATGGCATCGCGCAGCCGGTAATTTATCTTTCCATAACCAATTTCCATTTTCTCAACCCTGCGGATGGTGGTTGAAATTGCTTCCTTAACTTCAAGTCCGGTAATAAATCCGCTGTTGATCATCACCCCTTCCTTTGAGTCGTAAGAATCTTCCCATTCTGAAGGATCAACCGGTATTTCTCCCTTACGGGAAACAACCTGGATGATGGGAAGGCCAAAATGGCGGGCAAAGGCAAAGTCGCGGGTATCATGCCCAGGAACAGCCATAATGGCACCGGTACCGTAGCCCATCAGCACATAATCAGCCACCCAGATGGGGATTTCTTCACCATTCATTGGATTGATGGCATAAGCACCGGTGAAAACCCCGCTTATTTTCTTTACTTCAGTCATTCGCTCACGCTCCGAGCGATTTTTGGCCCAATGGAGATACTCTTCCACTTTTTCGTGGCAGGCAGGGGTTGTTATTCCGGCAACAAACGGATGTTCGGGGGCCAGCACCATAAAGGTTACCCCAAACATGGTATCGGCACGGGTGGTGAAAATCTCAAGCTTCCGGTCAAAGTTTTTAATGGCAAACTGAGCCGAACAGCCCTCTGAACGACCGATCCAGTTGCGCTGTATCTCTTTGATGGACTCGGGCCATTCGATGCGGTCGAGGCCTTCGAGCAGGCGGTCAGAATAGGCGGTTATACGCAACAGCCATTGCTTCATCGTTTTACGTTCCACCGGATGACCGCCCCGCACAGAATAGCCTTCGCTGACTTCGTCGTTTGCCAGCACTGTTCCCAGCTCCGGGCACCAGTTGACCAGGGCATCGGCTAAATAGGCCAGGCGGTAATTCATAAGTAATTCCTGTTGCTGCTTTTCTGTCTTCGAATCCCAGTCAACAGCAGAAAATTCGGGGGGTTCGTTACATGCTGCATTGATGCCTTTATTTCCTGAAACAGAAAATTCAGCCGTCAGTTTTTCAATGGGTTCGGCCTTTTGAGTATTTTTATTATACCATGAATGGAAGAGTTTAATAAAAGTCCACTGGGTCCATTTATAATAATCCGGGTCGCTGGTGCGCACTTCGCGGTCCCAGTCGTACGAAAAGCCTATTTTATCAAGTTGTTCACGGTAACGGGCGATGTTCTTTTCAGTGGTTATGGCCGGATGGGTCCCAGTTTGGATAGCATACTGTTCAGCAGGTAGGCCATAGGCATCGTAGCCCATGGGATGCAGCACATTGAAGCCTTTCAGCCGTTTGTAGCGAGCATAAATATCGGAAGCAATATAACCCAGGGGATGGCCAACATGTAATCCGGCCCCGGAAGGGTAGGGAAACATATCGAGTACATAGAATTTCGGCTTGCTGTGATCAATTTCGGTTTTATAGGTTTTATTGTCTGCCCAGGCTTTCTGCCATTTTTTTTCGAGTTCCCTGAAGTTGTAATCCATTGGTTCTGTATTGTTTTTAGAGGGCGCAAAGGTAGGGTTTTTCGATTTCGGATTTCGGATTTCTGACTTCGGATTTTTTTATCCTACCTCTTACTTCCGACCTTGGTCCCTGGGCTTTTGTCGAAGGGCTGACTTCTGACTTCTGACTTCTGATTTCTGATTTCTGACTTCTGACTTCTGATTTCTGACTTGTGACTTCGGATTTCGGATTTCGGATTTTGGATTTCGGATTACGGACCTGCCCGACTGACCAGCACAATATATATTGAGATGCAACCATTAGTCGGTCAGGCGGGTTTCGGATTTCGGATTTTCCTACTTCTTTTTGCCAACTGCCCATTGCCAACTGCCAATTTCGGATTTCGGATTTCGGATTTCGGATTTTCCCACTTCTTTTTGCCAACTGCCCATTGCCAACTACCGATTTTGGATTTTGGATTTCGGATTTCGGATTTTCCTACATCTTTTTGCCAACTGCCCATTGCCAACTACCAATTTCGGATTTCGGGTTTCGGATTAGCGGATTAGCAGATTAGCGGATTAGCAGATTAGCGGATTAGCGGATTTCGGATTTCGGATTTCGGATTTCGGACCTGACCGACTGACCAACACAATATTAATTGAGATGCAATCATTAGTCGGTCAGGCAGGTTTCGGATTTTCCTACATCTTTTTGCCAACTGCCCATTGCCAACTGCCGATTTCGGATTTCGGGTTTCGGATTTTCCTACTTCTTTTTGCACATTGACAACTGACAATTTCGGATTAGCTGATTGGCGGATTAGTGGATTAGTAGATTAGCGGATTTTTTTTATCCTACCTCTTACTTCTGACTTCCGACTTCGGGTTTCGGATTTTTTTCATCCGACCTCTTACTTCTTACGTCTTGCCTCATATTTAATTGGCAGATTCCAAAACACCAACTTCAATATCATAACCTTCTTCTTTTAGCATTCAGGAAATTATGCAAAACTATGCTTAAAGCATTTAAACTGATGAAGCAGAACTTACAGATAAAAACATTCCTTAGGACAACAACAGATGCATATAAATCGCAAATTTTCATTGTATTAACAGCCTAACTGCTTCTGGAATTAACTCGAATATATTGATTAGGCCAATACGCATTTTTAGACACTTTACTACTTTGATTTTGGCTTGTCTCACCCCCATACAATCGGCTTGGTTATTTAACAAACAATGTGCAAATAGAGGATAAAACTGCACGAAAAAGCTATGCGAAGTCCTCAACCTCTTCAGTTTTAAACAAAGAGAACTGGATTTCAGCCCGCCTTTATTTGATTTCGAATAATTAACAATTTGATATTATGAATATTGTGACATTTTAATATCAGAAAACTTATTTTTTGGACAGGCTGTATTTATTTATAAAAAACATATATTTCCAGTGATATTAAATTAGAATATTTTATACTTTTACTTTGCTAACTGAAATTTAACCCTAAACAATTAATTATGAAAAAATCTTTATTCTTGGCCGTAGTTTTTGTTGCAGCCACATTGTTTAACGTATCAACTGCATTCGCGCAGCAGCAAGACAAAAAAGAAGTGATTGTAAAGGCTGTCAAAATCGAAAAAGGCAGGGGTGAAAATCCAAACATCAAACAAGTACGACCGACAACCGACAAAGCTGTTCCCCAACCGGAGAAATCGAGAGGTGAAATCTGCACTATTGGTTTTGACAATTACACCGGTTATTATATTGACGTATATGTTGATGGAATCTACAGAGGCACTATGGCTCCATGGGAAAATGAAAGAAAAGTCACATTGTATTCGGGTTATAAAACAATATATTGTGCAACTACCGGCGGAACCCTGGAGTTTAAGGACTCGGGAAATTGCGACGGATATTACTATTATAAACTATCGCTATAATGTATCTGAATGATAAGGCTGTATTGAAAGTTTCCTTATTCGATATAGCCTTTTCACTTTTTTATTTTTTTGACTTCCGTTTTCTTTTTCCATATTGAACCGGCAAGCATTCGATTATATATTAAATCCAATTTCCGACAATCTTTTTACTATAGTTTAAAACTGGCAGTTTTATGAAAAAATATTCCGGAGGCATTTCAATTGCATTTATTTTATTATTCGGATTGTTAAGTCAAATTTCGTTTGCGGAAGTCACAAAAAAGGCATTGCTGATCGGCATCGATATATATTTGCCTGTAAATGCTACATCGATCAATTCATCAGGACGATCATGGGTAAACCTTGATGGCTGTGTTAACGATGCGCTGTCAATTAAAGCAATTCTTACATCGAAGTACGGGTTTGATGAAAACAATATTAATTTCCTCGCAAACGAAAAAGCAAACAGGGACGGTATATTAAATGCGATAAAGTATTTAATAACCACCTCAAAACGAGGCGATATAGTTGTAATTTATTATGCAGGGCATGGCTCGCAAATAAAAAATACTGCCAGCACTGAGGGTGATATGAAAGATGAAACCATGGTACCCTCCGATTCATATCTTGGCAAATCAGATATCCGCGATAAAGAAATCAATGAGTTGTTTTACCAGCTTTCACAAAAAGGTGTAATGCTGACTGTTATTTTTGATAGTTGTCACAGTGGTTCTGTGGGCAGGGGACTTGCCGAATACGAGCCAAAATCAAGGCATCTTGCTCCCATTACAGGCGCGCAAGTAAATGATCCTTCGGTTGTGCATAACCTTTTAGAAAACAATGTATTGATCATTTCGGCTGCTCAGGATGATGAAACAGCAAAAGAGCAGGAAGACGAACAAGGTAATCCGCATGGAGCGTTCACTTTTGCTTTAATACAAGCCTTAAAAACATTACCTGCAAATGCCCCGGCAATTAAAATTTTTGAAAGCACCCGTGCGGTAATCAAATACAATGGCAAATCGCAGGAACCCGTATTCGAAGGCAATGACACCCGGAAGAACTCTTCACTTATCGGCACACCCCGCGAATCTGTTTCGAACATTACAACGGTTGCCATTTTGAAAAACGAAAGCAAAGATGCAATTACGATTCAGGGAGGGCATATTGCAGGGATTAATCCCGACTGTATACTGAAAAAAAAGTATGGAAACGATACCGTTGTTTTAAAGATCACCTCTGTTGACGGTGCAAATAGTTCAACCGCCGCAATCCTTAGAGGAGATATTAAACTGGTGAAGGCTGGTGATATGTTCGATGTTACTGAATGGGCATTCAGCGGACAAACGGCGTTAAGAGTTTTTATTCCTGAAAGCAATTTCGACTTTGCAGCAATAAATGATATTGCCCAAAAATCAGGCAAATATATAAAGTCGAAACAACGATGGAATCTCATTCCCGATCCTACGGAAGCCGACACTCTGTATACAGTCTTTTATAATGGCCAAAAATGGACATTACACAAACCCGACGGAGAAATGGTTAACCTTGGAGACTCCCCGTCGAATAAAAAGTTTGATCAGAATATTCCTGATGGCAGCAAAGTGTTTGTTTCGTTGCCTGCTTATAAAAAATTAAGTGATGCAATGATTGAATTTTATAAAACCAATAACGCTATCTCAATTACTCAGAATCCGGCAGAAGCGGATTATATTTTTTGCGGGAGATATAATAATGAAGCCATAGAATATGCTTTTATATCAACAACTCCGACCAACGGTAAAGATGAAACTATGTTACCGGTAAGAACCGATTTTGTAACGTTCGGTGCCGATCCGGACGCTATGAAAAAGGCGGTTGATACACTCACAGACTATTCGGTAAGAATTGCGAAAATTAAAGCCTGGTTAACCCTGGAAGCGCCACCCGACGAAGGTTCTTTCCCCTATTACCTGGCGCTGCGAAATTCAGGTACCGGCAAAATCGTTTCAGCAGGCGAAATCAGGGAAAACGAAATTTATGGGCTTGTACTTATTAAAGACCCTGTAAATGCAAAGCAGTGGGACGGATCGAAACGGTTTGTTTACGTTTCAACAGTGGACAGTAAAGGGAAAAGCGCTTTAATGTTCCCCCTGTCGAATGTGGAGAATCATTTCCCGATGACCGATGAATTGCCTGATACCATTCCGCTTGGAAGGAAACAATTATTCAGGGTAACTCCGCCCTTCGGATACGACCATTACATCTTATTGGCCCTTGATGAGCAACTACCCAATGTGGATGTATTTAATTCTGATGCCGTGCGTTCGCGTGGAAGTTCTTCCCCTATGTTGATGTATCTTACCGGAAGTGGATTAAAATCAAGGGGTAACGAAATGTTTGTATCTCCCTCATCGTGGAAGAAACAGGTACTTACAATTAAGAGCAGGAGTAAATAGTTAAAAGTATCTGATCGGGCATGTAAAAATCGGATAGTTTTAAAGATATCGTTCTGTCCAACAAATCAATGATATGAAACCTGGAGATATCTTTGTGCATGTTTACTACAGAATTCTCTGTGGTGTTAAGTATTATTCGACTTTCCGAAAAATCATTGGATTTTATTGGATTTTTTTAAAAACCGGTTTATACCAAAAGTTTAGCTCTCTGGTAAGAAAGGCAAGGATATTTTTATGCACCTTGCTTGCCTTGACTGTTGGAATACAGTTCGGGTATGCCCAGCAAAACAAAATTTCAAAGTTTATATATGAATCAGATTCCCTTCTGAGCGCGAAACAGGCGGAGCTTTCGTACCGCAAACTCATCGAGGCAAATAATTTAGCCCGATTACCTGAAAATCATTCTTACCGAATGGAAGTATTCGACGCTATCAGAAATTTTCACAACACAATTCGCACAAACGACCTGGTTTTCGGATATCCTGAATTGACCGGGGAATTAATAGAAGCCTATGTTTGCTATAGTGCCGACAGTGTAGTTCATTATCCTGACTCTTCGGTTGTTATATTGAACTATGGAACTTACGATGGGATTCTTCCATCAGATGTGGTCAGGGCATCAGGTCTCAACCGGCTTGCAAATAATATTTCAGGCAACTATGAATCGCTTGAATCAGGCAGAACGATTTATCTTTCGGGGAATACAACACAAATCTCCTTTTTTAATAGAAGTACGGATACTAATGAAATAATACGTAAAGGCGACCTTATATTTATCACATCCCTCATCAGGCCACAGATGCTTCATTCCGATTTTTCGGCCCTTAAAATAAACGGGATAAATTTTACTGATAATTATTTTACTGAACTATATTGTCTGAGGCAATTTCTATATCCTTTGGATACTCAGGAATATACAGATGATATATGTGCTGAGTCGATGAAAATATGTGTTGATGGAATTGCTGCCTGGATGAGGGTGAACAGCAATCCCGATAGCGTATATTACCGGACTATTGAAGCCGGTTTATTTGCCGGAAAGAGTTTGGAATGGGTTATGAATAATGCAGACACGCAAGATTTTGAGTATTTTATTAAATATGTTCTGAAATATATTTCAACCTACCGGCAAAGGAAATATAAATTTTCCGAATCATTTGCTGCCTGGGCTTTGTACAATTCCCCCATTGAAAGTATTGATTTAATGGAAGCATTACTTCAATTATCTCCGGGCAGGTCTGATAACCTGATAAGAAATTTCGGGGAGGCTATTCTTGATAAAACGTATACGGAAGAATGGATGAAGACCGGCATTAAATATACTGAACAGGACAATATAAAAAATGCTTCAGCTATCCAAAACCTGATTAACAATACTGCACTTGTACTGAAAGATAGTATATCGTTTGCCCATGCTCTTTATTTGTCGGGAGAAATCAAAAAAGATGTCTATGATTTCGAAGGTGCAGCAACTGATTATTCTCTTGCAAAACAATACTACACAAAATTGAAATTCATTACCGGAGTTGAGATGAGTGATGCCTCACTCAATAAGCTGACTTCATTTAAAAACATTAGTGTAGTTGTTCAACGAGGTCAAGCGCTGGTATCGGAGGCAGTATTCAGCCCTGATGGAACAAACTTTG
Organism: Bacteroidales bacterium; assembly: GCA_038317155.1. Classification (GTDB taxonomy): domain Bacteria; phylum Bacteroidota; class Bacteroidia; order Bacteroidales; family Lentimicrobiaceae; genus Lentimicrobium. Next base: position 29,746 of record JBBQBC010000008.1, read on the forward strand.
CAACATTTGGTGACAGAAAGATTATAAAAATCTGGAATACGCGTTTATGCAAGGAAGTTGAAACCCTTCTCGGACATACCGATAAAATTTCGACCATCCAATATAGTCATGATGGAAATTTGCTTTTAAGCACTGCTGCAGATAAAACAATCAGAATATGGAACCTTATTGAAGGCAAACTTCAGAAAACCATACAACTCGAAAAAAGTGCCTATACCGCATTATTTTCACCGGACGATAAATCAGTTTATTATGCAGGCAGAGATTCTGTAATTCATCATCTGGATATAAATACCGAAATGCAAATCGAAACTCTCGGAAGGCATAATGGCGTTATATTTTCACTGAATTATCTGCCAAATTACCAGGATATTCTTATCAGTTCAGGAAGTGATAGTACAATCCGGTTCTGGAATATGTATTCCAAACTGAAGAGCGGAAAATTAAATGAAAAGGGGAAAGTTTTGTGGTTTTCAACGAGTTCGGCAGGAAAATACCTGTTAAGTGAGAATACGGATACTACGCTTAGCCTGTGGGACATTCAAAAAAACAAACACTTAGGGATTATTCGCAACCAGGTTTCATCAACTGATTCATATTTTTCGAATCCGGTTATAAGCCCTGACGAACGCTATGTGATAGTTGCTTGTAACCGCAGAGAAATCAGTATTATAGATATTGCTACCGGTACAAATAAAGTGTATGCGACTGCTGCTACTGATTTCATTAATTCAGTCATATATAGTCCTGATGGGAAATATCTTTTAATTGTCACAGGGTTGGGAGAATTAATAATTTACAACATGCAAAACTGGTCATTCGAAAAGAATGAAATGCCGGCCTATATTAAAAGTATTCATTATACCGAACCCAACGAAATGGTTAATTTTTCGACCAAATCAGATAAGTTGTTTGCGCAAAACCCGAACAATACTAAAATCCTTGATTTGTCGAATGGAAAAACAGTTATCGTTTCAACTGATTTGACGGACCTGTCGAAAAGCCCCATTGTATTTGGAAAAGAATCGGAATGTATAGTCATAAATTATGAACAAAACCTGTACTTATACAACTACAATAAACGAGATACAGTACTGAAGATCAATTATAACAATGAACTTGTAAGGTGCTGGTGTTTCAATTCAACTTTTGATACCATATGTGTAGTATTTAGCAGCGGAACCATAAATGCTTATGAATATGGAAACAAAAAAGAATTTTTCTCCTGTAATCATACATTCCCTGATGACTGCAATTGGCCACAAATAGCAATGGTTAACGGATATATAGCAATCGTTGATTTTTCAAAAAAACTAACTTTGGTCAATATGCTTTCGCGGGGAAAAGATAAAACGCTCACCATTGCTAACAATGATAGCAGTTGGTTTTACGAAATAGCATTGAGTCCCGACAATAAAATGTTTACAGCATCCTCATCAGATAATTATTTAAATTTTTGGAGCACAACAGATTTCAGGTTAATCAAGCGAATAAAAACTTCAGATAATAATTATGCATCGGCTCCGCGATTTACACCTGATATGAAATACGTGGCAGCAATTATCGAAGATGGCGAAATAGGTGTATTTGATCTGAACACCGGAAAAAATATATATAAATTTAAAGATGAGGAAAATTCGTTTTTATCCCTTGATATTTCATCCGATTCCAGATTCCTTGTTTCGACTGGTTTTAACTCGAAAATAAATTTGTACAATCTCCAGGATGGAAACAAGCTATTGACAATTTATTCGATGCGTGACCGGGATTTCGTTTTAATGGATGATGAAATGAATTATATGGCTGACCGGAATTGTCTTGATGGTTTCGTTTTTAAATATAACGGCAAAGTATATCCCTTCGAGCAGTTCGATTTGCGTTATAACCGGCCAGACCTGGTTTTGCAGAAACTTCCGTACGCTCAGCCACAACTAACCGAAGCATACCATCTGGCTTATTTGAAACGTTTGAAAAAACTGGGTTTTACACAAGAAATGTTAAGTACCGGTTTTCATATTCCCGAATTGGAAATTGTAAGCAGTAACAAAATACCAACATTTACAAACAGCGAAAAACAAATTATAAAAGTTCGTGTAAAAGATTATTGGTCGCCGGTTTCGAGTATAAATGTTTGGATTAACGGTTTGGAGGTAGCCGTTTTGAAAAGCATCAATCTCAGCGATACAGCTGAATTAGAAAAAGAAATTGAAGTTCAGCTTTCATCCGGTATAAATAAAATTCAGGTATCATGCATGAATGCCCAAGGCATTGAATCGCTTAAAGAATCCGTTGAAATAACCTATGAACCGGTTAAGCCGGTTAAACCCGATCTTTACATTTTGGCAATGAGTGTTTCCAATTATCAGGACAGCAGGTATAACCTGCGGTATGCCGTAAAAGATGGAAGAGATATTGTAAATGCTTTTCTGAAAAACTCATCGTTAAAGTTCGGAAAAGTATTTGTCGATACACTTTTCAACCAAAATGCCACTATCGAAAATTTCACCCGCCTGAAACAAAAACTGATGCAAACCAGTATTGAAGATAAAGTTGTGCTTTATGTTTCAGGGCATGGATTGCTGAGCGACAGTCTGGATTTTTATTACGCTGCTTATGATGTTGATTTCCATAAGCCCGAATTACGAGGTATTTCGTTTGATAAACTCGAAGATTTGTTGAGCTACATCCCCGCAAGGAAAAAATTATTGCTGATGGATGCCTGTCATAGAGGAGAAGTGGATAAGGAAGAATATGCAAATGCGAAGAAAAAAGAAGTCAAAACAGATCTTCCGACAGGCGTAACAACCACGTTTGCAAGCAAAGGAACAGAATTACTGGAACCTGATGAAAATAAAATCGGGCTTGCAAATAGTTTTCAACTGATGCAGGAGATGTTTGCCAATCTGAGCCAGGGATCCGGAACAAACGTAATTTCGGCCGCAGCAGGAAATAGTTTTGCTTACGAATCCGCTGACTGGGAGAACGGAGTTTTTACCTATTCAGTAATTCACGGTTTGAATGACAACTCAGCCGATTTAAACAAAAACGGGGAAATAACCATTTCAGAGTTAAGGGAATTTGTTTCGAACGAAGTACAGGAACTTACAAAAGGAAAACAAAAACCCACTTGCAGGCATGAGTCAATAGGCTATGACTGGGTTATAAAATAAAAGGGCATTTACCATCTGTGTTATCCGATAAGTCTCATATCAACAACGGTTAGAGAATTCTATCATGAATATTAAAACCAACCTACCGCTTCGGATCTTCATTTCGGTTTTGCTGATAACACTGCTTCAACACTCAGCAAATGCACAGTCGTGCAAACTAATTGATGCTATAAAATCGAAAGACAAACCGCTGATTGAAAAATTGCTTGCCGATCCTTCCACTGATATAAACTGCGCCGATTCCAATAATGCATCTGCGCTTATGTGGGCAATTTATAATTTTAACAATGCCGATAACAGGATTGCCAAATTGCTGATTAAAAAAGGAGCTGATCCCAGGCAAAAAGGAATTATCTATATTGATTCCTTAAAACAATCCTGGGTAGGAAGCCCTTTAAATACAGCAGCTTATGCCGAAAATTTTGAAATGGTTACCTATCTGATCGATTCATGCAAAGTCGATGCTAATGAAAGAGGATTCACTGAGGATGGGAAAGGGTGTTCATCAGTTTTTTTTGCGCTCGCTAAAAATAATATTGACATAGTCAAATACCTAATTTCACAAAAATGTGACCTAAATTTATCAGATACCTATGGATATACCCCATTAGTATATGCTTGTATGCAAGGATCTGATGAGATATGCGAAATGATTATAAATGCAGGTGCAGATGTTAATTATACCTTCACTTTTAACGAAGATAATTGTTCGCCGTTAATGCTAGCTGCCTTTTATAAACGGGCTGTAATTATGTACAAACTATTAGAAAACAGAGCTGATAGTACTTTAAAATTAAAAACCGGGCAAAATGCCTTTGAAGTTGCAAAAGTACCCTCACTAAACTACGGGTTTACAATTTATCATGATTGTGCCAGGTACAATTTATCGGAACTTGCTGAAATTATTTACAAGCCCGGAGATAAACTGAATGAAAATGCAGTTTTCGCTGGGGGTGAAAAATACACACCTTTGAGTCTTGCATTCTATAATCAGTCAGCGAAATATGCCGAATGGCTTATACAGCATGGAGCTGATACTACCGGAATTACTGAAGCTTTTCGTAAATATTTCCCGCTGTCCGGTTTCTTTAAGGAATATGAAGAATATTTGGCTGAAGTATTTAAAACTGTTTCCCTTAAAAAAACATTCCTGGATACGTATGCTAATCAAGGAAAAGATGCAATTATCTATCGCTTTCTCAACAAACAAAGAAGGCCTGAACCTTATATTAAAGATCTTTTTCTTGCAATAAAAAAATCTAATTTTCAGGTAGATGACAATAATACTCCCCTGATATATTCAATAAAAAATGCACAAGACGATTTATTCGACGAACTTATTAAAAGGAATGCTGATATTAATTATTGTAACGATCGAGGCGAATCTCCACTGGTAATATCAGTTATTTATAACAACACGTATGCGTTTAATAAACTGATGTGGTTTAAAAATATTAATCTGAACCTTGTCAACGGAATGAATCAGACTGCCCTGCATAAAGCTGTTCTTAGCCATAATCAAACTCATGTAAATGAATTAATAAAAAAGGGAGCCGATCTGAATATACAGGATGAAAATGGTAATACACCTTTGTTGTTGGCCCTGGCATCCAATCAACCGGATATTGTTCAGTTGTTTATTAAAGCCGGAGCCGATAAAACGCTCAGGAACAAAAACAATGAAACGCTTTATTCCCTTTTAAATATTCCTGAAAATAGTCCTGATAATCAAATATTAAATTCACTAACTGCTGATTTGCATCATAACCGGCCTGTTAATGTATCAGTGCAAGTCGGACTTCAGGATTATAACAAGGAGATTGAAGTCAGCCCTGATGGAAAAATGTTCACTGCCATTGACAGAGACCTGGGGTTAAAATTATTTGATATTGAATCAGGAAAAGAAATTCTCCAGATGAAATTAGAACACATTAGTAGTTGCCGATTTACTCCGAATAACAAGTACATAGTCATTTTTCAAGGCGACATGAGACAATTTGTTTACGTTTACAATATAGATACCCGTACTTTTGAACTGGAGAAATACCTGGGATTCTATGTTCTCTTATCTTGTCCGGCAAACAATGAAACATTCTTTGTTCAAAAAGACTCCACTGTCATATTGTATTCGATCAAGGATTGGAAACCACTTGTGACGATTCCGGGAGAAAATTTTACATATACTGGTGAAGCTTTATACTGCTTTAACATTATGGATAGCACATTGATGAGTTATAATCTGGTGAAAAATAATTTGAAATTCATTGGAAAATGGAAAGTTCCCGGCAAATTAAATTATGCTAGTAAATTATATATCAGTCCTGAGAAAGCTTTTATATGTAATGGTAAGCAGATAATACGGATAAATTTAAAAGATGGCAAAACAACTGTATCATCTCAAAAGGGGAAATTAATATCAGGTATAAGCAATCCTCACGCTTATTTAATAAATTCAGATAATATTATTGATTTGTACAATGACTCAACTATAAAAGGAGGATTTGAACACTGGAATGCCAATTCCGCAGAATTCACCCCTGTTAATAAAAACAAACTGCTGATTATTGACTATAATGCGTCAATCTATGATTTTGACACGCATAATTCCAGGGTGCTTATGGAGAGAAATTACAATGACGGAGTTTGTAATTATACATTCAGCCCTGATGGCACAACCTGCACTTATGCTACAACAAGTGGTTTCGTTAAAAACTGGTCACTGATTAAGAGCAGTTTCGATTCAAAACTCTATGGGAAAAATCTCTCATGTAAAATGAGTTGTTACGACCGAACGGGGAAGTATATAGTCTACTTTGGGAGTTCCTGGGGCGGTTCTTCAGATACGTATATTTACAGTATTCAGAAAAATTCGATAATCGATACAATTCACGAAAGCGTGACGAATGCCGGATTTTCAATTGACAACACAAAACTTTTCCTCGACTCGGAAACCTATTCATTTCCCGATCTGAAACTTCTGGATAAATCAAATAAATCGTCGGGCAGGATAAATAGAATAAACATTAACTCAAACTGGATAGCTCATTCATCCGATTTTGGTGTAATGAAAACAAATGACAGCTGTAAGATTTATGACCTGATCAGCCATAAACCCGTTTCAGTTTTTACTCGAAAATTCAGATATACTTTCTCCTGTAATTTCAGCCATGATGATAAACACCTGGTTTGTTCGGATGGCGATTCAATTTTCCTGTATAAAACAGCTACAGGCATACAGGAGAGTTCATTTTATATACCAACCACAATTCAATCGGTTGATATCAGTTTAGACGGCAAATTCATTGCTGCCGGTGGCGATGACAATATTGTGTATATCATTGACCGTGAAACAGGTAAAATCAGATACAAACTCAAAGGACATACTGACAGGGTAAACACCGTTTGGTTCAGTCATGACGGCCACTACCTGATGAGCGGGGCACAGGATGTAACCATTCGATTATGGGATTGGGTAAAAGGCAAAGAGCTGGCAACCTTGTACGCCCTTAATTCGAACGACTGGGCCGTTATTACTCCGGATAAATTATTTGATGCATCTAATGGAGCCATGGAACTCATAAATTATTCGATCGGGACAGATGTTTTACAGTTAAACCAGATCAAAGAACGATTTTATGAACCCGGACTTCTTGCAAAAGTTTTAGGATATAATGAAGATCCAATCCGTAAGGTGCAGGGTACCGGGAATATTAAAATATTTCCAAAAGTATCGGCCAGCATTGATCCCAAAACCGGGAAGCTTGCCATTGATCTCACAAACCAGGGTGGCGGCATTGGTAAACTGAAAATATTTATCAACGGAAAAGAAATAGCCGACGATTCGCGTTCGCCGGGAGCCAGCAGCACTGCACAAAAAGATACGGTAAATTTCAATTTAGCGGGGCATCCCTACCTGGTTCCGGGGAAAAACACGGTGGAAGTAAAAGCCTTGAATGCCGAAGGATACCTTATTAGCCGGGGGGTAAGCATGATATTTAATGAAGAGGAAAAAGCACAATACCGTCCCAATATTTACATTTTAACCTGCGGTGTATCGGATTACAGCGGCGACCAGCTCGATTTAAAATATGCGTCGAAAGATGCCGAAGATATGGCATATTCATTTAAAATTGCGGCTGAAAAACTTTTCGGACAAGAAAACACCTTTGTATATTCCCTTAATACCTCGATAAAAAATGATTCGGTCTGGCCAAACAAAAAGAATATCATAAATACAATAAATAAGATATCGAAGCGCATTAAATCAACGGATATATTTGTGCTCTATCTGTCGGGGCATGGGATTAATTACGGCGGACAGGAAGGCGATTTTTATTACCTCACTGCCGATGCCTATTCAGCAACCGATGAGGTTTTAAAGGATAATGAATTAAGAAAGCAATTTACCTTATCGAGCCAGGAACTTACGCAATTGCTGCAATCCATAGCTGCACACAAACAGGTATTGCTGATTGATGCCTGTGCATCGGGTCGTTTGGTTGAAAATCTGATGGCAAAGCGTGACATTTCATCGTCAAGCATACGGGCCCTCGATAGGATGAAGGATAGGACCGGTGTTCATATAATTACCGGCTGTGCTGCCGATGCGGTGAGTTACGAGGCTACCCGCTACGGGCAAGGAATTTTGACCTATAGTTTACTCGAGGGAATTAAGGGTGCTGCTCTGCGCGAAAACAAATATGTTGATGTGGTTCAGCTTTTCCAGAAGGCCCAGGAGCGTGTACCCGAACTTGCCAAAGGAATAGGTGGAATACAGATACCACAAATTATCAGCCCTTATGGCTCACAGAGTTTTGATATAGGCTTGTTGGAAGCTTCGGATAAAGCTTTGATCCCTCTTGCAAAAGAAAAGCCGATCATTGTCCGTTCAAATTTCCAGGATGCCGACCAGCTAGAGGATGTGCTCCAGTTGAGTGAAAAAACCGATAACCTGATGAATGAAATATCGATGAAGGGAAAAGAAGCCAAAGTACTGTTTATGGATATACGCGATTTCCCCGAATCAATAAAACTTACCGGTTTGTATTCACAGGCCGAAGGGAAAATTCTACTGAAACTTAAGATCAAATCACCTGTTGAAGAGAAACTGGTAAAACTCGAATCGGAAAGTGTGGATGATTTGCTTGATCAAATTTATAAAACAGTCAGCCAGGAGACAAAGTAACTAGCAAAAAAGAAAATGGGCGGATTATTTTCACAATAAATAGAGCTAAATCAGATTAAGCAAATCAATAGTTGTTAATTTAATTTTGTTGGCTATGAAAGGGTATTTAATAGCTTCTGTTTTTCTGTTTTCCACGTTATTATGCGTTGCACAGCATACGAACCTACGGGAAATGAGCCTCCGTGGTAAAGTAAAATCATTACAGGAGCTCCGCTATAAGGCTGTAAAAAATATAGCTGAGATTCAAAAAGCTGAACTTATCTCAAGGCATCTTTTTATTTTTGATAGTGCAGGAAACCTTATTGAGCACTCACAGTATTCGAATTCAAAGCCCGACAAAAACACTATCTCCGATTTTGGAGAAAATGCTACCCGCGTTGATCCTACACGATATAATACATCCGGCAACCAGCCTTCAGATGAGAATGAAAACCGCCGCCACAGGTCATCCTATCCGACTGCACGACGGAACAATGATGTTTATAACACATACTACGCCTTGTATAACGATGGCAAAAATCCGGATGGAACACCCTACAAACCTAACGGAAGTATTTCTGAGAAATACATGGCAATTTATAATGATGACAAATATCCTGACGGAACACCATACCAGCCAAATAAGAGCAAACAGGATAAGTACAATTCAATCTTTTATGGTGAGGACAAAAATGGTGAGGACATAATAGATGAGAGTAGTTTCAGATATAATCAAATCTGCCGGTACAACGCAGATGGTAAAGCGGAAGAAATTTTGTTTTTCGGAAGTGAGCCTGGTTATGATTATTCTATCCGCTATGCATACAATCGTAATGAACTGGTATCAGAAGCTAAGTATAATGCACCGGGTGAACTTACAGAAATAATCTGGTATGATTATTTGCATGACCAACTGGGAAATTGGGTTCAACTTAACACCTATATTCAAAATGGGAATGATAATCCTGAAGAACCTGAGAGTATCACTGAGAGAAAAATCACTTACTACGAATAAATTGCTGCAAACGAAATTTTCCATTCAATTTTTTGTTCGTGATGCACTTACAAAGTTTGCGGAAACCCGATATATTGACACCTAAACACCTCCTGATCTGCAATATTTAATAATTCGTGACCATGAAAAAGCGTATGTGTATCTTTTCGTTACTGTTTATGCTGCTGATGAGCTTAAATGCTCAGGAAGTTAGATTAGGCATACCAGTTGGGCATACCGGCTTTGTAAACACAGCACAATTCAGCCCTGATGGAAAGATGATAGTAACGGCTTCATCAGATAAAACAGTAAAAGTCTGGGATGTTGAAAGCGGAAAATTAGTGGCTGACATAAGCGGACACTCTGGTACCGTTTATTCAGCCCGATTTAGTCCCGACGAAAATAAAATAGTTACTGCATCTGCGGATAAATCGGCTAAAATATGGGATATTCCAAGCGGAAAAAGGATTGTTGACTTAGTTGGACATACAAGTAATGTTACTTCAGCCGAATTCAGCCCCAATGGAGCAAAGGTACTTACTGCATCCTGGGATAAAACGGCTAAAATATGGGAGGCAAAAAGCGGAAAACTGTTATTTGATCTCAAAGGACATATAAATTCTGTTACTTCTGCCCACTTTAGTCCCGATGGAGAAAAGATTGTGACCAGCTCCGACAGTACTGTCAAAATATGGGAGGTAAAAAGCGGAAAATTACTACTTGATCTGAAGGGGCACAAAAGTTCTGTCGTATCAGCCTTTTTCTGTCCCGATGGGAAAATGATCGCAACAACTTCCTGGGATAAAACGGTTAAAATATGGGAGGTAGAAACCGGGAAAGTTTTGTTTGATGCGAGCGGACAATTCTTTCATTTTTACCCGGCCGCATTCAGCCCTGACGGAAATATGATTACGATGGTTTCAGATGAATGTACCGCTAAAATATGGGATGTGCGAAGCGGGAAGTTATCACATACATTTACCGGGCCTGTTGGCAAGGCTGATAATATAATAAACAATCGGGATGGCGAAAAAACAATAGCTTATTATGATGATGAGTCTTGGAAGATAAAGGATGTGAAAAGCGGGAAGTTATTACCAGTTAATAAATTCAATTATCTTTTTACTGAAGATAAGATAATAACACAAACTGACGATGGAGAATTAAATATATGGGATGTTACAAGCGGCAAATTATTACCGGATGTAATCGGGCATATGGATTATATTACACAGGTCAAATTCAGCCCTGATGGGGAAAAAATAATAACAGCATCGAATGATGGGACATTTAAGGTTTGGGAAACAGAAAATGGACAACTCCTATTCAGTATAACAGCACATACAGGCGATATTTATGATATCCAATTCAGCCCCGACGGCAAAAAGATAGTGACGGCATCAACAGACAATAGCGCTAAAATCTGGGATACTGAAAGTGGCAAATTATCTGCTGATATGCGTGGGCATTCAAACACAGTGCAATCAGCCCAAATCAGTCCGGATGGACAAAAAATAGTAACCAGGTATTATCACACTACCAAGATATGGGATGCTGAAAATGGTAAATTATCTGCTGATTTAAATGATTATCCCCAAAATATGACCTCAGCAAATTTCAGCCCGAATAGCAAGAAGATAGCCATAACTTATGCGGAAAAGATTGCCAAAATATGGGATGTACAGAGTGGAAAGGTTTTATTTGATTTAGTAGGACATACACATTACGTTAAAGCAGCCGAATTCAGTCCGGATGGAAAAATGTTGGCAACTGCCTCTTTTGATGGAACTTCTAAAATTTGGGATGTGGGAAATGGGAAATTATCAGTTGATTTAAAAGGACATACAAAACCGGTTAATTCTGCCCGATTCAGTCCGGATGGTGATAAAATAATAACAGCTTCGTGGGATAATACTGCCAGGATATGGGATGTAAAATCTGGCTTATTACTGGCTGATTTGAATGGACACAAAATGGAAGTCAGATCGGCTGAATTCAGTCCGGATGGCAAACGAGCTGTAACTGCTTCTTTTGATGAGACTGCAAAAATTTGGGAGGTGGAAAATGGCAAATTATTACATGATTTAATCGGATATAATAGTTTTGTTTACATAGCTCATTTTAGTCCTGACGGAGAAGTAGTTGCAACCGCTTCATCCGATGGCTCTGTAAAATTATGGGATGTTGATACCGGTAATTTATTGTTTGATTTAAAAGGGCATACTGACTTTATTTCAACGCTCCAATTCAGTACTGATGGGACTATGATAGTAACAGCCTCGGGTGATAGAACTTCAAAAATCTGGGAGGTAAGCAGTGGAAAATTATTGGCTGATTTTGCCGCGCATACAAGCAGTGTTACTTTTGCCAGCTTTACCCAGGACAACAAAAAAGTAATAACAACTTCAGACGATACAAAATGCAAACTCTGGGATGTTTCCACTGGCAAGGACCTTTTAACCTGGATCGCAATAGATTCAAACGATTATATTGTTATTCACCCATCCGGACTTTTCGATGCAACTCCCGGTGCCATGGAACAGATGTACTGGGTAAAAGGGCTTGATGTTATTGAATTCAGCCAACTTAAAGACCGATACTGGGAACCGGGTCTTTGGGAAAAAGTAATGAAGGGCGAAAAACTGCGTGATGTACGGGGCATGAATGAATTAAAACTTCAGCCTGAGGTTAATCTGGCGCTGATAAAAGATGGCAAGTTGCCCATTTCACTTACCAAACGGGATGGGGGTTATGGAAAGGTAACCATATTGATCAATGGCAAAGAAGTTATGGCCGATGCAAGAGGGAATGGTTTTGACACCACCAGGGTAAAGCAAACCATTTATCTTGACCTGAAAAACAATCCTTTGCTTCAGCCCGGCAAAGAAAACACAATTACCGTGAAAGCTTCGAGTGCCGATGGCTTTCTACAAGGTCGAGGTATAGAGATGGTTTATGTTCCCGAAGGTGACAAAGCAATAACTCCGCCATCCTTGTTTGCTGTAGTGCTTGGTGTTTCTGAATACAGCAGCAATGCCATTCATCTGAATTATGCAAAACCCGATGCTATGGCTATGGCAACAGCTATACAACTTGGAGGGGAAAGTCTTTTCGGTAAGGACAAAACTTTTGTATACACCCTTACCAGTCCAGGCGACACCCGGCCAACCAAAGAAAATATTGAAAAAGTATTTAAGGAAATTAAAAGCAAAGCCAAGCCTGAAGATATCCTTTTGCTTTACATGAGCGGCCATGGTATAACCCTTGGTGGTGACGGGGGTGACTTTTATTACCTCACCCCCGATGCCTATTCCTCTTCCGCTGAAGCGTATACGGATCCTGCAATCCGTAAAAAAAACTGCATCAGCACCATGGAGTTCACCGAGTGGATCAAGGATATTCCTGCCCTGAAACAATTGATGATCATGGATGCCTGTGGTTCAGGAAAAGCCGTGGATAATCTTTTAGCCAAACGCGATGTGAATGCATCACAAATTAAGTCGATCGACCGGATGAAAGACCGAACGGGAATGTTTATCATCAGCGGTTGTGCGGCCGATGCAGTAAGCTACGAAGCCAGCCGCTACGGACAGGGACTGCTTACCTACACACTGTTACAGGCAATAAAAGGAGCTGCTTTGAAAGAAGACAAATTTATAGATGTAGCAACCTTGCTCAACTATGCCCGCGACATGGTGCCCGCACTGGCCTCAGGGGTTGGAGGAATACAGCAACCACAGTTACTTATTCCCAAAGGAGGGAGTTTTGATATAGGTATAATGACTGAACAGGATAAGAACAGAGTGCCGTTAGCCCATCCCAAGCCCTTGTTTGTGCGAAGTTTAATTATTGACGCTGACCAGCTCGAAGACGTGCTTGGCCTGTCAACAGCCATGGACGAAGTTTTAAGTGCTTTGTCGGCAAAAGGGAATGATAGCCCCCTGATATTTCTTGACACCAAGAGTTATCCCGATGGCTGTAAAATAAGCGGAACGTACACCCAGAAAAACGGAATGATCAGCCTGAAATATAAAATTAAGTGTGGTGAGAAAGTGGAGGAAAATTATGCGGAGGCTGTTTCAATTGCAGGAATTTTGGAAATTATTGAAAAAGAAGTAAGAAAATGAAGAATCTTTTCATTTTACAAAAAGCATAAACCCTTCAAATACAGCTATAGTATTCAAACGGAACATCCTATTCAGGTAAAATAAATAAATTAAAGAACAGAATACAATACTAAATACACAATAGTGCTTTTTATTGCCCTATTTGTTGTATTTGACACATTTGGTTGTATATTTGCATAATAAAGAGCCATACAATGCACTTTGAAGAGTTGATAAAAACAATAAAAGAGCGTAGGGATGTGTTGCAGGTTACACAGGAAACCTTAGCTGAATTATCGGGTGTTGGTTTACGAACCTTAAAGCAGTTTGAGAGTGGGAAAGGAAACCCTACCCTGCTCACTTTACAAAAGTTAGGCGATGTGTTAGGCCTGGAAGTAAGCCTGAAACTTAAAAATGTAACTCCTAAGAAATGAGAAAGGCTAAAATACTATACA
>JBBQBC010000009.1:0-35893 GCA_038317155.1 Bacteroidales bacterium
GGTTTTGTCCCAGTATAGATCGATGCCACATTCACCGATTCCGTAAAATTTCCGGTCCAAAAGCCAGCATTCTATGGCTGCCAGCTCGTCCATGTAGTTTTCCTTAACGGAAGTGGGATGCAGCCCGATCATCGGAAAGCAGTTTTTAGGAAACGTTTCACACAAGGCCAGCATCGGATGAACCGAAGCACTGTCGATGTTTGGCAGCATCAAACGGCTTACCCCGGCTGCCAGTGCATTTTCAACAACCTGATTACGGTCGGTATCAAATTCTTCCAGGTAAAGATGGGTGTGCGTGTCGGCAAAAATCATGCGGCAAAGTTAGCAAATTGATAAATCAGATGTAACCTAAGTTGAGCGATTTGAGCAAAGCGAAAATACGCTTTAATTGGGCTAACCCCGATTTGGAAATTGTTGCAATTCATCACAGCTATGAAACTGGTTTACTGTGAATTGCTTACAATTTCCTAATCGATTGAGCTATTCCCCTTTTCAAATCGTTCAATTTGGGTGTAAGCCAATAATTTGGCATATATTTTTCTGAAGCCACAGCCGTTTTTTCTCCCCTTTCTTTTACTTTAAAAATCCGGTCTTTCAATCTTTCATTCGCGGCTGTATAGTTCTTCATTCCGTAAAAAATATGGTTTAATGAGGAATTTTCGTATATTTGTTTCAAATATCAGGATAATTAAAACCAAAACTTTGATATATCATGTATATTAGAAAACAAAGATTGGAAGGTTCGATAAACGAAAGCCTTTTTTTGTGGGGTGCAAGACAAACAGGTAAAAGCACCTTGTTGAAAGAACTATTCCCGGATGCGCTTTGGTTTGATCTATTGCTATCAGATGTTTTTGAACGATTACATAAAAGCCCGTCTCAACTCAGGGAGATCATTCTGGCCACCCAGCCTGGCATGCCTGTAGTAATTGACGAAATTCAAAAAATACCTGCTTTGCTCAACGAGGTACACTGGCTGATTGAAAACCAACACACGCGTTTCATTTTAAGCGGATCAAGTCCCAGAAGAATTATCCGAGCAGATACAAATCTGCTCGGTGGGCGTGCACTGCGTTATGAACTGTACCCCCTGATCAGTGAGGAAATACCTGACTTTGACCTTATACGTGCATTGAACAATGGTTTATTGCCCCGTCACTATCTTTCCGACAATCCCAAACAGAGAATTTCTGCCTATATCGGGAATTACCTGCAGGATGAGATAATGGCAGAAGCCAGAATCAGAAATGTAGCCAACTTCTCGCGCTTTCTGGAAGTAGCTGCCTTTTCAAATGGCGAAATGGTTAATTATACCAACATCGCTTCTGAATGTGGAGTAAGTGCACCAACGGTCAGGGAATATTTTCATATACTCGAAGACACGCTGACAGGACGCTTCCTGCCCAGCTTTCAGAAGAAACCAAAGCGCAGGGTGATTCTGGCTCCAAAATTTTACTTCTTCGATGTAGGGATTGCCAATTATCTTTTAAAAAGAAACAAAATTGAAAAGGGCAGTGAAGCTTTTGGCCATGCCTTCGAGCATTTTATTTATCAGGAAATATACGCCCACAGCAACTATACAGATTTGAAATATCCCATATACTACTGGCGCACAGCCTCTCATTTGGAAGTTGATCTTATTTTGGGTGACCATGAAGTGGCCATTGAGATTAAATCAACTCAAAATGCAACTCCACGGCATGTAAATGGACTGAAAAGCTTCGCTGAAGAATATCCTGTAAAAAAACTTTTACTCATTACCAACGACCCTTTTCCGCGTCAAATGGGGCCGGTTTTAGTTCTGCCATGGCAAGTTTTTTTACAAAGGCTTTGGGCAGGCGAAATCATTTCATAACACAACTATATTTCAAGCATAAAGGAACACGGATTTACCCTGTTGGATGTTCTCTTTGAAACAAATAGATATTAAAAATCAGTATCTGAATCAATACTTCCTTATTTTTCCACAAAACCCTGTAAATCAATTTGTTATACAAGAAAGATTTTAATTTGTAAACACCTATAAATCAAGCCTTTGCTGCCTACCCCGCCACTTCGGCGGGGTGAGATTAAAGATTACCGAAGTATTGTAAATGAGTAAACTCAAATCCGACTGGTTCAGGAAGGCTTTAGATTATGGTCTATTTCAATTACCTTTGTCAATAGTTCAAGCAGGAAAGCATGCCTAAAAAAATTCTGATTATCCGTTTTAGCTCAATTGGCGATATTGTATTAACCTCTCCCGTGATCAGGTGCCTGTTTGAACAAATCAATGATGCTGAGATTCATTTTCTGACAAAAAAGAAGTTCGCGTCGCTCGTCGAAAACAATCCGTTTCTGATGAAAGTCTATACCATAGATAAGAATGTTTCGGAAGTTATAACTCAACTGCGGGGAGAATCGTACGATCATATTGTTGACCTTCACAAAAATCTTCGCTCTTTTCAGGTAATCATGAGATTGATGAAGCCCTTCAGCAGTTTCAACAAACTCAATTTCAAAAAGTGGATGCTTGTCAGGTTTAAAGCCAATTTAATGCCTGAGGTTCACATTGTTGACCGGTATATGAAGAGTGTTGAGAAGCTTGGTGTGAAAAACGATAACCGTGGCCTCGATTTTTTTATTCCACCCGGCGAAGAGGTAGATACAGCCTTACTTCCTGCCCCTTTTAATGCCGGTTATATTGGTATTGTGATTGGTGGAAAACACAACACCAAAATCCTGCCGGTAGACAAGGTGATAGAAATATGTGCAGGGCTAAAAAGGCCGGTAATTTTGCTTGGAGGTTCTGAAGATGCGGAGAGGGGAGACGCCATCGCCTCAGTTCCAGGACTCAACGTGATGAATTCGTGCGGAAAATTCACGCTGCTGCAATCTGCTTCGCTGGTGAGGCAGGCGGAATTTATCATATCCAATGATACCGGGTTGATGCATATAGCCGCTGCTTTGCACAGACCCATCATTTCGGTGTGGGGGAATACCGTACCCTCTTTTGGAATGTATCCTTACTTGCAAAAGAATGTTCCGCACTTGATTTCCGAAGTTACGGGTCTTAATTGCAGGCCTTGCAGCAAAATCGGGTTCAACAAATGCCCGAAAGGTCACTTCCGTTGCATGCGTGATCAGGATACCGATGCTATTGTAGATTTTGTAAAGGTGAATAGTTGAGGCTAAGGTTGAGGTTAAGGTTTAGGCTAAGGTTTAGCCTGCCTGGCTGACAATTCAGTTTTATAAGAATGATTAGTTAGCCAGTCAGACAGGGTTTAGGCTAAGGTTGAACCTGCCTGTCTGACAGTTCAGTTTCAAAGAGAGTTTAGTCAGACATTCAGACAGGGTTGAGCCTGATTGGCTGACAATTACTGAATAAAGGGATTATTCATCCTCTCGAATCCTATGGATGTTTTTGGCCCGTGCCCGGGATAAACGACAAATTCATCATCAAGCACAAAAAGCCTGGTATTAATGCTTTCCATCAGCACATCAAAATTACCGGTCGGTAAATCGGTTCGTCCGATAGAACCATAAAACAGTACATCTCCGGCAATAATAAACTTCTGCGCATAATTAACCAGGCAGATACTTCCATCGGCATGGCCAGGGGTATATCTGACTTCAAGTTCCGAATTCCCGAAGGTAATCAGATCGCCGTCTGCGACGAAAATTTCCGGTTGCTCAACCTGATCAATACTCAGATTGAATACACTGCCGTATTCCCTGGCCGTTCTCCAGAACGTGCTACCTCCGGCATGGCCTGTGGGCTTTAGGCCATAGCGTGAACATACAAAATGATTTCCAAGTATATGGTCAACATGGAAATGGGTATTGATCATTGCGACAGGCTTCAGCTTTTTTTCATCAATGAATGCCGACAACTCAAGTTTTTCTTCATCCGAATTACAACCCGGGTCTATAATAATGCATTCATGGGTTTCGTCATAAAGCACGAAACCATTGACTGCAAATGAGTTAAAAACGAAAATTTTTATACTGATCATAAAATTAAAATACATTTTGATGCTGCAAAATTAGAATTAATAATGATGAAACAATTGCAAAAGTCAGGTGAGTGCAAAATGATCAGTTATATTTTTTTGATATGAATGCGAAAATAACAGAATAAGGGGAATAGCGGTACAACATTTGAGGCAGTTATGGCCTGCTTGTATTTGACACAACAAGTTTTGAGTATTTATGTTAATTTAGCATACTCAAATTTACGTGAACGCTTAATGCACTGCCACTTGCTGAAATTATTACGATATAAGAAGTTAAGAACTGCAATTGTGTTAGTTGCAGCAATGATATTGCTTCCATTTTTTTCGAAAGCTCAGTTTTACAATGGCTCGCAAATGCCGTTTGGTAAAAGCAGGGTGCAGTACGGTGATTTTCTCTGGACATTTTACCGGTTTAATGATTTCGATACGTATTTTTACCTCAATGGCAAAGAGCTGGCAATTTATACCGCGCGGTACGCCGCAGAAATACTTCCTGAACTTGAGCAATTACTGGAAAGTCGGGCCACCGACAAAATTCAGTTTATAATTTTTAATTCAATTACCGACCTGAAGCAAAGCAACATCGGGCTTGTTAGCGAACAACAGTATAACATCGGGGGTATAACCCACATCATTGCCAACAAGGTTTTCATTTACTTCGATGGCAATTATAACAATTTCGAGAGGCAGATCAGGGCCGGCGTAGCCCGTGCTTTGATCGATCAGTCAATTTACGGTGGGTCGGTTGGCAGGCAGATTACCAATTCTACCCTTATGAATATGCCTTCCTGGTTTATAGACGGGTTGGTTTCCTATGTTGCTGAAGAATGGAATACAGAAATTGACAACAACGTCCGCGACGGTATTGTCTCGGGTCGTTATCGTAAGTTCAACCACCTTACCGGTGAGGATGCTATTTATGCCGGGCACAGCATCTGGAAATATATTGCCGATAAATACGGAAAACAAACCATTCCAAACATCCTTTACCTGTCACGCATCAGCCGGAATGTTGAAACAGGTTTTCTCTATGTTTTAAACATATCGTTTCGTAATCTGGTTAAAGAATGGTATGCAGCATACCACGAACAATACAACAATTCCGATATGGGCCGTACATTCCCTGTCATTGCCTCCGTTCAGAAAAAAGTTAAGAATGATGTGGTTTACAGCAGGGTGAGACTTAATCCGGATGGACGGTATATGTCGTGGGTAAGTAACCAGGCCGGGCAGGCCAAAGTTTGGCTGTACGATATCCAAACCAAAAAAGTAAAAATGCTTTACCGGCAGGGGCAAAGACTTGACGAACTCAATGATCTGTCGTATCCGGTTACCGCATTTCATCCCGGTGGCCGCATTCTTTCACTGATTACTGAAAGAAAAGGGGAAATCAGATTTTATCAGTTTGATCTTGAAACCGGTAAAAAAACCTGGCAATTTATTTATGGCTTTCAGAAAATCATTGATTTTTCCTATTCCCAGGATGGACGAAACCTGGTGATGTCGGCCATCCGCAAAGGGCAATCAGACATTTATGTGTTCAATGTAGCCTCTTCGTCTTCCGAACAGATCACAAAGGATGTTTACAACGATCTGAACCCGGTTTTTATTAAAAACAATTCTCAGATAGTATTCAGTTCCAACAGACCATACGATACCTTGACTGATGATCCGAAACTTGCCAAAACCGGCCTGCCAACCAACCATGATCTGTTTGTATATGATTATAAAAACAAGGATAAAACGCTCCGTCGTATCACAAATACGCCCAATGCAAGTGAATTACAGCCTGTGGAATACAAACCCGGTATTATTGAATTCCTGAGCGACGAAAATGGCATAACCAACCGTTACCTTGCTGATTTCGACAGTGTAATCACCCATGTTGACACATCGGCTCATTACAGGTTTTTTACCCGTAATGCAGCCATGACAGATTATGCCAGGAATATTGTTTCGCATGATGTCTCCTGGAAGTCAGGTAAAATGGCCGAAATAGTCCTTGCAGGCCGAAAAAGATCAATTTACTTATACGATATGCCATCAAGCGGAGAAGGTCTCTCTGCTCAGCCATTGCCAACCCGCTATATGGAACAGCGCTTACTGGCTTCGGGTGTGGTGAAAGCTGATGCCGAAAAACCGGTAAAGGAAGAAATAAAAATAAGTAAGCGATTTGTAAACGTATATGTCGGTGAGCCTGAAATTCCGGTGGGTGATACCAGTGTTAACCTGCAGAATTATCAACTCCCGGAGGGCAGCAGGGCACAATCATCAGCGAATTACCGTCAGAGTGCGGGCGAATATAAGGATGGATTTATTTTGCCCAAGCAGCGAAATTACAATGTCGAGTATTCGATTAATGAATTGGTTAGCCAGCTTGATTTCACATTTCTGAGTTCTTCCTACCAGCCTTTTTCAGGCGGCTATGGCCCAATCTTTCTCACACCCGGACTGAATGCCTTTTTTAAAGTGGGGTTGTCCGATCTTCTCGAAGACTACCGGATTGTAGCAGGTGTCAGGCTTGATTTCAACCTGGTAAACAATGAATATGTTATCAGTATCGCTAACATTAAACACCGCCTTGACCGTGAAATATATTTTCACCGGCAATCTATCGAGGAAACCAGTCTTTATTCTATAGTAAGGTATCGTATTCATGAGTTGCATTACATTCTGAAGTACCCGTTTAATCCTTTGTTAAGTTTAAAAGGTACTTTCACCCTTCGAAAAGACAGGGCGGTTTATATGTCAACCGACCAGTATAATCTCAGGCAATCCGATGTAAATCGCTACTGGACATCTGTTAAAGCTGATTTTACTTACGATGCAACCCGGCAACTCGGGCTTAACCTCTACGACGGAATGCGGCTCAAGCTCTTCGGTGAATATTACTATCAATTGGGTGGGGATAATAAAAATACCGATATGGCGGTGATTGGTTTTGATATCCGGCATTACCTTCCTATTCACCGCAATTTTATATGGGCTAACCGCTTTGCAACAAGTACTTCTTTTGGGAAGAGCCGGTTGATCTATTATATGGGTGGTGTAGATACCTGGCTAACACCTAAGTTTACCCGCGAGGCCCCGATTGACTACTCGCAAAACTATGC
This sequence comes from Bacteroidales bacterium, assembly GCA_038317155.1. Lineage (GTDB taxonomy): Bacteria > Bacteroidota > Bacteroidia > Bacteroidales > Lentimicrobiaceae > Lentimicrobium. Next base: position 7,109 of record JBBQBC010000009.1, read on the forward strand.
GTATCAAACACTGGCAACCAATATGAGGGGCTTTTATCAAAATGTCCGCAACGGGAATAGTTTTGCAGTCCTGAATTCAGAATTACGTTTTCCGGTATTCCGCTATCTGGCCAACCGGCCATTACGGTCTGATTTTCTGAATAACTTCCAGGTGGTTGGATTTGGAGATTTAGGGACCGCCTGGACCGGTTTGACACCATATTCAGATGACAATGCATTGTTTACCAGGATTATAAGGAGAGGCGGCCTGCTTATAACTGTCCGTGAACAGCGTCAACCCCTTGTGGGTGGTCTGGGTTTCGGGGCACGGGCACGGTTATTGGGTTATTTTATCAGGGCCGATTATGCCTGGGGAATAGAAGATATGGTCATCAACAAACCTGTATTCTACGTCTCACTCAGCCTCGATTTTTAGCCTCTGAAGTTTACTACAGGCATTGATAAATATGCTTTCGTTTAGTTAATTACCTCTCCGGATTCAACTTACAATAATTTCAGATAAGTGCTTTAATACGCACATTGTCAATGCAATACGTATTTGTGGAGCTCAATCTTGCTGGCAATACTTATAACCAGGTCAATTGTTAATAACTCATGGGTTATTGTGGAAATTTTTAGACCGCCTACCAACCAAACTATAGCGACATTTGCAGTCCGGCAGCAGTAGCGCGGCTTTCACCTTAGCTTGTATTAATCAGCATTTTTATATCTTCAGCCTGAGTCCAAAATATTGGCAGCTAAAATACGCTGGAGAAAATAATTATGAAGACTATTACATTTTCGGTTTCAGCTAATTACAGGGCAAAAGCCACCAATTGTTAATAAGTCAATTTTGATTGGAAACTTAGGCTGTTGTATCTTGGTCATACTGTTTAATAGCTTAATAAATTACTTGTAAAAAGCGGTAAATCAGTTTAATAAAGGTTTACTGCTCTCGAATTAACAAACACAACATTTAAGAGGTAGCTATGGATATCAATCTGTTTGCCAATATGGAAGAGATTACTGAAAAAGATGAAAAATCCGACATTGGTAGTTTTTATGACGAGATGCTTGAAAGGCGCGTGCGACCAGTTGCCCCGGAATCAAATGAAGTAAAACCGGCACACACAAAAGAAGGAATGGAAGAACAATTAATGGAGGCCCCGATTTTGACAGAGGAGAAACGAATTTTGCGTTCATACGCGGACAAGGAAATTATGGAGAGTGCTACTGGATATTTTAAGGGTGATACCCTGGCGGCAAACGTATGGATGAACAAGTATGCACTGAAAGATAGTGAAGGATTGGTGTATGAACTTACACCTGATGATATGCACCGCCGGATAGCATCGGAAGTCGCAAGGATTGAAAGCAAATATCCGAACCCCATGAGTGAAGAGGAGTTGTTTGAGCTTTTCCGCAATTTCCGGTATTTAATTCCCCAGGGAAGCCCAATGGCGGGAATAGGAAATAATTTTCAGGTATCCTCGCTTTCAAACTGTTTTGTTATCGGAGGCGACGGAAACAATGATTCTTATGGCGGAATCATGAAAATTGATCAGGAGCAGGTTCAGCTGATGAAACGTCGCGGTGGGGTCGGTCACGATCTCTCGCATATCCGTCCGACCGGCAGCCCTGTTAATAACAGTGCGCTTACCTCAACCGGAATTGTTCCCTTTATGGAACGTTATTCCAACTCAACCCGCGAAGTGGCTCAGGATGGTCGTCGTGGAGCTTTGATGCTGACAATTTCGGTTAAGCATCCCGATGCGGAGCGGTTTATTGATGCCAAACTTGAGCAGGGTAAGGTAACAGGAGCAAACGTTTCGGTTAAAATCGATGACGACTTCATGCAAGCGGTGGTAAATAAAACCACTTACCGCCAGCAATATCCGATTCATTCCAGTCATCCTACAAAAGTACAGGAGATTGATGCGCTGGGGTTGTGGAATAAGATCATACAAAATGCATGGAAGTCAGCCGAGCCTGGTGTCCTTTTCTGGGATACAGTTATCAGGGAATCGGTTCCTGATTGCTATGCAGACCTGGGATTCAAAACCCTATCGACCAATCCTTGCGGGGAAATTCCACTTTGTCCCTATGACAGTTGCAGATTGCTGGCAATTAATCTATACAGCTATGTCGAAAATCCGTTTACACCGCAGGCAACTTTTAACTTTGAGCTTTTCCGCAAACATTCCGCCCAGGCTCTCAGGATTATGGACGATATTATTGATCTCGAGATTGAAAAAATAGAAGCCATTCTGAAAAAAGTGAAAGCCGACCCGGAAGATGAAGAGATCAAACGTATAGAAAAGAAAATGTGGGAGAATATCCGCGAAAAAACCGTAAAGGGGCGGCGTACCGGAATTGGTATTACCGCTGAAGGCGACATGCTTGCTGCATTGGGACTGCGCTACGGAACTGATGAAGCCACCAGTTTTTCTGTTGAAGTTCATAAAATACTGGCTACCGAAGTATATGGCTCCTCAGCCGATCTGGCAGGTGAACGTGGCACTTTCCCGATTTATGACTTTGAACGCGAGAAGAACAATCCTTTTATTCAGCGTCTGAAAGATGAAGCGCCTATAGTGTATGAGAAGATGGCGAAAAACGGCAGGCGTAATATTGCTATGCTCACCATTGCCCCTACCGGTAGTGTTAGTATTTGTACACAGACAACCTCCGGAATTGAACCGGTTTTTATGGTCAGCTATAGACGCAGACGCAAAGTAAACCCCAACGACAGGAATGTTGCAGTGTCTTTCGTTGATGGGATGGGTGATTCATGGGAAGAATACAATGTTTTTCATCCCAAGTTCGTGGATTGGCTAACCATCAATGGATACGATCCTGAAAAGGTGAAAGCTTTTGATGATGACCGGCTAAATACACTTATTGAAAAATCACCCTATTATAAAGCTACTTCCAATGATATAGACTGGGTTAGCAAGGTGAAAATGCAGGGCAAAATCCAGCAGTGGGTCGATCATTCCATCAGTGTTACGGTTAACCTGCCCAAAGAAGCAACGGAAGACCTTGTAAGTAAAGTTTATCTGACTGCCTGGGAAAGTGGTTGCAAAGGAATGACGATATACCGTGATGGCTCAAGGTCGGGCGTACTTATCAGCAATGAGAAGAAAGAAGAAGATACTTTGTTTCACGAAACAAAAGCCCCCCAACGGCCGCAGAAACTTGAAGCCGATGTGGTCAGGTTTCAGAACGACTACGAGAAATGGATTGCAGTTATCGGGCTATTCGATGGTAAGCCTTACGAAGTTTTTACCGGTAAGGCTGATGGGTTCTATCTGCCTCCATGGGTTCAGAAAGGTTGGGTAATACGCAACAAAGAAGACAGTGAACGGGCGGCGCGTTACGATTTTCAGTTCGCTGATAAAGAGGGATATAAAGTTACCATTGAAGGGCTTTCACGCTCATTCAATATGGAATTCTGGAACTACGCCAAGCTGATTTCGGGCATACTGCGTCATGGAATGCCTTTGCCTTTCCTGGTAAACCTTATTGAAAACCTGAATTTTGACAACGACAGCATCACCACCTGGAAAAACGGGGTTGTACGCTCACTAAAACGTTATATACCCGACGGAACAACAGTAAACACTAAGCAGGAGTGCCCCCAGTGTAAAGAAATGGATGGCCTGATATACAAAGAGGGTTGTTTGACCTGCAAGCATTGCGGTTATTCGAAATGCGGATAAGCAGAATAACAATTGATAAAAAAACCGGCTGTTTAAAGCCGGTTTTTTTATCAAAATCAGAAATGTATTTTATGGTGATCAAATACCTGATTATCGCGGAAATACCTGATTTTAGAGGCAATCATCAGAAACACCTTCAGGTCATTTCTGGTAAGCCATTCAATGGCTTCGGGTTGCTGGTGAACCGCATCGGATAATACAGCCAGGAAATAGTGTTTGTGGTGGTTAAGCCATGCGTATGCTCTTTTATCCTCATCAATGGCACTATCCAGGGCAGCCAATTGGGGATAACCATTGCCAATAAGCCAGTTAAATGCCTCTTCGCTTCCTCTGATTGCACTTGAAAGTGCTGCCAGTTCAGCATAACCATTGCCGAGCAACCAGTTCTGTATTTCCTCGTTGCCGGTTAAGGTTTCACCAAAAGCGACCAATATTTTAACCGGATAATCGAGCATCGCCAAATGACTAAAGTAAAAAGTCTAAAGTAAAAAGTCTAAAGTAAAAAGTAATAATCCATTTGAACTTTCATTTCATTCGAATGACGATGTTAGTCCGCATCTTATTTTCTGATGCGGACTAACAGACTTTGAAAAGTAAAAAGATTCTAAAGTAAAAATAAACTCAGCAATGGTACAAAAGTAATAGCAAGACCCGCTCCAAATGGCCGGAAATGAGCAAAAATTATTTCAACTTATCAATGGCTTCTGCCAGTTTCCGGTCTTTATCTGTAATTACATTGCCTGCATCGTGTGTCGATAGTTTTATAACAACCTTGTTGTAAACATTCGACCAATCGGGATGATGATTTGCTTTTTCGGCCAAAAAGGCGACTTTGGTCATAAATGCAAAAGCTTCAATGAAATCGCTGAAGGTAAATGTCTTTACCATCATACTTCCTTTTGTATCATCTGGATGTTGAATTTCCTGCCACATTTTTCGGGAGTTTTAATTTATCGTTTAACAAAAAACCAGTTCGTTATGTTCAGGACTATTCAAACACTTCGTATGGAATGTTGAGCTCATCAAGTCTTTTGCCGATCGAAAGAAGTTCCTTTTTTCCGATGCTCTCCATGTTTTTTTCGGGGGTTTCGCGGGAGAAAGAATATAGCATTACCAGCATTGGTTTTATTCTTTTCAGATGCCCAAGCCATAGATTGAGCTCTTCTTCAGAGGTATTATCCACTGTCTGATTATTTACAATACCCCTCAGGAATAGGGACTGTATTGTCAGATTCCCTTTGAAATCAACCAGCCGGTCAACAATTTCAGCAAGGGTAATAGGGGAAGTTGGCCTGTTTATCAGCCTGAACATGTGTTCACTGCCGGCATCAAGTTTCAGTACATTATTGTCAATCTTAAGTAAAGCCTCTTTAACAGATGGAATATGTAATTTTGTTGAGTTGGAAAGCACCGTTATCTGTGCCTGAGGAAAATATTGCCCGCGAAGCTCAATGGTGCGATTTATAATTTCGTTAAATCCCGGATGGAGAGTAGGCTCGCCGTTTCCGGCAAATGTAATGTTATCGGGTTTGAGGCCTTCTTTTTTCAGTTCTTCGAAACGCTTTTGTAGCGCTTCAATTATTTCAGCGGTAGTAAATAAGCGTGCATGTTTTTCCTGATCGGAGTCCGTAAGGCCGCATTCGCAGTAGATACAATTGAACGAGCAATACTTCATTGTTTCAGGCATCAGGTTAATCCCCAGCGAAACACCGAACCGGCGGCTCTTTACCGGCCCAAAAACAATATCATCGAATAGAAAACCAGACATAGAATTAGTTTGTGCAAAAGTACAAATTTGACGATTGAACAATCCATTCATCTTAATAGAAACACGAAGCCTGAAAAACGTAAGGTTTCTTCTAAACTGATATTTCCATACCATTGATTTAAGGTATATTTGCATTCCCAAAAGCCGGAAAAACCCAACTCATGGTCTCACTGAATGAAATAAAAGCACCGGTAGAGCATCACATTACTGAATTTGAGAAAAAGTTCAGGGATTCCATGCGGAGTTCCGTGCCACTGCTTGATCGCATAACCGCATACCTTGTTAAGCGAAAGGGCAAGCAGATAAGGCCGTTATTCGTATTTCTAACCGCTGAAGTTTGTGGTGGGGTCAATGAAACCACTTACAGGGCGGCTTCGCTGATTGAGTTGCTTCACACCGCTACCCTGATTCACGACGATGTGGTTGATGATTCGAATGAACGTCGCGGGTTTTTCTCGCTCAATGCGCTCTGGAAAAACAAGGTTTCAGTGCTTGTTGGTGATTTTCTGCTCTCCAAAGGCCTGTTGCTTTCGCTCGATAACAATGATTTTGAATTGTTGCGGATTGTTTCTGACGCAACCCGCGAAATGAGTGAGGGGGAGCTTTTGCAGATTGAAAAGGCACGCAGGCTTGATATTCAGGAGGATGTATATTTCGAGATTATCAGAAAAAAGACGGCTTCATTAATTGCCTCCTGCTGTGCCGCGGGTGCAGCTTCTGCCGGGGCAAACAAAGAAATGATCGATAAAATGCACCGTTTTGGTGAACTTACAGGAACTGCGTTTCAAATAAAGGACGACCTGTTCGACTATAGCAAAAGCATTGAAACCGGTAAGCCCAATGGTATCGACATCAAGGAAAAGAAAATGACCCTGCCTTTAATCTATTTACTGAATAATTCAGGATGGGTTGAAAAACGGAAGATTATTAACACGGTTAAGAATCACAACGATAATCCCGAGAAGGTTTCTGCACTGATAAGGCAGGTTAAAGATGCCGGTGGAATTGGCTATGCTGAAGTAAAAATGTTGGAATACCGCGATCAGGCCCTACAGGTGCTCAGAACTTTTGAGCCTTCCAGAGCCGTTGACTCACTCGAAAAACTGGTTATTTTCACTACTGAAAGAAAGCAGTAAACTATCCTCATTCAGGCCTTTTTTACGGTAAAAGCAAAGGTAGTTCCAACGCCAATGGTACTGCGCACATTGATTGTTTGGACGTGTGCTTCAATGATGTGTTTCACGATGGCCAGTCCAAGTCCTGAACCGCCCTGCTCGCGCGAACGGCCTTTATCGGTTCGGTAAAACCGCTCAAAAACACGTGGCAGATCGGCTGCTTCCAGGCCATTGCCATTGTCGGTAGTTTCCACAAGAATATTTTCATCCATATCAAAGAAACTGATTTTAGTTTTACCATTTTCCAGATTCCCGTACTTTATGGAATTATCAATCAGATTGATAAGTACCTGCCTGATCCGCTCCTTATCGGCTGAAACAAAGATTGGCTTGTCGTAATTTCTATTGAAACAGATGATTTTGTTGCGTTTTTTTGATTTGATCTCAAGGAATTCTATCACTTCACGCGTGAGTGCAACAAGATCGAAACGGGTAATATTCAGACGAAGTTCGCTCGTTTCAAGTTGCGAGATGGTTTCCAGATCCTCAACAATTGCAATCATTCTGTTGATACTTTTTTCCGTTCGGAGAAGGTATTCCTTATTGATTGTCGGATCTTCGAGACCACCATCGAGTAGTGTTAAAACATAGCCCTGTATATTAAAGATCGGTGTTTTTAATTCATGTGAAACATTACCCAGAAATTCGCGCCGGTATTTTGCCATTTTCTTGAGCTCTTCAATCTCTCTTTTCTTGGTTTCACTCCATTCAATCACTTCCTGGTTGACCTTGTCAAGCGCACCACCTTTCATCGTGGATCGTTCACCATCTTTGGGAAGTTTCAGGTTACGAATGGTTTTATAGATGATTTTAATTTTTTCGTAAATAAATTTCTCAAGGGTAAATCGAAATGTAAAATAAGCAATGACCGCCAGCAGCATATTTATTGCAAAAACCAGCAAAAGGGCAGGTTTGCCAGCCGTGAAATATACAACCGCCAGATTCGAAATTATTGCAAAAACTGCAATTATCAGTGCATTACTGATTGCAAGTTTATTAGGGTCTGAGTAGTTTATCTTCATTAGGTGTTAGTGCTTGGTGAAAATCAGGATTCGTATTTATAACCGACACCCTTAATCGTTTTAATATTTTCAATTCCTATTTTTTCCCGGATTTTTCGTACGTGAACATCGATGGTCCGGTCACCCACAATTACATTGGTTCCCCATACTTTGGCGAAAATTTCCTCTCTTGAAAAAACCTTATTAGGTCTGGAGGTGAGTAGAACCAGCAGTTCAAATTCTTTTTTAGGAAGTACAATATTCCGGCCATCCTTCACAATCAGATATTTTTCCCGGTCGATTATCAGGTCTGGCAGGTTGTAAGTTTCCTGGGATTGAAATGCAGGATTATATCGCCTTAGCAAAGCTTTTACCCTGGAGTTAAGTATCCGGGGTTTTATAGGTTTGGTAATATAATCATCGGCACCGGCTTCAAATCCTGCAATCTGTGAATATTCTTCACCCCTGGCTGTCAGAAAAATTACCAGGGTGTTTTTGAGTTCCGGAAACTGCTTAATCTGCTGGCAGGTTTCAATCCCATCCATTTCCGGCATCATTACATCAAGTATTACCAGATGTGGCAATTCCTTCCGGGCGAGTTTCAATGCTTCGCGACCATTCCTGGCTTTAAATGTCTGATACCCCTCCCTTTTAAGATTGTAGCTCAAAAATTCAAGTACATCGGGTTCGTCATCAGCCAATAAAATTTTAAATTGTGCGTTTTCCATGAACTCAGGTTTTGACAATCGGTTTATATGCAGTAAAACTTGTCCGGCTAATGAGATTCAAAGGTATAGCAAAAGCGTATAAATACCAAATTAACAGTCACTCAGGTGCCATGTTTCGTGTGAAAACCGGAATATCTCTTTACGAGACGTCGGGTCTTCAGGTCTCTGTTAACAGGAATTAATTATTAACCAGGTATAAAAGCACATTTCAGATTTTATGTGGAAAACTGCAATCATTTTTATTGTTTTCAGCGGCTTTTCGCTGTTGTACGCTCAAAAGGCCCCTGACAATTTATCCGGGAAGGTGTATCGTGCCGATACCCTTGCGCTGACTTCAGCAGAGGTGGAATTGGCCGGGCAAATAAATGAATACCGCAAGAGCAGGGATCTTCAGCCAATACCCTTGTCTGCCTCACTCTCGCTGGTAGCCAGGGTTCATGTTCATGATCTTTCAGCCAACTACCAACCAGGAAGAAATTGTAATCTGCACAGCTGGTCATCAGAAGGTTATTGGAGTTCATGCTGCTACACCAGCGACCACCGCCGTGCTGCCTGCATGTGGAATAAACCGCGTGAATTGACGGAATATACGGGAGATGGTTATGAAATTGCATTTTATTCAAATTTCGAATACAGTTCGGTTGACGGGTTGGTTGCCGATGCACTGGCTGGCTGGAAAAGCAGTCGGGGCCATCATGAATTGATTGTAAATAGAGGGGAATGGACGACCAGTGAATGGAAAGCAATGGGCGTTGGGGTATATGGAGGATTTGTCGTGGTTTGGTTTGGTGAACAGATTGATAAGGCCGGAGGACCGATTATCCATAAATTCTAAAATGTTTGTATCTTTAGTTCCGGGTTTTTTTCCCCAAACGATAAATACATTTTTATGACAAAAAGAATTTACTTACTATTCATTATTCTGAATTTGGTCAGTTTTGTATTTGCCCAGAAGTTTGAAGGGGGCATTAAACTGGGCCTTGTTGGCAGCCAGGTAGCCGGGGATCTATACAGTGGATATAATAAGGCCGGCCTGAATGCCGGGGGATGGATCAGTCTTGCGGTCAGTACTAAGTCTGAATTTCAGATGGAGCTTGCATATATACAAAAAGGCAGTCGCGAGAATCCTGACCAGGAGCGTGGTCGCTATGATACTTATGTTATGCAACTTGGCTACGTTGAATTGCCTTTTCTTTACCGTTATATATACAATCCGCGCATTGAATTTGAAACAGGGCTGGGGTTGAATTTTCTGATCCATCACAAAGAAACATTCAACGGGTACGAACTTACAGACAATCCGTTTAAGGGTCAGAATCTTTGCTTTCTGCTGGGGTTATCCTATAATGTAAATGACAGGCTGCGAATAAATGTCCGAACCGATAATTCCCTTTTCTCCTTGCGCAAAGACAGGGTCTCAGGCGATGTCTGGCGGTTTTGGGATTATGGGCAATACAGTGATGCAATTATTATTTCGGCATACTATAGCCTATAAAAAAACCGCCGTTAAATTTTATTTAACGGCGGTTTTAATTTTGCAGATGGACTATTGCAACCCTACTTCGACTTTTCTCACGTCGAAGGCTACTTCTTCACCACGCTCATTACGCCGGATCTGAAACTCAACCATATCGCCATCCATAATGTCGTTGAAGTTCCCGTCAATCACATCTTCAAAATGGAAGAACAGGTTATTGGGTGGGAAAGCGATAAAGCCATAGCCACTCTTCATATTGAGTGTGCGGCTGCGCTGAATGCCTTCGGGTACCGGCTTGGCAATAAATTTGGCACGGTTTTCATCTTGTTTTTCGAACAGGTTCGAAATAATCGAATCGTTTTTGTTTAAACGATTATCAATCATCTCGTGCATAGCAACCGGATAAGTTACTTCTTCCAGAAGCTCCTGTGATGTCCGGGTAACACTTTCGCGTCCGTTCATGTCCTGATATCTGAAATCCCAGCTCAGCAACATAACCCTTGTTCCCAGTGTATTGAGCTTTCTAACAAGTGGCACATAGTCACCATCAGATGCAATCAGAACCAGTACATCGAATTTCTTAAAAATGGACAGTTCATAAGCTTCGAGTGAAAGCCATACATCAATCCCTTTTTCTTCGCGTTTACCACCGCGCATACGCAACGGCAGATAATGAGTAATAACTTTTTCGCCCATTAGGATGTCGTCAAAAATCCTTTCAGCGTAAAGTTTGTTTTCGCTGCTCTGTGCTTCAAAAGCACTGAGTCTTCCCCGGAAATAATGTGAATCAACTATATGGCATAGTTTAACGTCAACGCCCTCTTCCTTCGAAACACGGCTTCTCACAAAGTTATGCAATCCTTCGATGCTTATCCTCGCATTACGCTCATGCTCATAGTAGTAATAGTTGCTTACATGAAGAAAATAATTGCCATCATAAAAAATGCCAATTTTGATCATCCCACTTGTGTCGTTCATTGGATTATAAATAAATGTGAATAAAAATAGGTGTTAATAGGTATCCGTATGTCGCTATCATCTCAGAATTTCGCGAAATTAATAATAAATCGGATAATATCTTATCATTTAATTCTAAAAAATGTTAAAAATAGAATGATCCTGCTGATAATCAAGAAATAAGTAAGCTAAAAAAAGAGGAGGGCTTTCTACCCTCCTCAAAATCCGATGAATCAAATTCGTACGTTATTTGATAATTAGCTTACGGAATTCTTTGAAATCTTTATTTTCAATGGTAACAATATAGACTCCGGGAGCAATTCCCGGGAAATCAAGTTCAGTGATTCCGCTATCATCTATATGCTTTGAAAAGATTTCCAATCCGGCTGTGGTTCTCAATTTGATAACACAGTCTCCGGCTACACCCTCGGTTTGGATAAAGAACCTGCCATTGGAAGGATTCGGATAAACCTTTACCTTGTTCACACTGGCTAAATCTGTAGTTCCCATGCAATAGTCAACAACTATAAAGGAATTCTTGACAGAAGTACTGGAATTAGTACCATCACCAACAGTCAGTGTAACATCATAAACACCCGGTACACGATATGTGACTACCGGATTCTGCTCTGTTGACGTTTCCGGATTACCGCCGGGGAAACTCCATTCCCGGGTAGTAACATTGCCTGCTGAAAAATCGGTAAAGATTATTTCCTCGAATTCACAAACCTCATTGTCAGAGGCAAGGAAGTTGGCAAGCAATGGAGCTGCTCCTGATAATCCAAAGAAATTAATGTATTGCATCATCAGGCTGTCCTTAAGAGAACGATTTGTTCCATCCAGCAAACCACCGAATTCAAATGAAGAGCCAATGGTTTTATAGATGCCGCCATCGTAAGCAATTGCAGTATAATACTGAGGCGATGAATTCTGGAAAAGTGGAACGGCAGTCTGCAATGGTAAAATCCTGTCAATATAACTGTTATCGCCTGAGAAGGCGAATGCCATGCCATCAACCATAGTCTGTGCCATGCCATTTAAAATACTGATATCTCCAGATCCATCGGTGTCGCCCTCTATCATAAACATCGGGTGCACAGGGGTTGGTGTGTTATAAGCCCAGGTGTCACCACCTTCCATATACACTTTGCCGCCGGCATTCAGAAAGTTGGCCAATGCCTGACCCTGGCCCTCTGTAAGAACCGCATTCACGGAATAGGTCCCGAGGCAAACGAATATTGATTGATACGGGCCTAAAACCAGCGGCCAGGTAGTCATGTAATCAGCCGAGAATGAGAGGTTAGTGAGGCAACTTTTAATAACCGGGCCTGAGTTGTGGTTTCCGTCAAGATCGATGATCAGGACAGGAATCTGTCCGATGACAACAGTAACCACCACAGAATTTTGAAAGCCACCATCAGCCGTCATTTGCAAAGTAAACTGTGCAACATGGCCGGAAGGAGTGGATGGAAGTGAAGTTACAGTGAAAGCTGAACTCAAGGTTTCAAACCCATTTAGGGTTCCGTAATTGAGGCTGTCAAGATTTATAATGATATACGGGTCTTCAGTATTGAGAAGTCCTGTTACATTGTAACCCGGAGCGGTTCCGGCATTGAGGATTGACAGGTTCAACTGGATCGTTTCACCCGGATCAGCTTTGCCGTTGTTATTGCCCTGTTCATCTGTCACAGAAGATCCGGCAAAATTCAATGCCACCGAATGAGCAACCACCGTGAAACTTCCCGACCATTCATTATCACCTGAAACGGCTGTATAATCGAACATTATCTGATGTCCGTCGGGAACAATATTGCTTACGCTGAAAGCAAATCCATCAGGGATAGCGACGGTTTGTCCGGCTGCTATTAATGGATACACTTCAGTAACATCGCTTAATTCAATAAATGCATCGCTGCTGCTGATGGTTACTAAAATATCAGTTGCATCCTCGGTACCAACATTTTTCAGACCGAGAGCCAATGCAACCGATTCGTTGTAATCGAGCTGCTGATTATTATTACCAGCCGCATCGTTGATGGAGGTGTTGTTATATACAACATAAGGCCCATTGAGCGGGAGAATGTCAATGTCAACTATGTAAGGCAGGTAGTTAAAGGCTGTAACAGCAAGTTTCATTGTGCCCACATTATTCAGTGCCGGGAAAGTAATGATGGCTGATCCACCAGTAACAGTGGCCGTTCCGATAATCTGTCCGCCAATGGTTAAGCAGGCATAAGCGCCCTGAACGTTGCAGTTAACAACAAACTGATTCGACCCAATGAAAGCAACCGGGTTGTGACTAACGGCAAGTGCGGTTGGCATTGCAGTACGCACCACAACTGAAGGATCACCAAAAATAAGCCAGGTGTCGGTCATTTCATATCCGCCGGTGCCGTATGTGTCGTTCATTTTCATACAGCCATTCATTGAAATGCCGCCGAAAGTTCTCTTTATATTGTTGGTGTAACTTTCAACCAGAATGTCATTCATTTCGTCCTGGCCATCCATCGGAGGGTTCCAGCTTTGATTGATGGTTGACATTAGGGTTGCAACTGCTCCGGTAGGACCACTGGCGTTGGATGCCCTCAGCCAGGCTTCAGCAAAACAGGTTCCGTTAAGGAAGTCCCCGTTTACACAGGCTACGGACCAGATAAAAGGCCACATGTGATTGTTGGTAAGGCTATTGACACCACTGTTTGAAAAACCGGTGGTTCCCCAGGAAGTCTGGCTGCCATGTCCAACATAGTTAATTATTGTCCGGCCGGCATTTACTTCGTTCGAAACAGAAGTTGAATTCGGATTGCCCGGAAGGTCCTCACCACCCTGATTCCCGTCGTATAATTCGCCAACAGCGGTATAAGTAAAGCCCAACAGGTCAGTCCGAATGTTGCGCATGTGCTGATAGTCGTATTCACCATCATCACCCGGGCCCTGGTCTGAGCCAATGCCAAAACCCTTTGAGAACCAATCAAGGCTCACATCCGGATTTTGCTCATATTCGATAGTTCGTTGAACCTGAGTTGCAACCTGGGTAGTGTTTTCAGCAGAGAAACGGCCGACAAAAATTTCAGGATAATGGTCGTTCCCTGAAAGATAACCATAGGCATGATCAGACGGGCCACCAACGCTTCCTGTGGTAACAGTTGGTATCTGAGCATTATCACCAACCAGTAGTAAAAATGTCAGCCCGTTGGTTGCATAGTAATTGGCCACATAATTTTTTATGGCTGTAGAATTTGTTCCTATGGTAGCAACATCAACCATTTCAACCGGAATACCGATGGTACGTTTCCAGTTAACGAAATTCTGCATTTCGGCCATAAAAGCACCATGGCAGATGATGAGCATCTTTCCCTGCTCTTCAAGCGGGGTATATCTGCTGCCATCGTTTGCATTCAGGAAGTGCCTGGTATAAATCTGACGGTATTCCGCATCTATTGCTTCCGGAGCCCGATCCCTTACCAGGACATTTTCTGTAGAAGATCCAGCACTGTATATTTCGATGACCATTGTATGGTAAACCCTCAGGGTTTTGGTAACAGGGTTGAAGGCAAACGGATTGATTACCACGGTTTGACCCCTGTAATCGCGGAGAATGTAAGGCTCGCGAAGGCTGGCCTGAGCCGATGGGAAGAATTCGTCACGTGAATAAGCCCGCCCGTATTCATAAGCAACACTGGCCGGATCGATATCCCTGGTAAAATTCCCTTTTGACGGGGCCACATCCATAAACGGATAGTCTATATATTGTGAAGAAACTACCCGGACTTCCATACGGGCCTGATCGGGTATTATTACCGAAGCGGTCAGTTTGGGAAGATCGGGCATCCCTTTTTCCAACATAGGAGAGGCGCCTTCAACACCAATGGTGAAAGCGGCTCCACGGGGTGTTACAACCGGGTTAAGGTTGAACCCGTTGATGTTGACTGAAATAACCGAACCACTGGCAGAGTTGGATATCAGTGAGGTTTCAGCCGATAAAGGTTGATCTGAATGAATACCGACCCAGTTTTGTGCACTGGCAGAAAAGAATCCTGCAAATAGCAATATAAGCGTAATGTTTCGTGACAATTTCATTGCTTTATATTTTAAAGGTTATTCAGATAAAACGATTTTGCGCACTGCTGTGTAATCGCCGGCCTGGAGTTTTACAAAATAAATGCCTGGTTTCAGAATGTCGGTTGCAGCCGAAAATGAATGACTACCGGCCTGTATTTGCCTGATGTCGGCCAGAAGCGCTGTTTGCTGACCCAACAGGTTAAGAAGGCTGATACGAACCGGGCTGCTTTTCAGCAGGCTATAGGAGATGTTAAGACTGCCTGATGTATTGGAATAAACAACCAGTGAATTTCCGGCTTTTATGGTTTCAACACCAACCACGGTCATGTAAATCTCGTTTGAGGCTTCAGAGATGCAACCTTGAGGAGAAGTTACAAAAACATGATAATAATCAGAAACAGTTGGTTCAAAGTTTTGGTTAACAGCCCCTTCGATTATACCGTCGCGGTTGTACCATTGATTACCTTCTGCAGCACTTGAAACCAACTTGTTGTCGTTTTGAACAATAACAGGGGTCTCCGGAGCCGGCGAAACTTCTATCGTCACTTGGGTATTGTCTGAGTACAGGAGATTCATGATAGCAAGATCGAAGGTGGTTGTTTCGGAAAGAGTGGCAACCGGGTTGAAAATTTCAGCATTGTTCAAAACTCCGCCCGGGGTCCAGGTATATGTTACATTTCCGGTTGCATTGGTAACAAAGCCAAAAAGCTGGCTTGATCCTGCGCCACATAGTTGGGACGGATAAGCAAATGCAGTTGCGGTAAGGTTGGTGCCTGAGCCACCTGTGTTTCCACTTGGGAAGAAAATATCGTCAATAAATACAGCGTCCAGGCCTCCTGTTACGCTTACGTCTTTAATGTAAGTCCATTTAAATGTATGGTTACCGGGAGTTACCGGGAAACTTACATTACTCCAGGCTACCTCGCCTGACCAGGAACCTTTCTCAATGTCATCAATATAAAATTTGAGAAAGTCGTATCCACTTTCGGTTGAGACCCTATATGCAAAAGAGATATTATCGTTGGCCGAAACATTCATTGGAATCTGAAGGCTTGTGTTGTCGCTGTTGCCAATCGGGCCTGAACGTGCAGCAAATGCGCCTCCGTTGACCGATGTATTGGTAATTGTCCAGGGCAAGGCACTGGTGTTTACCCAGTTGTATGCAGTGAAGTTACCGGTTTCGAAGTCCTCCACAATCAGACCTACCGGAAGGGAATATACCTGTGTAGCATTATATAAACCTGAAGCTGCAGCAAAATAGAGATTAATAAGTGTTCCGATTTCAAGATCGGGGCTAACCGAAACATTGTATAATGCATTCAGGTTGCTGCCACCACCCGGAATGTTTCCGATCTGGTATTCAATAAACTCAATATTGATTCCCTCGCTGTTGGTAAACAAATGCGAAACGGTTTCAGGTGCCATACAATGGCCGGTATTGTTGACCGGGACTGAGATGACCACATTTTCGCCCGGATCGAGCCTTCCGTTTCCATTTCCGGTGCCGTTCAGGTAATCATCAATGGTATATGAAGCGGTTTGAAGGTTAGGCGAATTTAGTTTTATGGTAAAGTTTGAAATCCAGGTTTCAGATCCATTTGTGATTTCGAGGGTGAAAACGGCAGGCGTCTGATCAGGCAGCCATGCTGACGCTGAAACTTCAAATGCATAATTAAGATTGACTATTTCGCCCGCACCAATATTCGGCCATGATTCAACAGCTTCTTTAACTTCAACATAGGGACTGGTGCAGGTAAGGGTTACAGAAAGGTTTGCGCCTTCGGAACTGCCAACATTTTTCAGTGACATATTAAACCCGAACGATTCGGCATATTCAGGCAACTGGTTGTTGTTGCCATTTTCATCGTTTATTATTTGCGACTGCAGCAGAATGTAAGGACCTTGAGGCGAAGCTACGATCACCGACCCTATATACGGTTGCTTATTCTGAGCAGTTACAATAACCTGTGCATCGCCAGGAACTGAAATGGGATTAAGTGCCACAACGGCCACTCCGGTTTCATCTGCAAGGGCACTTCCATACAATACGCCGTCTTTGGAGATGGCAACATACGCGTAGGGCTCAGCATTAACCGTGAATTCTGTTGATTGCAATGGCATGAGTGGTTCATAGGAAACGGTCATTGCATCGGGTACACCGAAGTAGATCATGAGAGAAGGATCGCCCATCAGGCAATAAATTTCCCAATAATAAACCATTGAATTGGGAGAGCCCTCCGTTACAGCCAGGTTACCGGCAAACAGCATCTGGGCCTGTGTGGTGTACCAATCGGAGAAAGGCTCACCATGAGTGTGGAAAGCAAGGTCATAACTGCCATCCGAATTGCCATCATAAACCGGATTAACTACGATGTTCTTAACCCCTACGCCAAAATAAAAATCTTCATCCCAGTAAGTGCTGTTAGAAGCGCCAATATATCCGACTGCGCCCTTGTTGGCAGCCCTCAGAAGTTCCTCACCAAAGCAGTTGGTATTGTATGTACTGGTAAGGCAGCAATTGCCAACCAGCAAAGGATATTTACCATTGTTTTGAAGACCGGGGATATCTGAAATTTCGAAAGACGGATCTGCCCAGCCACTTGAACTTCCGTGAGCTGTGTAGTTGCCATAAGCAAGTCCATCGCTCACATTCTGAATAATTGCAGAAGCAGAGCTGCCGGAGGCTGGATACAGGTATGTATGACTTTCTAAACCATGAGATTCATTGAAATAGTAAGTTGTCCCATAATTGATCTGGCCGTTTCCGTGAATCGGGGCATAACCGGCATCAACGCCTGAAACCAGAACACATTCACCCAGGAAAGAAGGATCAGGGAACTGATATTGCTCATACATCATGGTTTTGTCTATCTGTGGCTGCAATTGTGAAAGATTGGTAGCCGAAAAACGACCGTAGAACATTTCGGGTATATGATCATTGGTGTATTCGCAATAATAAAGGTCTGAAACATGGCCTCCCTGGCTGAAAGCCGGAATTTGCGCAACATCACCTACAAAAAGAACGAATGTAGGCGCAGGATCTTCAGGGGTGCCGGCATTGTAAAGGCCCTGAAGGTAACTCTTGATCGAACTGGTGGTATTGCCCACATTGGGTTGGTTTGTATAAGCTTGCACAACTGTAAATCCCTTCCTGGTTTTCCAGTCAATGAGCGGTTGCAGTGCGGCCTGAAACATGGGATCGGATACAATAACATATTTTACAGGGTAATGTGTAAAATTCTCGCGTGAACCGCTGCCAACCGGAAGGGTATTCAGCAATGAATTCTCAAGACCATTGAAAAAAGGAGAGCGGGTTTTCTCTTTCAGGTACTGGGTCTCAGCATAATTACCGTTTTTAAAGGTAACTTTCACAATCACATTATCATAAACCCTGATGATTCCCCTGACAGGGTTGTATTCAACAGGTGAAATATCGAGGCGGGCCATTCGTGTACCACGCATAAAGCCAATGATTTCGGCTGATGCAAGTGGTTTTCCGTAAAAGCGGTCCCTGCTGTAAACCTCACTGTTAAAATTGAAAGGAAGTTTATCCTTACTGCTTTTAGCTACCGGTGCCTGAGCGGGCATAAGGCGGTATTGGATACCAAGGTCGCTCAGGTTGAGTTCCTTTTGTTCAAAGGAAACTACCTCTACTTCAACCGAGGCTCCAACCGGAATTTCAATCAGCTTGCGCATCACAGGAAGTTTCGGGAAGCCGGTTTCCTGCGTAAAGGTGTAGCCGGAAGCGGATATCTCAGTAAAGTTTCCGGCTTCTGTAGCAACATCAATCTGGTTTAGACTGGACAGGTTGTTTTTAACCTGAATGCCGGAAAAATCACTTTTTTCGACAGTTAAACCAGTAGTTCCGTTTTGCCTGATTGTTACCTGTGCATTCACACAATTGCTTGATATAGCAATGAATAAGATCAACGCAAAAAATGATGTGGTGATGAGTAAAGCTTTTTTCATGGTTTTGTAACCTTTGTTGATAACGTATTTAATTGCCTCCCGGCCAATAATGTAACCCACAAAACTATATATAAATCAGATCAATCCGACCTTTTTGAAAAAAAAATGTGATAATGTAAATATATGAGAAATAGCGGGTTGTAAAATTGTCAGCAGATCAGCCCTGTTAAACAGAATTTGCACAGGAACTTTTGTAATATTTTTAAAAACATGCAACATAAACCATTGGATTACTGACATCATGATTGGGTAGTGGTTGCCTAAAAGAATAAAAGAAATACAGAAAGAGGCTTTTTCTGACTTTCGCGCAAATGCAAAACTTATAAATTTTGCGAATTTTGTCTTTGATGATTTGAACTAAATCAGGATAAATGCAGAAGTTTATCTGGAATGCATTGCTGCCAGTCGTGAATCGATTTTGCCAATATTGCGCACAGGAACCCAGGCAGCCAGCAATCCGATGAATGAAACGGTGATAAAGACAAATATAACGTCAGATAGTTGCATCAGCACCGGATAAGCGCTGATTAGGAATGACCCTCCCTCGGCATTGATCTTAACCAGTCCGAACTGCTGTTGAACCATGCAGATAACGGTTCCCAGAATCAGCCCGGCCAATGCACCGCTGAGTGAAACGAGCAAACCCTCGGCCATAAAAATTCTGCGGATCAGCCGGTTGTCTGCACCAAGACTGTGCAGGATCGCAATGTCTTTTTTCTTGTCGAGGATTAGCATAGAAAGTGAACCGATCACATTAAAGGTAGCAATTATCAGGATAAATGAGAGAATCAGGAAAATAGCCCATTTTTCTGAGTGCATGATCCGGTAAAGGGTTTCCTGTTGTTCGAACCGGTTTTTAACCAGAAAATCAGGTCCGAGTGCCCTTTTAATCTGCTGCTGCGTTGCTTCAGCGTCAGTTGCTTTGGTAAGAGCGATTTCTACGGAGGTAATTTCATTCTTGTATTCGAACAATTCCCTGGTAAAGCTCAACGGAACAATGACATATTTTGTATCAAAGTCCTGCTGCACAGAAAAAATGCCCGATGGTCTGATATCGATCCGGTTGAAGGCCTGCTCAGGGTTTGATCCGATTTTACCTGTCCGGCGGGGGGCGTAGGCTTCAATAAAGCTGTCATAATCATCAGGGTTAACCCCGAGGTAATAGGCCACTCCCTGCCCGATTACAGCGAAAGGTTGTCCTTTAAATTCCAGTATCAGGCTGCCGGCGGTCATCATGCTGTCGAGGCCGGTCCAGCTTGTGTAACTTGAATCAACCCCTTTCAGGGTAACCAAAAACTGAGCTTTGCCATAGCGAAGCAACGCTTTTTCTTCAATCACGGCAGTTTGGGCTTTAACGCCCGGGAGGCCCGAAACCTTTTCCCAGGGATAGGTTTTCGAGTCGAAGGTTTTGCCTTTAACCGGGCTTACTTTTATTGGGGGGTCAAAACTGTTGAACAATGAAATAACCAGGCTTTCAAACCCGTTGAATACCGATAATACCACGATCAGGGCCATGGTACCTATGGTAACGCCTGCTATTGAAATACCCGAAATTATGTTAATCACATTGTGTGATTTCTTCGATTTCAGGTAGCGCCAGGCTATATATAACGGAAGTTTCAAAGGGATTATTTATGGTTAAAGGGCGTGTCAGCCGAACACGGAAATTGTGCAGACTGCTCTTTTCTACTTTTCATTCACTGGAATCAGGTATTCAATAGCTTTTCGATGTTTTCGATGTAATCAAGCGAATCGTCAACAACAAATTCCAGATCGGGAATAATCCTGAGCTGACCCTTAACCCTGATGCCAAGCTGATGACGGATTTCCTTTTTCTGCCTGTTGATGCTTTTAAAGATTTCCTGTTTTTCGCCCGGTCCGAAAAGACTGAGAAAAACCCGGGCAATTGACATGTCAGGAGTAATATTTACACGTGTTACCGTTATAAGATAACCACGCAGATGATCATGAGCCATTAACCTGAAAATTTCGCCCAGATCCTTTTGCAGTAGCCGCGATATTTTTTGCTGACGTTTTGTTTCCATGCTGCAAAGGTAAGGATTAAGAAGTTCAAAGTTCAAAGCTTAAAGTTCAAAGCTTAAAGTTCAAAGCTCAAAGTTCAAAGCTCAAAGTTCAAAGCTCAAAGTAAAAAGTAAAAAGTAAAAAGTGAGATAGTGAATAGTGAACAGTGAAAAAGTGAATAATGAGAGAGTGAAGAGTGAAATAAGATAAATGAAAATTAGAAATTAGAAATTAGAAATTGGAAATTATCATTCATACTAACCGCTTATCTTTGTCGGTTATTAAAGACAGGGTCGCCTGAAAAGACTAAAATGAAAAACCTCCTCAAAGTTCTGCGTTATGCCATTCCTTATTGGGGATTTGCACTGCTGAATGTTCTTTTCAATATTGTCAGTGTTGTATTTTCACTGGTGTCGTTTGCCGCCGTGATTCCGGTGCTGAACATTCTGTTCAAACTCGAAAAACCGGTGTTGGATCCGCCCGCATTTGCATGGAGTTTCGATGCCCTGAAGCAGAATTTCTATTATCTGATCGGGCAAATGATTGATAAATACGGAGAACTTTCCACATTGGCCTATATCTGCGTTGTGATTGTGGTGGTGTTTTTTCTGAAAAACCTGTTCCGCTATCTTGCCATGTATTACATCGCCGAAGTGCGCAACGGTGTAGTAAGAGACATACGCAATGCCCTGTATTACAAGATTCTGATATTACCTCTTTCGTATTATTCGGAGAAAAAAAAGGGCGATATCATCTCGCGGATGACGACCGATGTGCAGGAGGTTGAATGGTCGGTGCTGAGTTCACTTGAAATGCTTTTCCGCGACCCGGTGACTATAATTGCCTACCTGATTACCCTTTTTATGATGAACTATGAGCTTACCCTCATGGTACTGATTTTACTTCCGGTGAGCGGCCTGTTGATTGGTCGCATCGGCCGGAGCCTGAAGCGCACTTCGGCCAAAGGACAGATTAAAATGGGTGAATTGCTTTCAAACATCGAGGAAACCATCAGTGGGTTAAGAAACATCAAGGCTTTCAATTCAATTGACTGGGCCAACTCGAATTTTAAGGATACCAACTTTAAGTACAACCGGCTTATGGTGAGACTGTTTCGCAAACGCGACCTGGCCTCCCCGTTAAGCGAGTTTATGGGCATAGCCGTGTCAGTATTTGTAATTTGGTATGGAGGCAAGATAATTCTTTCACCGGGCTCGTCCATGGATGCTGCCATTTTCATCGTTTACATCACTGTATTTTCGCAGTTAATAAACCCCATCAAGGCTTTATCGACTGCCGTTTACAACATTCAGAAAGGGGCCGCTTCTGTTGAGCGGATTGAGCAGATTCTGAATGCCGAAGAGGTCATCACTGAAAAAGTGAATGCCTTGCCGGTTAAAGAATTCAGGGAGCAGATTGAGTACCGGAGCATTTGGTTCCGTTACGGGCAGGAAGATGTACTTAAAAACATCAACCTGGTTATCCCGAAAGGGAAGTCCATTGCCCTGGTTGGCGCCTCCGGCTCCGGCAAATCGACCATGGCTGATTTGCTTCCGCGGTTCTATGATGTAACACAGGGTGAAATACTTATAGACGGAACGCCGATACGTGATTTCGTGATCAGCGATGTGCGCAGCCTGATGGGAATTGTTTCACAGGAAACCATCCTGTTTAATGCCACCGTGATGGATAACATCACTTTTGGTATGCAAAATGTAAGCAAGGAGGATGTAATTGCTGCGGCTAAGGTAGCCAACGCGCACGAGTTTATTATGCAAATGCCTGAAGGTTATGAAACCAATATTGGTGATCGCGGAATTAAAATGTCGGGCGGTCAGCGGCAGCGCATCAGTATAGCAAGGGCGGTGTTACGCAACCCTCCGGTAATGATTCTGGATGAAGCTACTTCCGCGCTCGATACCGAATCGGAACGCCTGGTTCAGGATGCCCTGCTGAACCTGATGAAGAATCGTACTTCACTGGTAATTGCGCATCGGTTATCAACTATTCAGCATGCCGATGAAATTATCGTGATGCAAAAAGGAGAAATTGTAGAACGTGGCACCCACAATGAATTGATGGCATTGAAGGGCGTTTATAAGCGGTTAAACGATTTGCAGGCGATGAGTCAGTAAGATTTCGGATTTCTGATGTCTGATTTCGGATTTTTTTTATCCTACTTCAGACTTCATACTTCCTACCTCTGACCTTGGTCCCTGAGCTCTTGTCGAAGGGCTGACATCAGACTTCTGACATCAGACTTCGAATTCATGAATGTGTAATTATTATAAACCAACTTATGGACCTACTTAACACCATAAAGCAGAAAGCATCGGCTCTGATGCCCGAATTGATTGCAATCCGCCGCCACCTTCATAAGCATCCGGAATTGTCAATGCAGGAGGAGGCCACATCAGCCTTTATTCAGGCTAAGCTCGCAGAATATGGTATCTCGTTCACAGCGGGCATGGCAGTTCATGGAATTGTTGGTCTGATCAGGGGTAATAATCCCGATAAGTGCACCATTGCCTTGCGGGCTGACATGGATGCATTGCCCATTATTGAAAAGAATCAGGTAGATTATTGCTCGCAAAATCAGGGTGTAATGCATGCCTGTGGTCATGATGTTCACATGACCAGTTTACTTGGGGCTGCCAGAATTCTGAATGAGGTTAAAGATAAGTTTGAAGGAACTATAAAACTGATCTTTCAGCCTTCCGAGGAAAGGTTTCCCGGAGGCGCATCCATGATGATAAAGGAAGGTGTGCTGGAAAGTCCTGCACCCCGGAATATGTTTGGGCAGCATGTTCTGCCTACTCTTCAAGCCGGTAAAGTGGGCATGAAACCCGGAAAGTACATGGCCTCCACCGACGAGGTTTACCTGACAGTTAAAGGCAAGGGCGGGCATGGCGGCACACCGGAACTGAATGTTGACCCAGTTTTAATTGCAGCTCACATTCTGGTTGCCCTGCAACAGATCGTTAGCCGGAATCTGCCACCACAACTACCGGCTGTGCTTTCGTTCGGTCGTTTTATCGCGGAAGGGCGCACCAATATTATCCCCAATGAAGTGAAAATGGATGGCACCCTGCGCACCTTTGATGAAAAATGGCGTGCCCAGGCCCACCTGAATATTACAAAGATGGCCACTTCCATTGCTGAAGGCATGGGTGGTGAGTGTGAGGTGTTTATAGATAAAGGATACCCCTTTCTGGTAAACGACGATGAAGTCACCGCAAAAGCAAAGCAATGCGCCATTGAGTACCTCGGAGAAGAAAATGTGGTTGACCTCGATATGCGCATGACCGCCGAGGACTTTGCCTATTATTCACAATTGGTTCCTTCCTGTTTTTACCGGTTGGGCATTCGTAACGAAAGTAAGGGTATTGTCCATAATCTGCATAACGATCGTTTTGATATTGATGAAACCAGCCTGGAGATTGGTGCAGGGTTGATGGCCTGGATGGCGGTTAGAAGTATTGAGGTGGAGAGTGATTTGTAAAAAAAGACGGAATATATAGTAGAGACGCAAGACCTTGCGTCTCAAATAATCCCCGGAAAGTGAACAGGGAAAAAAATGGAATATATAGAGACACAATGCCTTGCGTCTCAAAACATCCCCGGGAACGTCTCAAATCGTCTCATGCACTGGCAATTGGAAAGGTTTGAAACAGAGAAATTCCCTGTTTGTTGACCTAGCTATCATAGAAAAGGAAGCCACACTTCAATTTCAGAAACATATCAATTTCTGATTATTCTTTATCTTTGATCCTTTTACATTATTGTCCGGTTAAATCTGCTTTCAAGAATGAGATTCTTCACTTTACTTCGTTACGTTCAGAATGACAGACTCTTAGCGTTTCTAATTAGTCGAGATTTGGTTGTTGGAAGAAGCATAGCTTCTTCCAACAACCAAATCTCCAAATATCTTGTAAGTGCTTGTCATTCTGAGCGTAGCGAAGAATCTCATGTGTTTAACCGGACAACAATAATCCCTTTATTAAAAACCAACTAATTCTGTTTCTTCTGAACAAATCAAACGGATTTTTGAAATTATTAAAAATTTCCCTGATTCTATTTACCGTATTTGGAATCACTTTCCTGATTATTTTCTTCTCCTTTGGCGGTTTTGGTTCAAAGGTAGGTGGCGTTGTCTTCAATGATTCGGCTAACCCACCATTACTATTTGCTCATCGTGGAGTGATTGAGGATATTCCCGAAAATAGCCTCGAATCTATTGGTGAAGCAAAGAGGTTGGGATTCACAGCGGTAGAATTTGACCTCCGAAAATCGGCTGATAGTGATTTTATTCTTTTTCACGATGTGGATGCCAATCGGATGCTGGGGAGTAGACGGAAGATCAAGAAAATTTCAACCACCGGACTGGATAGCCTACCATTTATATCTGATGGTAAATCCACCGGTTTTTTAGTCCCTACCCTCACTGAAGTTCTTGACCGTTACCATGCTGATTTTATTTTCTACTTCGATATGAAGCTAACCGGTTTCAGTGAAGCAGACCAGATTGCAGAAATAATCAGGAAGTACGGCATTGAAAAAACGGTGATTGTAGCCAGCGCCGATTACCTGTTTAACCTGTATATGGAATTCAGGTATCCTGAAATAATTACGGCACTTGAGGGACTGAATGCCGGGAAAGAGTGGACATACAACATAATCCCCAAAAATCTTAAACCAGATTACCTTTCCGGGTTCCTTAGCAACATTGATGAAGATCACATAGCCTGGCTTGGGGCAAAGGGATTACTTAACAAAAGAATTGTTTATGGGGTTGACAGCACCAATTACCTGGTTGCTAAAGCAATGGGAATCAGAAATATCATCCTGGATTATAATTCTATTAGCCCGGTTTTCAATGACATCAGACTAAATTACCAATAAAGATCAAAAATGCAAAGGGGAAACCTCTTGAATAAGATGAAAATTTTTAAAGGTTGGGATAACATCAGCCTGATTCTGAGAATTTACGGACTTGATATTCTCTTTTTCTTCATGTTCAGGGTTATTTTATTTATTACCGGTCTTGAAAACCTGGGCGGTATATCGGGCAATATACCCGATGTTGTCCGTGCATTCCTGATGGGGGTACGTTTCGATGTTGTAATCAGCAGTTACCTGTTGGCCTTGCCGTTTCTGATTCTGTCAACTGCCTATGTTTTCGGGAAACGCTATCGTCTTGTATCCAGGTTGATGTTTTGGTTTATATATCTGATTTTCGTTGTCGCATTTATGATCTCTGCGGTAGATATACCCTTTTTCAACCAGTTCTTTTCACGTCTCACCATCTCGGCTTTTCAATGGTTCGACAGTCCGGTTTTTGTTTTTAAAATGATAGTTGAAGAACCAAGTTATTGGATGTATTCTATACCGTTTATTCTGGCAGCATTCCTGTTTTATAAATTACTGAAGCGCAAAATCATTAACGCGGAGAAGCAGCCGGTAATTAAGCGTCCCATCTGGATAAAGCTAATTGTTTCAGTTTTATTCCTGGGTTTGATGTTGGTGGGGATGCGCGGCCGCCTGGCACTGAAAGCCCCTATAAAGGTTGGAACAGCCTATATCACCGACAATGCATTCCTCAATCAGTTGGGGCTGAATCCGGTTTTTACCTTTCTGCAAAGTTACCTCGAAAACCTTGACAAACGGAACGAAGCCATAAAACTGATAGATGAACGAACCGCAATTGCAAAAGTGCAGGAATATCTTAAAATTGATCCGGTAAATCCCTATTACCCTCTGTACCGGCAGGTAATTCCGGATTCCATCGCAGCAAATAAGCCAAATGTCGTCATCATCATTATGGAAAGTATGGCCGCTTCAAAAATGAAGCGGAATGGCAATAAGTTGAATCTGACCCCTTTTCTCGACAGTCTGGCACTCAACAGTTATTACTTCGATAGCATATACACCTCTGGTATTCACACCTTTAACGGGGTATTCAGCACACTGTTTTCCTATCCGGCAATTTTCAGGCAGCAACCTATGCGTGAAAGCAGGATGCTTAAATACAACGGGATTTCATACACCCTCAAAAGTCTTGGTTACACCACAACCTATTTTACGACGCACGACGGTCAGTTCGACAATATTCAGGGATTCCTGAGCACCAACGATTTCGACCAGATTATTACTGAGGATGATTATCCTCCTGAAGAGGTGAAGACTACCCTCGGTGTACCAGATGATTATATGTTCCGGTATTCTATTCCCATATTAAACAAGCTTATCGAAAGGGGGAAGCCCTTTTTGGTTACCTTTATGACAGCGAGCAATCATGGCCCATACTACCTGCCTGATTATTACAAAGCGCGGAATAAAGACCTTAGAGATCAGATGATAGAGTATTCCGACTGGTCCTTGCAACAGTTTATTAAGATGGCATCAAAGCAATCCTGGTACTCAAACACACTTTTCGTATTTGTAGCCGATCACGGGATTTACAAAAAACTCAGTTATGATATTTCCATGGAGTACCATCATACACCGCTTATCTTTTTCGCTCCCGGATTGCTGCCTGGCAGCCGGATTTTCAACCAGATTGGTGGGCAGATCGACGTTTATCCGACTATAATGGGCATTCTCAGGCAACCCTGGATTAACAATACCTGCGGAATTGACCTGCTGAAAGAAGATCGACCCTACATTATGGTCAATAGCATTGACAAATATGGGGTGATCGGGAAAGAGTTTTTTTTGATAGTGAAGCACGATGGCAGTTCAAAACTGTTCAAATACAGGAATGGCAGTATGAAAGATTATTCAGGAAAGTTCCCTGAAATTAAAAAGCGGATGGATGAGTATGCCCGGTGCAACCTGCAGGTTTTTCAATACATCAACGATAACCAAAGGCAGTTTGTAGAATAGGTGTTACCTGACAAATCTACAATAGTGTTATATAACCGTGAGACAATCTTTCGCATGTTACTGGATAAATGATGTATCTTTGCAACTGCAAATAACTAAAAAACAATAAAATGGGATTCTTAGATTCGTTAAAAAAACTGTTCAGCACTTCAAAGGAAGTAGCTGCTGTTAAAGCAACCGAGCTAAAGGAAAAGGCTGCTGATCGTGTTGAAACCGCGAAGGAATATTCCAAAGACGTTGTCGGAGATGTAAAAACAGCGACAGCGGGCGCTACCGAAAAAGTGAAAGAGTTTGGAGAAAACCTGAAAGACAAAGCAGAAGATGTTATTGAAAAGCTTGATGAAAAAGCAGCTGCCGTAGTCGATAAGCTGGAGGAAAAAATCCGCAGCACTGTGCCTAAAGCTGAAGAACCTATCGCCGAAACAGTTCCTGATAAGGTTGAAGTTGTTGAAGAAAAACTGGAAGCTGTGGTTGAAGAAGCTGCAGAAGTTACTGAATTATCGACCGAAGAAATTATTGACGAAGTTAAGGAGGCTGCGGATGAGGATGTAGAAGAAACTCCCAAAGCCTGAGTTGCTTTTCAGGAAGATGGTAAAGCCCGACAGGAAACTGTAGGGCTTTTTTCGTAAAACCCTTTTTTCAGTAATTCAGTTAAGTCAGACAAATGTCACTATTTATCAAGCAACAATTTCCAGTTTCATTGGTTTAGAATCATATCGAAACAGCTTACACTGCTTTTGCAACTAAATCAGAGCATGATCGGGTTGGCTGTTCCGGTAAAAAGCAATTTTATTTTTCATCATCAAAACAATTATAAATTTTAAAAAGATGACAGCAACTAAATGGACGATCGACCCGTCACACTCTGAAATAGGATTTAAAGTAAAGCACCTGATGATTACCAATGTGAAAGGTGTTTTCACCGAAATTAAGGGTAATGTTGAAACCCTCAGCATGGATTTTGCAACAGCACTTGTAAATTTTGTTATGAACGCCGGATCAATTAACACCGGTTCTCCTGATCGGGACGCTCACCTGAGAAG
>JBBQBC010000010.1:0-34218 GCA_038317155.1 Bacteroidales bacterium
ACAGTAGATTCTGGAGGATCCGCAGGCTCAAATCCACAGTATGAGTAAATCATTGCTGCTCAAAGATGATTTTCGAAGAAGTCGTCCGGAGATCAGACTGCTTTTTTGGGCTATTTTTGTGTTTGTGAATTATTCAGGTTAGGTATTTATAACCCAAACAACTAATATTTGAATCACTCAGGTAGTTTATTATAGACTGCCTGAGGTTTCATTTTTTACACATTTTCATTAATTTAAGCAGGTATGAATTCAAGAAAAGCTTTTTATCCTTACGGATTAATTACAATTATAGCATTGGCTGTGATATCAAGTTGTGGAAGTGGAACAAAAAAAGCCACCCTTGATCCGATTCTGTCGCTTAAGCCTGAAATTACGAAAGTTGAAAATCCGGAATCCTGGAGTTTTGCAATAAAAGACATAGAATTTATTATCCTTGAGCCCTCACAGAACTCGATGATCAAACAAATTAACAAGATTGTAGTAGATAGTAAATATTATTACATCTTAGATAAAAATATACTTCTTGTTTTTGACAAGAAAGGTAAATTTATTAAAGCACTACCTGATAAAGGGAAAGTACCTGGTGAGGCAACCAAAATTCATGACTTCTGTATTAGCCCAGAAGGGGATCTATGCATCTTATCTGTGAAGGGGAATATAATCGTTTATCAATCTCTTTTATATTCTAAAGAATATCAGGCAATTATAACAGATCAGCCAATTTCACCAGTCAATATTCAAATCAATGAAAAATACACATACTATTGGATGAACAGATTCGGCTTTCCGTTATCAAAAAACGAAAGCAAAAAATTACTAATTGTGTCTGAAATAAATAACAATAATAATTTCTCTTACTTTAATCTAATGTACTTTAGTTCAAAAATGAGCAGATTCAATCAGTCGGGAATGGATTATCTTGTGACTCCTCCCTTAGGATCTGATACAATATTAACTATTTCAAAAAATGGGATTCAACCTTACATGGCAATTGATTTTGGCAAATTCTCTTCTTCAAAACAAGGCGTCCAAATTACCAGAGAAATTGAAGACCCATACCCATTAATTTCCGATTTAAAAAAACAAAATCTTGTTGGGGAATTAATGTATGCTGTTAAAAACGAAAATTACACCAGTGTCCTTTTCCCTAATCCAATAACTGAAACTTACTGTAACCTGGTGGTCCAAAATAATACAAAAATTAATAAAGTGATTTCCGTTATGCCTTTTGAAAATGTATTTTATCCGGGAATCATATACAGTGCAAATAATAATCTCCTTTTTTCATCAAAGGACTCCTATCTGATTAAAGACTGTATTAATAAAAGCAAAACAAAATGCAGCTACTTACCCGAAAAACGCCGCCTCGAACTACTTAACAAGTTGAAAGACGTAAAAGAAACAGACAATCCGGTGTTGATGATAATAACTACAAAAGACCAGACAAATGAAGAAAGATAAGTATTCCATTCCTGTATTGATAGTACTTAATATTTTACTGATTAGTGCTTTGGTTTACTTCAGGCTCGATGCTGTAGCCGGAAATAACTCAAATGCAAAACTTCATGAGGCCAATATATATCAGTTAAAATATCAGAAAAATATTATGTTTTTTCAACTTTTTAGCGAAGGAACACGTCTCAATCCATCACGATTCCTTAAAACTGAAAAATCGGACAACCTATCATTTGCAACCATTATAAATCGGCCAAGACTTGTTTTCAGATATTCGGAACTTAATTGCCAATCCTGCGTGGATGCCATGTTAACACAATTGCAAAACAACAAAACCCTTGATAGTTCGAATACCTTGTTACTGGCATGGTACAACAATCCGGCATATCTCTATCAGTTCAAACGCATGAACCGACTGTCACTTCCTGTTTACAGCATAAAAAATACCGGATTACCACCTGATACATTAAATATTCCCTATTTTTACCTTTTAGACAAGGATTTAAGGGTAAGCAATGTCTGTATTCCTGAAGATGTCGAAACATCCTCGGTAGCATTCTTACTCAAATTCGAGACATTAATGTAATTACAAATACTATCTATACTTAAAATAAGTTGATATTTTTATGAATGCCAACATATCTTGAGTCTGGTAAATACTGCATAATATTTTCAATAAAGATTTTATTATTACAATAAACCCAGATAATATATACACATATTTACTTCAATCAAACCACACAATATATATAGCGAGTATTTCGTATTCATTATTTTTTATTTGTGTGTGAGCCATTTTTTTTATTTAATTTAATATTTCTCTTGTTTTTTCAAATAAATCACTTTATGTTTGCACACCATAATTAGAATATACGCTTACAAATAAACCAAATGACAATAGCAAATAACACATATATCAATAGAATTTTTACGCCGGATTTTCGCAATTCCCTGATTTCCAGAGAGAGAGAGAGAGAGAGAGAGAGAGAGAGAGAGAGAGCCTTTATGCCGGAGACAGCAGATTGTATTCAGGCAAACCGTATAACCATTTCAACACTTCCTGTTTTTTAAACCCATTTGCACATCCACACCGGATGATTCTTCTTGTGCCATTGCACTGCCTACCGGTGAAGGATGTGCCTCCGTGAGGAACATTATAATTGATTGATATTTAAATGACTTATTTACTTTAACTTAAGATTTATAAAATGAAAAAATTGGCTTTAATTGTGTTAGTGTCAAACCTAACGATATTGGGAATAGCATTCTTCGGATCTCCATTTGAAGCATTTGCAACGGATAATAGAGGGAAGCAATCTACAATATATGAGTGCACAGAAATGAACTCAGGCTCAAGCTCACCATCCACATATACTCGTATGGTATGCTATGATTCAGGCCCTTATAATCCATGCATTAATTGGAATTGTACTTTGACTTGGAACAATTCCGGTTTCTAATTTAGGCTTTCATAAAATTAATCAGAAGATAAGGGAGGTCATCCCTTATCTTTTACAAACCAAACAAAATGAAATTTTTTAAAATGACTGGTTACAGCATGATATTTATATTTTTCGTTGGTTGCACCTATTCTAAAGGAAAGGTGAAGCCCGGAGACATCCAAAACATTGAAATTGATGTAAATATGGCAGGCGATTCCAATTTATGGAACATGATTATTGATGATATTGACTTTATTAAATTGGAAACCAATGACTCGTGTGTTCTTGATGAAATTAAAAAAATAGTTTTAGTAAAGGATAAAATTATAATTCTAACCTGGAAAGGTGGCATTTATATTTTTGAGAAAACAGGTAAACTTGTTAAAGAAATTACGAATAAAGGCAAAGGTCCATTTGAGTTGATAAGGCCAATGGATATGAGCATTTCAGGGAATGGAAATTTGATGGTCCTGGCCGAAGGGAAAATTGTTGAATTTGATTCTTCTGGAAATCCGTTGTCTGAGTTTTTTTTGGAGACTCAAAATGGAGTTATTTCGCCTATAAATTTATATTGGTTTAGTCCAGAATCCATCTATTCTTGGTGTACAGCTATATATACCAGCAAGTCTGAAAATAAATTTCATTTGTATAAACAAAATAATATTGGAACTGTAAAAGCCAAATTCTTTCCATTTCAACATTTTTCTTATGGTGTTGCAAGTCGGTTTACACAAATCGGGAATAATGAAATTGTTATTACACCTCCAAACTTGAATGACACAATTTCAATCATTAAAGATGGCCTGTTAAGTCCAAGGTTTTGCATTACTATTAAACAAAACAGAGATCGAACCAAAAACCCCCTAACTGGTCTAACGAATAACGATTTTCAATTACCAGATCAACTCAACAATTATCTTTCCAGGTATAAAATATATTCATTAAGTTCCAACGTCGTTTTGAACAAAACATTTTTAACCTTTTGGCTAAATACGCCCGGAGAATCTTACAGATGTTTTTATAATACAGAGCTTAATATGGCATATGTTTTTAATTGTTTTTTAAAAGGAGAAAATGAAAGTGTTTTTTATCCCGGCTCTATTTATTGTTCATTGGACAATGAATTCTATTCTTCTAAGGATGCATGGAAAGTTCGTCAATTACTGGGAAATGGCCAAACCTCTTCTTCTTTCCTGCCTGAGAAGCGACGTCTGAAATTGCTTGAAAAACTAAAAGATGTTAAAGATACTGACAACCCTATACTTATGATAATCAAAACAAAGGATCAATGATATGAAAAATGAACGATTATCCATTTACCTATTGACATTGCTTAATGCAATATTATTGGGGATTTTAATATATACATACCTTCAGGTTAAGAATACATCAGATAACACTGCTTTAATTCATGAAGCATTCGAGAGAAAATTGATCTACAAGGACCGGATGATGCGGTTTCAATTGTTAACCGAGGGCATTAAGCTTAATGCAGAAACCGCAATCTTCAATGGCAAGATCGAAACTATTCCTCTAAGAAGCATAATCACTCAACCACTTATTGTCCTTAGATATTCCGAGCTTAACTGCCAATCCTGCGTGGATGCCATGTTAACACAATTGCAAAGCAATAAAACCCTTGATAGTTCGAATACCTTGTTACTGGCATGGTACAACAATCCGGCATATCTCTATCAGTTCAAACGAATGAACCGCATTAAACTACCTGTCTATAGCATAAAAAACACCGGATTGCCACCTGATACATTAAATATTCCCTATTTTTACCTTTTAGACAAGGATTTAAGGGTAAGCAATGTCTTTATCCCTGAAGAGGGCGATACGGCCTCGGTAGCGGCATACCTGAGGTTTGCAGGAGAAAGGATTAATCAACAGCGGTAAAATGGGAAATATGAAATTGAAATTTATCAAAAGTTGTTTTATATCAGGGATAATTGTCTCTTCCTGCAACCCAGCAAATACATCTGATTCTGCAGGCAAAAATTCACTTTCTGTTGACACGCCATCAGACACCCTCAATGTTGAAGCTGGTTATGTAAAAAAAGGATTGTTTGTCAATGAAACCTGGTGCAATGGCAGCCTGCAGGCATGGCAAAAAGCCATTGTCCCTTTCGAAATACAAGGAAACATCCTTAAGGTTAATATTGTCAACGGGCAACAGGTAACCGCCGGTCAATTACTTGCACAACTGGATGATTACCGGCAACAACAAAATCTGAAAGAAGCAGAACTTAATTTTGAACAGGCCCTTCTTAATTTTGAGGATCAGCTGCTGCTTTCGGGTTACAGGTCTGACGATACCGTGCGTATTCCCAAAACGATGATGAGAATGGCTAAAATTCGCTCAGGGCTGACTTCGGCTGAGCTTGCCCTGCAAAAATCGCGGCGCGAATTACAGAACACCAGAATTACCGCCCCTGTAAGCGGACTGGTGGCCGGTTTAAGTGCACAGGCCTTCACCCCTGCTTCAGAATATAAATACTTCTGCATGTTACTCAATTCAAGTAAGATGGCTGCAACATTCAGGTTGCTCGAAACCGATGCCGCACTGGTAAAGCCTGGTATAAACATAAAGGTAATGCCGGTAGCCCTGCCGGGTAAATCGTTCGCTGGTGTAATTACAGAAATTGATCCTTCTCTCGGTGAAAACGGTTTCCTTCAGGTAACCGCCCGGGTAGAAAATGTAGACGGTTTATTGCTCGATGGCATGAAAATAAAGGTGGTGGTAAATGCTGGTTTACCAGGCCAGATAATTGTGCCCAAAACGGCGGTTCTGGCGCGTCAGAACCGGCAGGTAGTGTTTACCGTTGAAAACGGCCGCGCCATCTGGAATTATGTAACCACTGGCTTCGAAAACAGCACACAGTACACCATTATCGAAGGTTTGACAGAAGGGCAGATGATTATTACGGGCAACAACCTCACCATTGGGCATGAGGCGCCGGTAATTGTTAAAAAAGCCAATCCATAGCCGTATATGTATGCAAACGGCCCACCGGATAGCAGAAGGAAATACTCTATCTATACGATAAACATTCTGTTTATCCTGTTTTCGCTGATCGGGTTGGCTTTGATTGCCCGCCTCACAGTAAAACTAAATCCGGGCCGCAGTTCCAATGCGCTTACCATCAGTTATACTTACCCCGGTGCAGCCCCTCAGGTGGTTGAACACCAGGTAACCTCGGTTCTTGAAGGAGCTTGCTCTACCCTGAGCGGCGTTCGCCATATAGAATCGAACAGTAGCCAGGGATACGGCAATATAACACTTGAAGCAGAAAAAAACACCGACCTTCAAATTCTCAGATTCCAGATGCTCTCCACCATCAAGGATGTCTGGCAACATTTACCGGAGGGTGTGGGTTATCCTGAAATCAGCAACGGCAGGCAGGGTAATGCCGAACGGCAACTGCTGCTTTCATATACACTGAATTCCAGGGCAGGCACTTTTGAACTGCAACAATATGCCGAGCAGTTTATAAAACCAGAAATGGGCAGAACCCCCGATATCAGTGGTGTTGAAGTTTATGGTGCAACGCCCTGGGAATGGCAAATGAAATACAACCGGGCACTACTAAAGCGATACAACATTAAGCCCGACGAACTGATTCAGGCACTTTATACATGGCAGCAGGAACAGGGAGTTGGCTCGGCGGTCAGCTATTCGTCAACCGGTTACAAATTGCAGTTACCAGTAAGTTTGAGCTATTCCGGGAATGGAAAAGAAGATGATAACTGGCGGAATATTCCAATCCGGAATCTGAACGGTACCATAATACGCCTGAGCGATGTGGCCGAAAGACAAATTGTTGAACAAAAGCCCACCCGCTATTTTCGTATAAACGGCCTGAATACAATAACCATCAGTGTTTATGCAGGCGAATCATCAAATCAGATAGCCGTGGCCGATAAATTATACAAAACGCAAAAGCGGATTCAGGCCAGTCTGCCAGCTGGTTATACGCTGATCAAAATGTACGATTCAAGCGAATACCTGCGTGAAGAAATAAGTAAAACCATCGGCCGTGTGGTAGCATCGCTGGTATTGCTAATGCTGCTTGTGCTCGTCGTACACAGGAGCTTACGCTATCTGGCACTTATCGCGATAAGTCTGGCAGCCAATCTGGCTATCGCGGTAATTTTTTATTATCTATCCGGTGTTGGAATACATTTGGTTTCTATTGCCGGCATTACCGTAAGCATCGGTATCGTCATTGACAATTACATTATGATGGCCGACTTTATGTTATACCGCAAAAGTATGCGAATATACACAGCGATGCTGGGAGCCACACTCTCCACCCTTGGTGCTTTGGTTGTTATATTCTTCCTCGACGAAACCGACCGTACAAATCTTGTCGATTTTGCGATGGTGGTGATTATCAACCTAACAGTATCGCTGATTGTTGCCTTGTTTTTTATCCCTTCACTAATGACAGGTCTTCGCATAAAAAAGGCCGAAAGAAGCAAAAGAGCGCTCCGGTTAAGAAGAATATGGCGACTAAATAAAGCATATGCTGCCTACATAAGATTTGCCTGCAGGTGGCGTTGGGCTTTAGTGGTTGTAGCCTTGCTGGCATTTGGATTTCCGGTACATCTGCTACCTTCGTCGCTCAGCAATGATAGCCATGGTGCCAGACTATACAATGCCACCCTGGGTAGTTCATATTTTCAAGAACACATCCGGAATCCATTGCAAAAACTCACCGGTGGCACGCTCAGCCTTTTTATGCAACATGCAACCAGCCGCAGCAACTTTTATCGTCCTACAGGTGAAAGCACACTATATATCAGAATTTCGCTGCCAACCGGAACCACCATTGAGCAACTGAATACGATTTGCATGAAGATGGAAAGCTACCTCCGGAGTTTTCCTAAAATAAAGCAGTTTCAAACTTCCGTCTCGGGGCCCCAGGATGCAGGCATTGTCGTGTACTTTTCAGAGGAGACAGGAAAAACAGCGGAGCCTGAAATAATCAAGAGCTTTATGATTCAGAAAGCCAATGAGTTCGCCGGGGCTGATTTTGGCATTTATATGCGCAATGAGAGTTTCAGCAATGAGCTGTCGGAAGGCTGGCGTATGTCGCGCATCCAGCTAAGCGGATACAACTACCGCGAATTGATTGCACTTGCACAGACAGTCAGCGACAGCATTGTCATGAATCCGCGCATTAACAATATCGCTGTTTTTAGCGGAAGCTCGTTTTATAATGAGCCTGCAACCATCGAAGAGAAAGGTTTGTGGGTTGATAAAGCCCGGCTTGCTTCAGCGGGCATTGGTTATCTTGATTTTGCAGAGACCCTGCATGAATACAATGCAGGTCCATCGGCCGAAGGGACAATAAAGCAGAACGGACAGTATGTTGCTGTGAAAGCATTTGCCGATGATTTAGACAACCTCGACCTTTGGCGACTTATGAATACGCGTATTAACATTGACAGCACTGTTGTAAGCCCGGCTGATGTCAGTTCATTAACTTCAATGCGGGTTGATGGAAACATTTATAAAAAAGATCAGTCGTACCTGGTAACTGTGGCTTATGATTTTATTGGCCCTGACGAATTATCGCGCCGGGTGCTTGAACGTGAAATAAACAAATTGAGCAGAACACTTCCTTTGGGATACAAGGCTGCGTATCCGGAATATGATTATTCATGGATGTTCGGCAAAAAGCCCATGCAGTATTGGCTGCTTGGACTAATTGTACTGATAATATGGGCTGTCTGTGCCATTCTGTTCGAATCGTTGATTCAGCCTTTTGTTGTGATCAGTGTGATACCGCTTTCGTTTATCGGAGCATTTTTCACTTTTTACCATTTCGATATCCCCTTTGATGAAGGCGGCTATGCATCACTCCTATTATTGAGCGGACTGGTTGTCAACATGGCCATTTACATCATTAATGACATGAATTACCTTCGTGTTCATACAAGCTATAATCCAGTCAGGATATATCTTAAAGCATTCAACATTAAAATATTACCCATCTTGCTTACCACAGCTTCCACCATTCTTGGGCTGCTTCCTTTTTTGATTAACGGCAGGGGCACCTCATTTTGGTATGCACTTGCAGCAGGGACCACAGGCGGATTGTTGTTTGCAATCCCAGTGCTAATATTATACCTGCCATTACTAATGCGGATGAATCTGGTCAATCAGACCAATCCAAAACAGGAGCAGGCAGTTTTGGAAAAAGTTATAAAAACCAAAGATTCTTAAACTCATGGTTCGCTATCTAATACAAAGACCGGTTGCCGTTATTATCTCGTTTATCGCCATTATGGTTATCGGATTGATTGTGGCCGGGCTCTTACCCATATCGCTTTTACCCGATATAAAAGTACCTGAAATTACGGTTTATGTATCCCAACCCAATACCAGTGCCACCGACCTGGAACGAAGCATTGTGGCAGGGATGCGCACACAACTGATGCAATTGCCCGGTCTTGAAGACATTCAAAGCGAAACCCGCGACAACAAATCCATTATTCGTCTCCTATTTGATTATGGAACCAACATTGACTTAGCTTTTATAGAAGTGAACGACAAGGTTGATGCCGCCATGGCCCTGTTACCAAGAGAGGTTCGCAGGCCAAAGATTATCAAGGCCAGCGCCACTGATATACCAGTTTTTTTGCTGAATATCAGCCTTTCCGATTCCGTTAAGCTTCATCCCGAAGAGAAGTTCAATGAATTGGGCGGGTTTACTGAAACAGTGATCCGAAAGCGACTTGAACAATTACCTTCAGTGGCATATGCCGACATAAGCGGCACAACTCTTTCCGAATTGTATATTGTTCCGGATCAGGGTAAAATACAAAGTCTCGGCCTGAGTCCTGACGCACTTTCATCGGCCCTTTTGCAAAACAACATTTCGGTCAGCGGTATAATTGTGCGCGAAGGATTGTTGCAATACAGCCTGATGTTTAAGAACGAATTGCGCACTGTTGATGAGGTTAAAAATATTCTGGTGGAAGTAAACGGAGTGCCGGTGTCAATGAAGTATCTGGCGAAGGTGGGCATGAGGCAGCAACCAATACAGGGATTATATATGTCGCAGGGCCGGGAAGCTATTTGCCTTGCTTTGATAAAAAGCAGTGATGCCCGTATCAATACCATGCGGTATGAAGTTAACGAACTGATCGGGCAATTAAAAACGGCTTATCCTGAAATTAATATTGAAACCAGCCAGGATCAGTCATTTCTGCTTACCTATACGATTGATAACCTTCGCAGCAATCTATTGCAGGGCTGCTTTCTGGCTATTTTAGTCATGTTCCTTTTTATCCGCAATTACCGCAGCCCTTTACTGATTGCACTAACATTGCCCGTTACACTGGTTTTCAGCCTTTTCCTTTTCTACCTTTTCGGAATTTCGATCAATATTGTTTCACTTTCAGGACTGATTCTGGGTATTGGAATGATGGTTGACAATTCAATTGTGGTCATAGACAACATCATACAGCATCAGCAACGGGGTACTTCATTTATACAGGCTATTGTAAGCGGCACCAATGAAGTTATTACACCAATGATTTCGTCAACACTTACTTCGTGTGCGGTATTTATTCCGTTGATCTTTCTCAGCGGCATCGCCGGCGCTTTGTTTTATGATCAGGCAATAGCAATCGCCATAGGACAGGGCATTTCACTGTTGGTGTCTGTTACGCTAACGCCCACACTTTATCACCTGATTCACAAAAAAGAGCACAAGCACACCGAGATTGCGTTCCTGAAAAATATTAAGTTATTCGATCTTGAGAAGTCATATGTGCGGGGCTTCGATTATATTTTCCGTAACCAGACAGCTACATTCGTTGTGCTTGCCCTGGTGATGATCGCCGGCTTCTTGGCTTTTACTGATATAGATAAGAGGCAATTGCCTGTTCTCCCGCAAAACGAAACCATCGTAAATATTGACTGGAATGAGAATATTCATATTGATGAAAACAAACGTCGAATTGCGGAGATGCTCCGGAAGGCCGGAAATACCATAGTACAATCCAATGCCTTTATCGGCGAACAACAATTTGTTCTTAACCACGATCTGGATTTAAGTACATACGAAAGCCAACTCTATCTGAAAGTTAGAACAAACACAGAGTTAATCCCTCTGCAGAACAGGCTCACTGCATACATACAACGATACTACCCTTTGGCTTCACTGAATTTTTCACCACCTGAGAATCCCTTTATGAAGATCTTCTCTGGAAAGGAAAGTAACCTGACAGCCCGGATAAGATCGGGCAGTAGCGATGAATTGCCACCAATTCAGGAAATGCAAAACCTAAGCAAAGAGATAAACCTGAAAATTAAAGACGCACAAAGCAGCATACCCGTAAGACAGCAATATATTATCCATACGAAACCGGAGCTGCTGATTCTATATAACATCGATTATCAAAGCATTGTCAGTGTGTTACAAACAGCTTTCAACAGCAACTATATCGGGAATTTAAAAGCCGATGACCGTTTTGTACCCATCGTGATGGGCGCAGAGCCCGCTGCAATGAACGAAGTTATCGCCGAAACTTTTATTGCAAGTCGGAAAGGTGATAAAATTCCGCTAAAAACCCTTGTGAGTATAGAGAAAAATGAAGGTTACCGTACTATTTATGGAGGGCGGGAGGGTGCTTTTGTGCCTTTGTCCCTTGATGTCAAAAGCAACGATACGCCCAATGCAATGGAAACTATAAAGGCTTTAGCAGAAAAGCATTCGAATCTGGAAGTGGGATTTTCGGGGAGCTATTTCAAAAACCAGAAACTGATGGGAGAAATGGGGATTATTATGCTTATTTCAGTGCTGTTGTTATTTTTTATTCTGGCAGCGCAATTTGAGTCCATCAGTATTCCATGGGTTGTGCTGATTGAGATACCGATTGACCTGGCTTTTGCAGTATTATTTCTCTATGTTGCTGGTAATTCGATCAATGCTATGTCGCTTATAGGTTTTATTGTAATGAGCGGCATCATCATCAACGACTCGATTTTGAAAATTGATACAGTAAATCAATTACGAAAAGAAGGTTTTTCAGTGATGGAAGCTATTCACGAAGGTGGCAGGCGCAGAATTAAACCAATAATCATGACTGCCCTGGTAACGGTTATTGCGCTTTTACCACAAATGCTCGGCAGTGACATAGGCGCTAAACTGCAACTTCCGCTTTCGATCTCTATGTTGGGTGGAATGACTGCCGGGACACTGGTGAGCCTTTGGATTATCCCCTTACTATATTATCACACAGTCAGCGCAGGAAGTTGGATTAAAACATTGTTTCACAAAAATACCTCTGTGAGTAATACATAATGCTCATGTAATATACTGCTCAACCGTTGTCTGCAAAATATCTTTCCCTATAGCCCCATGTTTGTTTTGCAATGAAAACTTTTGTTGCTAGAAATTAGCCTTAGCTTTGGTAATTCAATCTAAACCCTTGAACACAATGCTTTTCAAAAACAAAATATTCAAACTTTTCGCCCTCCTTGCCCCATCTACCGTCGATGTCAGTTCGGGCTTCAGCAGACATAATATAATATCAACCGGATCGACCATTCATTTAATGCGGAAATGGGTCAGTTTATGGTCACGGTTTCTGTGCTTGCTGCGTATGCCTCAGACGCCGATAACCGCAAATACATTAACCCCAGAGAGCATCCAAAACATTATATTGACATCGATAACTACCCTTCCTTTCAGGGACAGTGCCTGATTCCCCAAACCTGGGATTCGGTGGTATTGTTGTATGGCGGGTCATTTGTTATTGATCAGGGAATCTTTCCGTGTGCTACCATCACCTCCTATGTTTCACTGGTAAATTGCTTTCTCTGGCGCGACTGAGCCAAAACTGTCCATTTAGCTTTGAACAGCGGTTGTTAATTAAGCCAATAACTTTGTACACAAATACAAATCTCATCTATGTTTACTCTCCTCAATGCTGTAAAATCTCTCCTTTATCAAGAAAATATGAAAAAACTGACAATCATAATATTCACTATTTATACCGTATTTATCGAAGGTTGTTCGAAAGAAATTGTGGTTGAATCCCCACAATTTAACGCAGAACCTTTTTTTATGCAATTTTTTATGGGAATCATAAAAAGATTTTTTAATACCTGTATGACCCGTTCAATATTTCGTCTGTGAAGATGATGGTTTTAGTGGTGCTCACTCGAATATTGCTGATTTCCTTCAAAGCTTTCCGTAAAACATCTTCCAGCAAAACATTGGTGGTTCTGCCTCCTCTTAGTCGTTCAGCTTCTGCCGGGCTGAGAAAGTATAGCCCAACTTAATCAGCATTTGCAATGCCGGAATCTGGCCGATATAATCCTCTTTAAAACCAGGTGTGTCCATTACTTTCTATTTTTTTAGAAAATACCTTTCTCTTTTTGGAGAACTACCTCCAAAACAAGTTGCTTCACTGTCAACTTTAAATTCTTGATAAAAAGCAAAGTAAATTTGACCTTCATTTGTATTTGGAGAAACAGGATTACTATTTGAAGAACTACCAGCAATAGAAGACGTACTTATATCTGCTTCAACACCTTGTTTCATAGATGAGGTTTCAATATCATACACAGTATTTGGAGAAACTATAGCATTATTTGGAGAACTATCAGCACTATTGATTTACTATTACTATCGCTATGTATTACAATCTTAGAGGACGCAACAGTATTAGTAGCACCATTTGGAGAAACTATGCCATTAATCGGAAAACTACTTGTCATTTATTAATTTTTTAAAGTATTCTGATAAACTGCTATTGAATCTAGGATTTTTGATTTATATCTTGTTCCTTATGTTTCTCCTTCAGGTAAAAGAATTTCGTCTTTTTACGAGTTTTTCAATCATAGCTTTCTCTGGTGAACAGATGAAAGTTCCTATCGCGATGATAAACTCGCTCATAACCGCAGAAAGCGCTAAGATACAGCGTAAAATTCGTGTTGTCCACGATTATCTGGCTTCGATCCATTATCTTTGTTAAATATCTTTTATTCAGGATGAAGCATTTTCTGAAACATATTCTTGCCTGTCTGCCCATTTTGATTACCACCTCCTGCGCCACCCTCTTAAACAGGCCCTATACTTCTATTGAAATTATTCCTGAAAACACTATAAGGGCGAAGGTAGGAACGATTGAAGGCACCATCAACCCGCCGGGTATGAACTTTCTGGTTTTAAGACAAAATAAACCATTGACCATCGAAGTTTCCAATGATTCGGCTTCTAACATACTCACTATCTGTCCCCAAAACTCCTTTGCCTGGTATGCCAATATTTTTACAAATTACGCATTGGG
The DNA here is from genome assembly GCA_038317155.1 of Bacteroidales bacterium. Classification (GTDB taxonomy): domain Bacteria; phylum Bacteroidota; class Bacteroidia; order Bacteroidales; family Lentimicrobiaceae; genus Lentimicrobium. The sequence goes on from JBBQBC010000010.1 coordinate 14,217, forward strand.
TATGCTGGTGGATATGAATAATCCCAAACGATATGGCTATCCACGAAGATTATATCTCTCCGGTGACTTATCGGTAACCCGGAGAGAACCATCAAGCAGTCCTAAGAGTTCCGGAAGTATGTACCTTCATTTTACGATTCCATATATAAACCAGATACACCTGCAACCTTTAAATGAAGGCGTCCGGAGCAGCTTCGGCTTCCTGGGATTTGCCGGTAGTCTTGAGTATTTTCACAGCGATAACCGTTCCATTGAACTGACAACCGGAGCACTTACCGACTTTTTCCTTCCTTTTCCGGTAGCGGTAGATTATGGCGGAGAGTGGCAATCATCCTCCTCCGTGTATATGAGTCTGGCTTTAAAAAGCTATAAAAACCGATTTTATGGCGGATTTGGCCTGCATATTTCCAGGCAATTCTGGAACTTAAACTATGGTTATTTCGGGGATCCTGCGCCTCCTACCCGACCTGAAGCCCACCTTGCCTATCTGACCAGTGGGCCGTTGCTCCTCGTCGGCTGGCAACCTGGCCGTTTTACCCGTATAACATTAAATTACCGTCCGGGATATTTTCGGTTTTCGGCTTCGAACGCCTATGAACATGTTATCAGTTTAGAATTTGGATGGCGTTTGAAGTTGAACTAACGACAGTTAGTTAAAACTCCGGGGGCTGCATTCATGGTTTAAAAGGTTCAAATGTTCATGGGTTCAAGGGTTCAAGGGTTTAGTACCCGGTGGTTGAGCGAAGCCGAAACCATCCGGCGTCGGCGTTCAATGCAAATTTTCGTTCAAAGGTTCAAAGGTTCAAATGTTCAAGGGTTCAAGAGTTCAAGGGTTTAGTACCTGGTGGTTGAGCGACGGTTGGTGAGCTCTCGTCGAACCAAGCCGAAACCATCCTGCGTTTGCGTTCGAAGCAAATTTTCGTTCAAAGGTTCAAGGGTTCAAATGTTCAGTAGCCGGTGGTTGAGCGGCGGTTGGCGTGAGTCTATCAAGAATGTTCCCAGTGCCCGGTTTCACTTCCATTTGTTAAAAATGTGTTAATTCTCCAATGGCTTGTTTTTACGGTCCAGTTGTTTACTACTTTTGTCATTCAAACAAACCACCATGAAATCAGCACCTGCTGTTTTTACTTCCTCTCTTTTCACCTCATGGTCATGGTGGTGGCCAAACCAGGCCTCCTAACTTAATTTCTACCCCTGCGGGAGCATAACGCTCCTTTCCCATTTTCGGATATCAGATTTCTTATGCCTATTTGATACGGTAAGCTAAGGATTGTCAATTTCGGATTGCGGATTGTGGATTTCCAATTTCGGATTGCGGATTGCGGATTACGGATTTTCCACTAATCACTATTTACTTCTAACTTCCGACTTCTAACTTCTGACCTCTGACTTCCGACTTCTGACTTCTGACTTCCGACTTCTGACTTCTGACTTCCGACATCCGACCTCCGACTTCTGACTTCTGACTTCTGTCATCTGACATCACAAGAACACTATCAATCAACAATTCCCGAACTTCTAAAAACCAAAAAAAATGGAACGAAAAATAAACCTCACCGAAAAGGAAATTCCCCACTTTTATTACAACATCGTGGCCGATATGCCCAACAAACCATTGCCCCCGCTTCACCCGGGCACAAAGCAGCCCATAACTCCCGACATGCTTGAGCCACTCTTCGCACGAGAACTCATCAACCAGGAAGTTTCAGCCGAGCGATATATTGAAATTCCGCAGGAAGTTAGAAAGATATATGCCCAGTGGAGACCATCACCTCTTTTCAGGGCCATTAACCTTGAAAAAGCGCTGAAAACACCTGCCCGTATTTATTACAAATATGAAGGAGTAAGCCCGGCAGGTTCACACAAGCCCAACACCGCGGTAGCACAGGCTTTTTACAACAAAATTGAAGGCATAAAAAAGATTACCACCGAAACCGGTGCCGGACAATGGGGAACAGCCCTCTCTTTTGCCTGCCAGATGTTTGACATGGAATGCGAAGTATTTATGGTGAAGGTTAGTTACGACCAGAAGCCCTACCGTAAAATCATGATGAATACTTTTGGCGGAACAGTCCATTCTTCGCCATCAAACCTGACATCAGCCGGCCGGAGTATTCTGGAAGCGAACCCGCTTTCATCCGGAAGCCTGGGTATTGCCATCTCTGAAGCTATTGAGCGTGCAGCATCGGACCCCAACACCCACTATGCGCTGGGATCCGTTTTGAACCATGTGTTGCTACACCAGACCATCATCGGTCAGGAAGCCATGATACAAATGGAGAAAGCCGGACAAATGCCTGATATTATTGTTGCTCCGTTTGGTGGTGGAAGCAACTTTGCAGGCATTGCTTTCCCGTTCCTTCGCCTGAATCTTACTGATAATCATAAGATTCGTTGTATAGCTGTTGAGCCGGAATCGTGCCCAAAACTTACCCGGGGCAAATTCAAATACGATTTTGGCGATAACGTTGGGCTGACACCATTGCTACCTATGTACACCCTTGGTCACGATTTCATGCCTTCGCCTATCCATGCCGGAGGACTGCGCTACCACGGAGCCGGTGTAATTGTAAGCCAGTTACTGAAAGACGGGTTGATTGAAGCGGTATCGCAAAACCAGCAACGTTGTTTTGAAGCTGGTATGCAGTTTATTAAAACGGAAGGTATTATTCCAGCTCCCGAAGCCACACATGCCATTGCCACAGTAATTGACGAAGCCAACCGCTGCCGTGAAGAAGGTGTATCAAAAACCATCCTCTTTAACCTTTGCGGACATGGTTACTTTGACATGGCAGCCTATGAACTTTTCATGTCAGGCAAACTCAACGGAGAAAAGCAGGTTAGCGACAGCAGCATCCGTGAATCGATAAAAGCGCTGGAAGTTTTGCAACCATGAAAACTCACCCCCCAACCCCTCTCTTTTCTTCAAAGATAGGGGTTGGGGGTGAGTTTATTCATTCATCAGCATCTGCTTTGCCTCTTCAAGTTTAATTTTCTCACTATCCGGCAATACCGGGTATTCCAGATTCAATGTCTTTAGCTTGTTTATAATGATATTGCTGACCGCATAGCGCATAAACCACTTTTTGTCGGCAGGAATCACATACCAGGGTGCATATTCAGTAGAAGTTTCAGACAGCATTTCGCCGTATGCTTTCATATAGTCATCCCAATGCTGCCGCTCCTGTACATCGGCCGATGAGAACTTCCAGTTGCGGGCCGGATCGTTGATGCGCTCCAGGAAACGCTTCTTTTGTTCCTTTTTTGATACGTTCAGGAAAAATTTAAGTACAATCGTTCCATTCTCGGTCATATGCCGTTCCAGGTCGTTTATTTGCCGGTAACGATCATTCCAAAATTTTTTGCTCAGGTCGCTTACATTCATTATACCAGGTAATTGCTGCTTCATAAGAAACTCAGGATGAACTTTTACCACCAAAACTTCTTCATAATAGGAACGGTTGAAAATGCCAAAACAGCCCCTTTCGGGCAGGCATTTATAGGTGCGCCACATATAGTCGTGATCCAGCTCATTGACCGAAGGACTTTTAAAACTATAAACCTGGCACCCCTGAGGATTCAAACCCGACATCACATGCTTAATAGTGCCATCCTTACCCGCTGCATCCATTGCCTGAAAAATCAACAGCACAGCATACCGGCTATCTGCATAGAGCTTATCCTGTAATTCAATCATCTGGGCTACATTTTCTTCCAGCAACTTTACGCCATCTTCTTTCCCATTGACGGCGCCTTTGTAAGAAGGATCAAAATCAGATACTTCGACTTTTTTACCTGGTTTGACAGCAATGTCCGGATCATTTAGTATGTTTTTCATCATTCTGAATTTTAATGTGTTTTGGATATTCGCTCGATTTACAAATCAGCCTAAAAGTACAAACAATTTATAAATGCTTCCGCATTGGCCTGAATAGAAAATATTTTGTTACGCATCATAAAAATTGCTGCTTTGTTACAAGAGATGATGTATAGATTATATTTACTGAATATGAATGGCAATTTTCTTTTTCTGATTGATTGAATTTAATCAATAACATCCTACTGGATTACCCGGAATTAGTTTGTTTAAGCATTTCATTTCCCTGATTCAAAAATTTCCGATCTTTGATGAGCAGATGCTGAATCCGTTTAACTATCAAAATGGAATAGTAAACTGCAGGGAGGGCTCAATTCGTAATTTGTTGGTTCATGAGCCTGAAATTATCAGTTGGCAATTGGCAAAAGGCAGTTGGCAACCAGTAAAAATACTCACAAGCCATAAGTGCGACTGGCAGGTCCGCAAGCCGTAAAAAGTAAAAAGTAAAAAGTAAAAAATAAATCGTAAACCGTAAATCGTAAATCGTAAACCGTAAATCGTAAACCGTAAATCGTAAACCGTAAACCGTAAATCGTAAATCGTAAATCGTAAATCGTAAATCGTAAATCTTCATTCATTGGTTCCTGAGCTCTCGGTTGGTGAACTCTTGTCGAACCATGTCGAAAGACATTCATCATTCCCTTAACCTCAACCTTAACCTTAACCCATGCCCTACCTTGTTGTTGACCTTGAAATGAGCGGCCCCGAACCGGGCTATCACGAAATTATCCAGATTGGCGCAGTACTGCTCAACGATAACTGGGTAGAACTCGGCACCTTTCTGACCAATGTTTACCCCGAAAATGAAGAAGCATTCACCGCTTCGGCCGAAAAAGTACACGGACTATCCTGGGACGAGCTTCAGGAAGCACCCATGATTTATGAAGTACTTGAGGATTTTGAGAAATGGATACGCAAAATGCTGAAAAGACAGAGTGGTGACCTCAGGGATCTTATCATCTGCGGGCAAAGTGTAATTTTTGATGTGAATTTCCTCAAATTCGCCTACAGTGGTGAAAAAATGGAATGGCCTTTCAGCAATAAGTTAATAGACCTGCACACAATTGCCTTTTACACTTTCAAAATTTTGGAAGCCAATGGCAAATCGGTACCCCGGTCGCTCAGCCTGAAGTCTATTTCGGCATGGTTTGGCTTTGAACGGGAAGGAACAACCCACAATGCCCTGGAAGATTGCCAGTTGACCATGCTGTGCCTTCAGAAGTTCTTCCAGATGGCTGCCAGGTTTAAAGTCATGGATTAAACGTTCTTACCATGACCCCTCTTCTAAAAAAACTGAATTTTATGAGTCAGGATGAAATTCTGCTGATTAATCCTCCTGACAGTTTTTGGCCTGAAGTTGAGCAGATGAAAGCGTTTACCCGTATAGTCAGCTCTCCGGAAAAGACAGGTAAAATTGACTTTATCCTGGCTTTCGTTACCCGGCAGGAAGAAGTTGACCGGCTTTCTGGAATACTTACCATGATGCTCGCTGAAGATGGCATTCCCTGGTATGCCTATCCAAAACAGAGTTCCGGTAAATATAAATGTGACTTTAACCGGGATACCGGATGGCATATTCTAAATAACCTCGGCTTTGAGGGGGTAAGAATGGTTGCCATAGATGAGGATTGGTCTACGCTCAGATTCCGGAAACAGGAATTGATAAAAAAAACGAAAGTGATATTGCAAAATCACTGAGTAATTCCCACTGCGAAAGCAGATGTTCGCTGGAATGATTTGTTTTGTAAGAAGCTGACTTTCTGTTATGAACTCCGATTCAGACTTTATTGGTAGTTGCAGAAAAAATAAATAATGAAGTAAAGGCAGGCACACTTCATCCGGTTTTGTAATGTTTCATATCTTTGGAGGTTATTTAGTGAAATTTCATGTTACTGAACGATGATGATATAAATTCGGTTGCCGGTTCCATCCTGAAGGATTATACCCATCTTTTCCCATCGACCTATCCGGATATTCCGCTGAACCTGGCCATGCTTAAAGACACACTCAGCAAAAGCGGATTTATCATTGAAAAGAATGATATTCCTGATATTATGCAGCGGGTTGAACTCGCGCTGGCTGCTCTTGTGCCACTTACATGGAATAACTACGGTTCTATTGCCATTTTGTTAAATCAGCAGCATCCCAGCGAAAATCTGCTTGCTATGAGTGAGCAGAGAATTATTAAATTAACCACTTCTCTGAAAAATTTTATTGACAACAATACGCCTGATGAAGATGCGATTGACTCGATTATGTACACCTGGATTAGCCTGACAGATGCAGATATGGGGCTAAGTGAAGAAGAGTCGTGGAGTTAGGCTGCTTTACCCCCACTACCCGAATGTTTTAATTTCAATCAACATTACTGATTATGAACAGAGTTGTTCTCAGCGTGATCATCATATTCTTTTCCTGTGCAACTACAGCGCAGAAAAACTCATTTTCAGTACCGGATTATAAAAAAATCGGAAAAGCAATATCAAAGGCCGATTCTCCGACTTTTTACCCCAGGTTGATGCAGCGATACCAGGCTCATGACACTACCCTGAGCCCTTCGGAATATCATTTACTTTATTATGGTTATAGTCTGCAGCCGGAATATGCACCATACGCCCACCAGCCAATTACCGATAGCCTGATGGTCATTCTCAGGGAAGATATGATCAGTCCGTCACAATACAACCTCGTGCTTAAATACGGATATGCAATACTTGACAAAAACCCGTTTGACATGCGTTACCTCGATCCGATGATCTATATCTGCCAGATGCAGGGAAATAAGGAATTAGCTGCCAAACTTGAATTTAAACTGGGGAGAATCATCGAAACAATTTTTACTTCAGGCGATGGTCTGACAGAAAAAACAGCATTTCATGTGATTTCTGTTTCGCATGAATATGACTTACTGCGCGCACTAGGTTTCGGTTTTGGCGGACAACAAAGCCTGACTCAGGGAAATTCCGATTTTTTAAAGGTCGAATCCAATGATTATGGTATTAAAGGTATGTATTTCAATATTTCCGCCCTTTTAAAAACAAAGAAATGAACCGGTAATAGCCTGGCTGAGGTTTATACAGAACTTACCACTGAATATCTGTCTGATAAATTTATTTGTCGCTCATTATCGGATAATGTGGCAATTGCATCATCCCGTTCAGGACAGTTTGGCTGAAAACCGGATACCGGCGAGGTTAACATCCGGATTGCAAATTCTTGATTTCTATATATTTGAATCAATCAGTCCATATCAATATTCGGCTGCACTTTCAACTCCATAGAGAGAAGTTCAAGCGCCACAAGATTGCCAAAGCCAGACCGGTTGTTCATATAACAACCATTGTCGAGATCGATAAACGGATAACTGCCTGACTTTACGGTGAGATCAATAAAATCGAGACTTACAGGAACATGGCCGTGAATTACCCTGCGGAAGGCTATTTTGTGGGGTCTTACCTTGAATTCCCTGATCCAAAGCATGGTTTCAGTATCCGCAAATGGGTTTTCAGCTTCAAAATTCATTCCTGCATGCACCAGTACAAATTTTTCAAGTTCATGATAAAGCGGCAGGTTCCGCATCCATTTAATGTAATGCTCCGGCACAGAAAGCAGGTTATCGGTGCCAAAACTCTGCATGGCCTGGATTCCTCCGTGTTTAAGCCATTGGGTTTTCGCTTTGTTGGCCTGCTTGAAACCAAGAAAGCTTTTCAACTCCCTTTCTTCATCCCAGGATTTAACAAAAAAATCTTCATGATTTCCTTTCAGAGCAAGGATATTGTAGCCTTGTTCCTGCAGCCCCATAACATAGTCTAGAACTCCCTTTGAATCGGGGCCACGGTCAACAAAATCACCAAGAAAAAAGAGCTGGTCGTCTTTTGAAGGCACGATGTGTGATTCAACCAAAGCACGTAAACTCCGGTTGCAACCATGTATATCTGGGATAACCCATTGTTTATACATCAAGGCTATTTTTTGGCTTTTCCCTGATTGGCAACAGCTTCCATCAGTTGTCTGATTACTTCAGGATCACCCAGGAAATAATCTTTCAATAGGTTAAGGTCATCATCAAATTCAAATACATAGGGAATCCCGGTAGGAAGGTTCAAGCTGACAATGTTTTGATCACTGATGTTTTTCAGGTATTTGATCACCGCCCTCAGGCTGTTGCCATGAGCAGCTACCAAAACCTGGTTGTGCACCTTGAGTGATTCCCGGATTTCGCCTTCCCAGTATGGGATCATACGCTCAACAGTATCCTTGAGTGATTCAGTCAGTGGAATATCTTCGGGTTTTTCGTTTTTGTAACGGGCATCAAGGCGGGGATTGCGTTCGTCTGTTTCAGCCAGGGGGGCAGGTGGAATATCGTAGCTGCGGCGCCATACCAAAACCTGCTCATCACCATATTTAGCGGCTGTTTCAGCTTTGTTAAGCCCCTGAAGGTTGCCATAATGCTTCTCATTCAACCTCCAGCTTTTTAAAACCGGAATCCACATCTGATCCATTTCTTCAAGCGCCAGGTTAAGCGTTTTTATAGCCCTTTTCAGATATGAGGTATAAGCGAGATCGAAAAAGAAACCGTTTTCTTTCAGTACTTTTCCGGCCTCATGAGCTTCTTTTACTCCCTTTTCAGTAAGATCAACATCTGTCCAGCCAGTAAACCGGTTCGACATATTCCATTCACTTTCACCGTGGCGTAATAAGACCAGTTTCTTCATAAAAATGCAACTTTTTAACGTAATTAATACCCTTCAATATAACAGTGCAAAGATACAAAATTGTTACCTCCGAAATTTATAGTAATCAGTATTTCAACCGCTAAATAAAAGTGCACTTTAACTTTTCAGCAGAACTTACAGACCGACTTTAAATTGGCTTCCTGTGAAAATCGGGCTAAAATGTTTAGGTTGGCTCCGGCCATCCTGCAAAAGTTTAATCATGGCAAACACTTTCCAAAAGGGTCTTTTTAGTGAGTTAATCCAACCACAAAAAAATATTACCTTCGCATCGCAGCCGCAAATAGCGGCTTTACGATCAAAATGGATGCTTTATGAATCTTTACAGGCGAATTAACAACATTACCGGCTGGGTTGTTTTTGCTATTGCCAGCACTGTATATCTGCTGACGGCGGAACCCACCACCAGTTTCTGGGATTGTGGTGAATACATAACCACTGCATTCAAACTTCAGGTTGGCCATCCCCCGGGAGCACCTCTTTTTCAAATGCTTGGCAGGTTTTTCTCCCTTTTCGCCTTCGGCAATACAGCCAATGTCGCTTTTATGGTCAATGCCATGTCGGCGCTCAGCAGTGGTTTTACCATTCTTTTTCTGTTTTGGACTATTACTCATCTTACCCGTAAACTCGTCGCCCCGGCTAGCAACCTGTCCTTGGGCGAAATTCTCACTATAACCGGTAGCGGACTTGTTGGTGCATTAGCCTATACCTTCAGCGATTCTTTCTGGTTTTCCGCTGTGGAAGGAGAAGTTTATGCCATGTCATCCTTCTTCACCGCTTTTGTATTCTGGGCCATGCTGAAATGGGAAGACAATGCTGACCAGCCCCATTCTATCCGCTGGATTGTGCTGATTGCCTTTATGATAGGTCTCAGTATTGGTGTGCATCTGCTTAACCTGTTGGCTATTCCGGCCATTACCCTGATATTCTATTTTAAAAAATACAAACCCTCGACAAAAGGCATCATTATAGCCCTGATTGCATCCGTTTTACTGATCGGGCTGATTATGAACCTGATCATTCCATGGATAGTAAAACTGGCCGGGCTTTTTGAATTGTTCTTCGTGAACTCGATCGGACTGCCTTTCAATACCGGAACATTAATTTATTTTATCCTGCTGATCTCCGGCATGGTATGGGGACTGCATTATACCCGTAAGAAAAAGAAAGTTCTTTGGAATACGATTGTGCTCTCTTTTACATTTATCCTGATCGGTTATTCAAGTTTTTTCATGCTGATTATCCGTTCAAATGCAAACACCCCGATAAATGAGAATCAGCCCAGTAATGCCATCAGCCTGCTTTCATATCTTAACCGCGAACAATATGGTGACTGGCCGTTGCTGCAAGGTCCATATTACAATGCTCCGGTAGTTGACCGAAAGGATGGGAATCCTGTCTACAGGAGAGATGACAATGCGGGCAAATATGTGATCATTGATGCCAAAAAAGGCATGGAACCGGTTTACGATCCGGCCTTTTCGACAATTTTTCCCCGTATGTGGAGTAGTATTGAAAAATCCCATGAAGATGGCTACAAAAAATGGGGGAATGTAAAAGGTACGCCTGTTACCATAACCAATCAGGATGGCGAGTCTGAGACCATTTACAAGCCTACTTTCCGCGAAAACCTCAGGTTCTTTTTCAACTACCAGTTGCAATACATGTATATCCGATACTTTATGTGGAATTTTGCCGGAAAGCAAAACGACACCCAGGGATATGGCGATGACCTCAACGGCAACTGGATCAGCGGGATAAAGTGGCTCGATGAAGTGAGACTGGGGCCTCAGGATAACATTCCGGAAAGTATGGAAAGTAAAGCCAGAAATAAATTCTATCTTCTTCCTTTGCTGCTCGGATTGGTTGGAGTTATTTGGCATACTAACCGCAACTACAAGGATGCCCTTGTAATCGCCATGCTTTTAATAATGACCGGTTTGGCAATCGTAGTTTACCTTAACCAATATGCATACCAGCCACGTGAACGTGATTATGCCTACGCGGCATCGTTCTATGCCTTTTCCATCTGGATTGGGCTGGGTGTTGCTGCCATAGTTCACCTGCTTAAAAAATACATTCATGTTAAAACAGCCGCTATTGTCACAACTGTCGCATGTCTTATGGCTGTCCCGGGCATTATGGCTGCCGAAGGCTGGGACGACCACGACAGGTCTGACCGCTACACGGCCCGTGAAATGGCCCGCAACTACCTGGAATCATGTGCGCCCAATGCCATTCTCTTTACCATGGGCGATAACGACACCTTCCCACTCTGGTATGCGCAGGATGTTGAAGGAATACGAACCGATGTCAGGGTCGTGAACCTGAGCCTGCTAAGTGCTGACTGGTATATTGATCAGATGAAGCGGAAGGTTTATGATTCGGAACCAGTACCTTTCAGTCTCACCTTCGATCAGTTTCGCTCCGGCACCCGGGAAGTGGTTTACCTTTCAAATGACAAAAGGTTAAAAGATCCGGTTGATCTGAAGGAGCTTTTCGACATTATCCACACCAGGCCACAGGCATTGCAGGTTAATAGTTCTATCGGAATGGTAGATTATATTCCGGCCAACAGTTTCAGCATCGCCGTTGATTCAGCCGCTGTAGTTAAAAACGGAACCGTACCGCCCGATGATGCACCCTACATTGTGGATACCCTCACCTGGACTATTAACCGGAGTATGCTTACCAAAAGCTATCTGATGGTGCTCGACCTGCTTGCTCACAACAATTGGGAACGACCGGTTTACTTCTCAACAACTGCAGGCGAAAGTTCCTATATCGGATTGAATGATTATTTGCGGCTTGAGGGGATGGCATTGAGACTTGTCCCTGTGAAGAAAACAACTGAAAAGAATGCCATCGGACATATTAACACAGGTATTCTTTACGACAGACTGATGAATACCTTCACCTTCGGCAACATGGAAAAACCGGGGGTATATCTGGATGAGACCAACCGTCGCATGATAACCAACCTTCGCACCAACTTTGGCAGGCTGGCTGAACAACTTGCTGCTGAAGGCAAAAACAAAGAAGCCATTGCCGTTTGCGACCGCTGTCTGGAATTCGCCCCTGACAAGGCAGTCAGATTCGATTATTTTATGCTTCCGGTGGCAGAGGTTTACCTGAGAGCTGGTTCCGCCGAAAAAGGAAATGCCTTGCTGGAGCGTTTGTATCAACTTTATTCGGAAGACCTGAATTACTATTTCCGTTTCCCGGGGAACCGCATCGCACAGTTTGACTTTGAAATGCAACAATCATTGGCTATTATAAACCGCATCAGTCAGCTAGCAGAACAGAACAATAACCCGGATCTGGCTGAAAAAGCAAGAACTGAACTTGAGAAACAGTATGAAAAGTATGTGCAGGTGACGGGGAAACGGTAAATCTGATTGTGAAATTACTGAGAGCAGACAAAGAGAAAAGGAGATTGGGAGACTTGGGGAGAAAGAATTTCTAATTTCTAATTTCTAATTTCTAATGCCTAATGTCTGAAGTCAGATGTCAGAAGTCTGATGCCTGAAGTCTGAAGTCTGAAGTCAGAAGTCTGATGTCTGAAGTCAGAAGTCAGATGTCAGATGTCTGAAGTCTGATGCCTAATGTCTGCCGTCAGATGTCTGATGTCTGATGTCTGAAGATGAAAAATGAATCAGAGTTGGTGTATGAAATGATGCTTATTACTCTGCATTCCTTCAGAACAATTATCGCTGTCTCATCTTTGTTTATACTTTTTACTTTCTACTTTTTACTTTTTACTTGAATTTTTTACTTGAACTTTCTACTTTAAGCTTTTTACTTTGAGCTTTAAGCTTTAAACTTCCTCCTTGTACCTTTCAAAATCCCCCGGCATCCTAAGGAGCCTCACCCGTAAAAATCTAACCTGGGAACTTCCTGCCCGGGCGGGGGAGATTTTTCTCACATTTGACGATGGGCCCATTCCGGAAATAACTCCTCAGGTACTTGATATACTGAAACAATACCAGGCAAAGGCTACCTTTTTCTGTGTAGGTGATAATGTGTTGAAACATCCTGACGTTTATCAACAGGTACTTGAGGCCGGTCATACAACCGGAAACCATACTTTCCACCACCTGAACGGTTGGAAAACCCCGCTGATAGAATACCTGGCCGATATAGAAAAGTGCAGCCAACTGGTAAAAAGTTCACTTTTCCGCCCTCCTTACGGACGGATAAAACCATCCTATATCCAATCTATTAAACCTGATTACCAGATCATAATGTGGTCGGTTTTATCCGGCGATTTCGATGTTGACAGCAGTCCGGAAAAAGTACTTGACAATGCGCTACAACACACCACCGATGGCAGTATTGTTGTTTTTCACGACAGCCTGAAAGCCGCCGACCGGCTGTTTTATGCATTGCCCGGATTTTTAAAGCATTTTTCTGACAAGGGATATAAATTCAGTGCGATCACCAGAGATTTATTCTGTTCCGGCAGTAATGCCGGGTAATATAATTATTTACCTAATTTGCCGGTTGCCGCCTATATTATGTTGAGCTGGTTTCAACTGACACCTTGATTTCTTACACCTCGTTAAAGTTATCTGCATTCTTCCTGTTTTTTGATTATTGTCCGCAAAACGATGCGGCTATACTTTCTGCTATCCGGTTAATACATGATCTTACCAAAGTCCGACTACCATCAATCGCCTTCTGCAGGATGGAAACAAACATTAAAAATTCACCGGTGCAAATAATTGTCACAACTGTCAGGTTGTGAAGGCGGAGAAATATTAGTTTTCATATTCAACAATCAACATAAATTACTGTTTATATAGTAACATGTAATAATTTGTAGACCGGTTACCATCAATGCTTGTAAAGTATTGGTTTAAAGATGAATCCTGATGTTACCATTTTAATTTTGGTGGCTAGGTTTCACTTTCGCCTATTCATCGGCAAGTTATTCCTGTTGAGAAACCTTCATTTTCAAACAGAGGGCTATAACTCCAAACAGGCAAAGAACCCAAAAAAAAGAAGATTATGAAACAATTTATTACCCTCAGGCCATTTATGGCAAATCTGAAAAGAGCAGAAATAAAACCATTTCTTTTTACAGCTGCTTTCATTTTGCTTACTTCAACAATCATGGCACAATGGAATACGCAGAGTCCAGTGCCCACTTTTCTGGATATCAGGGGCATTGGCGCACCAATGGCAGAAAGGGTATTCATCGCTACAGATGACAACTCGTTTGACACTGGTGGAGCTTTATTCGAATCAAACGATGGTGGAGCATCCTGGGCTCAACTAAACATACCGGCTTCGCTGAGTAGCCCTTTTTATGGTCTGTTTTTCCTTGACAACCAACACGGCTGGGCTTATGGAAATGAGAACTATCGAACGAACGACGGAGGAACGACATGGACTGAACTTCCATTCCTGGGATCAACTTATTCTATGGTTTTTTACACTCCTGCCTTTGGAATTGCTACAGGAAATTTTGGCATATACATCAGTCAGGATGGAGGTGACACCTGGGTTGAGTCACCCAATGGTATGCACACTTTCGACTTTTCTGATGATTTAACAGGCCTTGGGGCATCCAATACTGCACTTTACAGGACAACGGACGGAGGAATTACGTTTAGCCCTGTATTCACGGGTGATTCAAAGTCGGTTGCATTTCTTTCAGTTACTGCGGCAGTTGCTATTGTTGATGACACATTCATCCACTCAAACGATGGCGGATTGAACTGGACATCAGGTAGCAGTGCAGGCGGTAGAATCAACCTTTCTGCAGTTTCTGCAGATGTTATTCTGGCCTGGGGCAGAACCGGGAGTTTCCCTGATTACGATGACCGTATTTTCCGGTCTGGTGATGGAGGACTAAACTGGACCGATCTCGGTGAAGTATTTCCTGAAGGAGCTTATGCATTTGCCGTTGCAGGCCCGCAGTCGGTTTCTGTTGCTGATTTCAATGGCAATATGTTCCATTCGGCCGATGCAGGCCTGATCTGGACTCAGTCCTTCAACTCTCCGGGTCCTCAAGTCGGATACCTCAGCAGTTCAACTCCTTATTTTGCCGATTCGCAAACCGGATATTTCGGTTATGGTGCCGGCTTCATCGTTAAAACAACCAATGGTGGTGCTTCATGGTTCCAGATTTCAAGTGGCATCGGACAGTCAATAAAGGATGTTGACCGATTCCCAAATGGTAATCTTATTGCTGTTGGAGATAATGGCACCGTCCTCACCAGTAATGGTATTTCACCCTGGATTCTCCGTGAATCATTTTCACAGTATAACATCAGAGCCGTTCAGTGCATCGGTACAAATGATGCTGTGGTTGTTGATGAAGCAGGTCAGCTTTATGCAAGCTCTGATGGTGGTGCAACCTGGTCAGTTTCTGGTGTTCCACCGGAGAACTTCACCTCAGCAGAAGATATCTATTTCACCAATCTCCAGGATGGCTGGTTAATCGGTCAAAATTACATCACCGGTGCGTTGCATCACACAACTGACGGAGGTGCCACCTGGACCGTGGTTCCGGATATCCTGGGTGCATATATAGCATTGGATAGATCAGGATCGAACCTCTGGGCTGCGAATGTTACCGGGCTATTTTACCATAGCTCCGACAACGGTACAACATGGATTCAGGGAGAACTACCCGGATCTGCGCATCAAATCAATGACATGGACTTTTTTAACGAAACGACCGGCTATGCGGCAGGTAACTCGGGAGAAGCTTTCCGTACCATTGATAGCGGCCTGACTTGGGAAGTTTTACCAACCCCCGGCAATGCCGACAATTTTACTGATATCTTTATAGTTGGAGCAGATGAAATCTGGCTTAGTACCAACAACAATATTGCCTATTATACAGCTACAGGCGGTCAAAACTGGTCAGTAATGGAAACCGGTTCAGCCGGTTTCGGATACTTCAGTGCCATTGCTGCAAATGCAGCCGGCGATGCCTGGATGGCAGGTAATCAGGGTTCTATTGAACACTTTACAGGACCTCCGTCACCACCACTCAATCAGCCTCCGGTAGCCTCTTACACTTTTGTTGCAACAGGTCTTGATGTAAATTTTACTGACACCAGTTCTGACCCAGATGGGATTATTGTGAGCTGGACATGGGATTTTGGAGATGGTGCAGGTTCTACCCTGCAGAATCCTTCGCACACCTATAACACTGCGAATACCTATATCATTCAACTAACCGTTACAGATGATGATGGCGATACCGGCACGGTATTTCAAATCATCGTGGCTCAGCCAGGCCCGGGTGGCACTTTCGGTGATTTTACCGAAGTAACACCTACCGATTCGCTTTTTGTAACGCCACAGGATGAAGATTTCTGGGTCATCGCTACCGCCCCGGCTGATTATGACAATGATGGGGATCTGGATATCGCCGTTCTCGGTTATTATGTTGTTTATAATCAAAGTGTGGAATACAAACTTGTGCTTATGCGAAACGACAGCGCGGTCAGTCCGGTGCAATGGGGCTTTTCTTATTTCAGCGTGCCGCTTGGTTCACTTACCACCGGTTCATCTGACCTTGCATGGGGGGATGTAGATGGTGATGGCGATCTCGACCTTGCTCTGGGAACAGACAATGAGACAGTAATATACCGGAACTAGGCAGGTACACTTTTATTAACCGACACGAGCCTTCCAGGCTACTGGGAGGATAACAGCCAGGCTGAATTTGATCTACGTTCAATTACCTGGGCCGATTATGATAACGATGGTGACGCCGACCTTTTATTGCCATCCGTCTTTGATTTCAGTACATTTTCGTTCCGCACCGCATTGATGCGTAACGATGGACCGAATGGAACCGGTGGATGGATTTTTAATGAAACTGATTCTGTGTTCTCCGCCACCAGTCATGCTCAGAGCGCCTGGGCAGATTATGACGGCGATCAGGATCTCGATCTGCTGCTTGTTAATGTAGCACCATTAACCGATGAAAGTTTTATCCGGCGCTACCGCAATGATGGCAATGGCGTTTTTGTCGGAGAGGATATTCTGGGTACGCTGGCAGTATTGCAAGGTGAAGCTCAGTGGGGAGACTACGATGGCGATGGTGATCTCGATGTCCTTATTGTCGGTGGCATCAGGGAAACAGATGGTACTTATACCTCAATGGCGCTGCGAATCTACCGCAATGACAATGAAACTTATATTCCTGTTGATGTTATAGGGGATATTCCCGGCGAAGGGTGGTTTGACCTTTCTGCTGCCACCTGGGCCGATTATGACTCTGATGGTGACATGGATATACTCCTTGCCGGAAATTACAATTCGGGCACAGAGATTGAAGGACGGGCAAGGATTTACACCAATGCGAATGGTATTTTCACCCTTTCCGGAAACGAGCTTCCGGCACCCCGGGCCAGCGGCGACCGCGGTGGTACTTTCTCCTGGCTCGACATCGATGGCGAAGGTGATCTCGATTACTTTATTGCCGGTCAATACTTTGTCCCGGGTGGGAATGGCCTTGTGGAGGCTCAGATGCACCTCTATCGCAACGATGCCCCTGGCGTCAATTTAGCTCCGCTTACACCCACCGGGCTTGTTGGAACACAAATAGCTGAAAGTACAGCCCTGCTCTCCTGGCTACCCGGCAGCGATGATCACACTCCCGGCGCAGCATTGACCTATGATCTCGAACTTTTCCGTGACAATATTCCTTTAGCAATACCTGTGCGCACTCCCGAGCCGGGCAATGTCAGTGCTGTCAATGAATGGCTGTTAACCGGACTGCAAAACGGCAACTACAAATGGACACTCCGCACAGTCGACGCCGCTTACATCGGCAGCACGGTTGCAATGGGTGAATTCACCATGGGTACAGTTTCGGTAGGTGAGCCATTGGAAAATCTGCCACAGGCATACAATCTCGGGCAAAATTATCCGAACCCCTTCAATACGGTAACTACTATCAGGTATTCAGTTCCAGAAGAAGTACCGGTAAATCTAAAAGTTTACAATTTGATAGGTGTTGAAGTAGCAACATTGGCTAACGAAATTAAACAGGCAGGCAATTATGAATTAAACTTCAATGCAGCAAATCTGTCAGCTGGGGTCTATTTTTACCGTATAATGGCAGGCGATTTTTCACTGGCAAAGAAAATGGTGATCAGATAAATAGAGGCACGGATTGGGGATTTGCAGGGACATTCCCTCATAATCAGACAGCAGGGACACGAAATGTCGTGTCCCTCTGTAGTATAACCTTTATATGCTGATATTAAAGAGAAGCTTAAGTTGAGTGAGATTAGTACTGAAATATCAGAAAGGCTTAGTTGAAATTTATCAAATTGATAATATCTGGTTATTTTTTGCGGTTTTTTCTCGCTGAATCGCTGGTAATTGAAAACATTGCCGCTGAGTTGAAGAATATTAAAGGGGTTGACAGGCGTTCGCTTTTCAGATTCAGGCTGTTTATCTTTTTTATTCAAATCTTGCAGAAGCAATTCAGAATATCTTGACATCTGAATTCCGGGATGGGTTAAAAGTGGGAATACTGTCACCACAATTACAATTGCCTGATTTTGAGAAAGTGGGGACACTGTCCCCACAATTCCAAACAACATTTTTTGTGCCGGGAAATAGAATTATTAAAAAAATACCCTATTCGCATATCGGGTTACTTCTGGGCATTGATGAACCGCTTAAACGAACTTTTTACAAAATAGAATCTATCAAAGGTTATTGGATTGCCGAAGCACACGCATAATCACATTTTGAAAGATAAAGCTACTTCCTTATCTAAAGAAAGCTTCACTCAAGAATTCCAAAACGAAAACTACGAAGAGTTTCCTTATAGAAGGAAGAACCTGAATGTCGTTGTGTTTATTTAAACTTAAGGTTTAATGAAATAATGTTGGCATCCATGCCGGTTGTTTTGATGTAATGTCCATATCGCAATTCTACCATAGTAAGCTGCTTTATACCAAATAGGCCATTGGATGGTGTAAAATGAATCCCGGCTCCAAAGAATTGACTATTAAATTTTGATAAATCGTTGTTGCTGGTGTAATATTGGTCAGCTGCGGAATGGGTGCGATAAGGAGTAAAATATTTGATGGCACTCTGTTGATAAAACCTGTAAAATGGGCTTATCGAAAAGAATGGAGATATTTTAATTGGCAATTCTATCTCTGCCGTATTGGAATGAAGCCCCCAATTGTCGGTATAATATCTGTAATATGCCCGAACTATAAATCTATCACCAAGAAAGTAACTCGCTCTAAAACCCAAAGGAAACTTAAGCCGGTTGTCTGGTAAATTTTCCTGATGAACGCTGCCATCCATAGAATACACCCTATGAAATGGTAAACTTAAATATCCTCGCTGCTGCACCACATCTACCATAAACATCACTTGTAGCCGCTTATTAATAATCTGCGAATAAGAAAGTGACCCAGCAAAAGAGTTCCTTGGAGTAGTAGGATAATTATCCACCTCACTGCTCCCAGGATTAGTTCTTAACTCTATAGGCGCTATTAGTGAAACCTGATCAAGATATGCCTGCAACTTAGCAGAGAACTCTCCCATGCGGTTCTTCGTTTTTTTTGCGAACAAAATATTCGCACCAAATGATTGGTAATCAAATTCGGTGGAAGAATTGATTCCAACAGAAATGGTAGTTCCTTTTTTCTCATTTTCCAAACTCCAGTTGATCGATGGATAGTAGCGGGTGTCGGCATGAGATGCGGAACTATTGGCTTTTAGATCAATCTTGTCGGAAGATGCCGAAGTGTAATGATCAATACCCATATCTAAAGTCAAGCTTTGTTTCCGTTGCTTTTTATCGTAATGAATCAGCTTTACATCAATTGAATTTGATATATCATTAAGCTTTTCGGTACCGATTCCTCCTGTTACTGCCGAATTATCTCCATTTTGATTATAATAACTGGACACCAGATTTATTTCATCCAATTTTAGTTTTCGAATAGCGTAGCTTGTATCTATAGACTTACTTTGCGAATAGGATTGCATCAAAGCCATGATGCCGGCTGCTGTTAAAAATATCTTTTTCAATTTTTTAATTTTTGATTATTAATTACAACCACAGTCTCCACCTGTTTTTCCGGCATTAGCGCCTGAAGCGCCTTCACGATAAGACTGAAAATTCAGCTCTGTTTTTTCAATCTTTCGGTTACTTAATATCATTTCTGAATCATTTAATCTGTTTTTCTGGAATTCCTTTACTGCAGTACAAGAGCATAATGACAGTATAAGTATCCCCCCCGTGAAAATGAGTACTTTAAAAATGGGAACCTGTTTCATTTTAGATTGATGTTTTTAGACGTGAAGATTTTGTTGTTATCATCAATGATAATGCAAGCCAATTGCTTGATTTGATTAATCATATTCAATCCGGATTTTACACCCATGA
>JBBQBC010000011.1:0-33784 GCA_038317155.1 Bacteroidales bacterium
TAGTCTCTCAGTCACTCAGTCACTCAGTCCCTTAGTCTCTCAGTCACTTAGTCTCTTAGTCTCTTAGTCACTCAGTCACTCAGTCCCTTAGTCTCTTAGTCACTCAGTCACTCAGTCCCTTAGTCTCTTAGTCTCTCAGTCACTCAGTCACTCAGTCCCTTAGTCTCTTAGTCTCTCAGTCACTCAGTCACTCAGTCCCTTAGTCTCTTAGTCACTTAGTCTCTTAGTCTCTTAGTCTCTCAGTCACTCAGTCCCTTAGTCTCTTAGTCTCTTAGTCTCTCAGTCACTCAGTCCCTTAGTCTCTTAGTCTCTCAGTCACTCAGTCACTCAGTCCCTTAGTCTCTTAGTCACTCAGTCACTTAGTCTCTCAGTCCCTTAGTCTCTTAGTCTCTCAGTCCCTTAGTCTCTTAGTCACTCAGTCACTCAGTCACTCAGTCCCTTAGTCTCTTAGTCTCTCAGTCCCTTAGTCTCTTAGTCTCTTAGTCTCTCTGTCTCTCAGTCTCCTTGTCTAATCGTAAAGAGCCGAAACTTAACTTCTATATCCTGAGCCCTGAGCCCTGAGCTATTTAAACAACTCCAGAAACGCATTCATATAAAACGGCAGGTCAGCCGGCTTTTGGGCCGAAACCAGGTTGCCATCTACCACCACGGGATTATCTAACCATTCAGCTCCGGCATTGATAAGATCATCTTTAATGCCCGGCGTACTGGTTACCTTTCTGCCCTTCAACACATTTGCAGAAACCAGCACCCATCCTGCATGGCAGATCTGCCCTACCGGCTTGTTTGCCTGCATCATCTGCCTGGTAAAATCTAGTACTTCATGAAACCGGCGTAGCTTATCAGGCGCCCAGCCTCCTGGAATAAGCAGACCATCGTAATCATCAGCAGATAATTCATCGAAAGAAAAATCGCTTTTGGCAGGCACCCCATATTTTCCCACATAAACATGGTTACCAATATCACCGGCAAGGTGAACTGTAAATCCTTCACCTCTTAACCTGAGTATAGGGTACCAGAGTTCAAGGTCTTCAAAATCGCTGTGCACCAGGGCCAGAATCTTTTTTCCTGTGGTTTTCATGTTAATAGAATTTTATATATTAACATATTTAAGGTGGGTTTGTTGATAAATATAACATAAATACTAATGGTAATCACTAATCACAGATAATTTTTAGTTGCTGTTTGGGAAGAATTGTATTATGACTGAAATTCATTACCTTTGAAATTGATATTCTGAAATAGTCTTTACAAAAAATATAGTACCAGCATAATTATTGTAATCTTCACAAAATTCAGAACTATGAAGAAGATTTATTTTTTCGTTTTACTGTTATCTTTCAGCCAGCTCTCCGCCCAACCCTGGTACTGGATCAATCCGGCCAATGGCCACCACCACCTGAACGATATCAGTTTTATTTCGCCCGGCAATGGCATTGCCGTGGCTGATAACGGCGTTATCCTTCATTACAACGATAACATCTGGACACAGGCTGAAAGTACGGTTTCAGTTAACCTCAATGCTGTTTATTACCTCTCTCCTACCCTGGCCTGGGCGGTGGGTAATAACGGAACCATTCTCAAATTCAATGGGTCGGATTGGGTTCAGCAGGAAAGCCCGGTCAATGTCACACTGAACGGTGTCTGCTTCACCGACGAAAACCATGGCTGGGCAGTTGGCAATACCGTTCTCTTCTTCGACGGGAATTCATGGCAGGTTCAGGCCGAGGCATCAGGCCTTAAAACGGTAAGTTTTGCCACACCTGATGAGGGATGGGCGGCTGGTACCTGGGGAGCCATAAAACATTACCTGAACGGTGAGTGGATGAACGATGTCAGCATGGATTCCTATGATTTCTCCGGAATCTGCATGACCAGCCAGAATACTGTATTCCTAAACGGCAATACCATTGATGGGAACGGGGTTTTCTTCGAAAATACCGGTTCGGGTTGGCAGTCAGTTAATTCAGGTGGAGTTAATGCAGGTATCTCCTTTGCGGATCAACAGCACGGATATGGAATTCAAAATTTTATTGCTTTCAACACGGATATTTACCCTACAGTCTATAAATATTCCACCGGTAGCTGGTCAAAGGAGTTTTCAGCAAAGCGGGACAGGCAATTAACTTCAGTTGAAGCCATCAGTGAAAACGAAGCTTATATCAGCGATACCACCGGATTTATTTACCACGGACTTGATGGCAATTGGGGTGTTTCAAACGGCTTTACCGCCGACAGCATCCTTGACATTTCGTTTACCCGGGCCAACAACGGCTACTTTGCCTGCGGCACTGATGGTATATGGCATTACGATGCAGGCAACTGGACCAATGTATTGAAAGTACCGGGGTTTCGGTTCAATGAAGTTAAATTTATTGATGAGAATTACGGTTTCGCTGCTGCATATAAACTCTCCGAATTTCCATGGCCTTATGAAGATGAAGTAAAAGTCTTCCGTTTTATGAATGGTAACTGGGTCGAAGAAATCATTCCAATTACTGAAGGCATATTGGAGCCGGCAACTTCCATTGGAATTTCATTCTGGAATACACTCGGAGTAACTTCTTACAATATGATTTATTCCATGTCGGAAGGAGTTTGGGATACAACATTTCTAGCTATGAACGACAGCATTACAGAACTAAGGTTTATGGATCCATTTCCGATAAACCAAAACGCTCAGGGAGCATTGCCTGAAATGGAGGAGGCATGGCTGAGTATCAAACGAATGGAAGGTGACGTGAAAGGGGCCATTTATTTCAATGATTATACCAGTGACACCTGGAATGTAAGCTATGAAACCGCTTCCGGTGCGTTCAATGACTTGTGCGTAGCAGATTACATGAATATCTATGCTGTTGGCGATAATGGCCTCATAGCACACTTCGATGGTCAAAACTGGTCGGAGTTTGAACCGGTAACCAGCGAAGACCTGTTGTCGGTTTATATCAATGATGGAAATGAAGGCTGGGCCGTTGGCAAAAACGGCACCTTGCTGAAATACAACGGGTTGTCGTGGTCGGTTGTGCAAAGAAACACATGGAATGATTTATTTAAAGTTTGTTTCTATCAGGGTTTTGGATTGATAGGCGGTGAAAACGGAACCCTGATTTCAACCCTCGAAGAAATGCCGGTTTCGTTACAAAAACATGAACTGCAGTTTGCTTCCGGGGTTTTAAACATATACCCCAATCCGGCCAGTGATCTTGTTTTCCTGGAAATTGAAGGCACTGCGGGCGATCATCTAATGATCAGCATTTATGACAATACAGGCAGGTTGGTTTTCTCCGGTGACCATTCTGTCGCCGGTTCCGCAAAACAAATTATTCCGGTAAGCCTGAAAGGACTGAAAGCAGGTTTGTACCTCGTAAAAATGAATTCCAGCAATCAGGTGATTACCGGTAAGTTAATAATCCGGTAAGTTTCTCCTCATAAAGCAGGCAGGGATTCTGAAATGAGAATCCCTGCCTGCTTTATGAAAATTAAGGTACTATTTCGATGTAAACTCATTCTGTACTGTCAAATAGCCCGGATAAGAAATATATTGGCTGCCAACCATAATGGTGGGTTTTGCTTTCAGGGTAATCCGGGTAGGTTTATTGCCGGCACCTGCAAGATTCAGCCCGAAATTCGCGATGGCATCGCCGCTTTTACCTTTCAGCGCATCTTTCAGATCAATGCCAATGGTCAGCGGCAAAATGCCGGTCCCACCATTACCAGGAATCTGAACGCGTTGCTCATTTACACCGCTAACCATCTGAATATCATCAATAAAGAGAATCCAGTCGAGTTTGGTCATACCGGCTGTGGCAGCGTTGGGGTTTCTGGCCTCCACATTTAAAGTGAAATTAAGCGGAAGGCTTCCGCCCGACATCGCTGCAGCGGTTATTCTCGCTGCATCCATCATATTCAGATCGGAAAGTTTCCTTATTTGCTGAATATTAACCCCGGCAAGCCGCAACTGATCAACGGAACTCAGTTTGAATTCGCATCTAGTGAGCATGGCTACCTGTTGCGCTTGTTGCAGAATATCGCAGGCGGAAATGAATGCCAAAGAAAAAAGGATTACAGTAAAAGAAATGATTTTTTTCATGATTGGGATAGTTTCAGATTCACTTAAAATTTAGTGTAACAACGGCAACTCATTGCAAATATTCTGCCGGGAATGATGATTTCAAAAGAAACAGCGAGGTATCATTTTGAGTGACTACCCCGCTATTTAAAAGTTAAAAATTAAATCCTGAACCCACTCAAGCCTTAATTTAGTTAATCTTTATATCAATAATTCTTTTAGGCTCTAAGTCTCACCCTTTCTCTCCTTCTCCCCTTCACTTCTCTCAGTCTCTAAGTCTCTAAGTCTCTTAGTCTCTTAGTCCCTCAGTCTCTCAGTCCCTCAGTCTCTAAGTCTCTCAGTCTCTAAGTCCCTCAGTCTCTCAGTCTCTCAGTCCCTCAGTCTCTCAGTCCCTCAGTCTCTCAGTCTCTATGTCTCTCAGTCTCTAAGTCTCTCAGTCTCTAAGTCTCTCAGTCTCTCAGTCTCTTAGTCCCTTAGTCTCTCAGTCTCTCAGTCTCTCAGTCTCTTAGTCTCTCAGTCTCTCAGTCTCTCAGTCTCTTAGTCTCTCAGTCTCTTAGTCTCTCAGTCTGTTTATAAAGAAACGAAACTTTGCATCAAATTGAATGCCAGATACTAACTTTTAGAGGCTCGTTTGCGGTCATGTTCATCCAGGATAATCTTACGCAGCCTGAGCGAACGGGGAGTTACTTCAAGGTACTCATCTTTACCTATATATTCCATAGCCTCCTCCAATGAAAACTTGATTGCAGGCACAATAAATATCTTATCATCGGTACCTGAAGCACGGACATTGGTAAGTTTCTTGGTCTTGGTCACATTCACCATAAGGTCGTCGGGGCGGATTTGTTCACCAATTACCTGACCGGCATAAATCTCTTCGTTCGGGTGAACAAAGAAAGAACCGCGATCCTGCAGTTTGTCGATGGAATAGGCGATGGCGATGCCTGTTTCCATGGCAATCAATGCACCATTGCGCCTGCCGGCAATCTCACCTTTCCAGGGTTCATAGGCCAGAAAACGATGTGCCATGATGGCTTCACCTTCAGTAGATGTCAGCACATTATTGCGAAGACCTATAATTCCGCGTGAAGGAATTTTAAAATCGAGGTGTATGCGATCGCCTTTGGTTTCAATGGTAACAATTTCACCACGGCGTTGAGTTACCAGCTCGATTACTTTTCCTGAAAATGCTTCAGGAACGTGAACGGTCAGCATTTCAATCGGTTCGCAAAGAACCCCGTCAATCTGTTTGGTAATCACCTGAGGCTGTCCAAGTTGCAATTCATAACCTTCGCGGCGCATGGTTTCAACAAGAATGGATAGGTGAAGAATACCTCGTCCGTAAACCATCAGCGCTTCGGGCGAATCGGTCTCGACCAGGCGCATGGCCAGGTTTTTTTCGATTTCCTTAAAAAGACGTTCGCGCACATGCCTTGAAGTCACAAACTTCCCTTCACGGCCATAAAACGGTGAATTATTAATGGTAAAGAGCATACTCATGGTCGGCTCATCTATCTGCAGCGGTTTGAGTGCCATTGGTTCGTCGTAATCGGCAACCGTATCCCCGATTTCAAAATCGTCGAGGCCAAGCACAGCACAAATTTCTCCGGGCAACACATCGGTTTTAATTTTCTCCTTCCCGAGTCCTTCAAAAATATAGAGTTCTTTAATCTTCGATTTAAAGATACGACCATCCTGTTTAATCAGCGATACATTCATTCCACCCCGCAAAACCCCGCGTGACAGCCTGCCAATCGCGATACGACCGACATAGGATGAGTAATCGAGTGAAGTAATCTGCATTTGCGTATTCCCTTCTGCAAAAACAGGCGCAGGAATCGATTCAATGATGGTATCGAGCAGGAAGGTAATGTCTTCTGCTGGTTTTTTCCAGTCAGCCGACATCCATCCTTCTTTCGAAGAACCAAAAACAGTTGGGAAATTCAATTGATCTTCCGAAGCATCAAGGTTGAACATAAGGTCAAAAACCGCTTCCTGCACATCTTCAGGATCACAGTTTGGCTTATCTACTTTATTTATAACGACAATAGGTTTCAGGTTTAATGCGATGGCTTTCTGCAAAACAAAACGGGTTTGTGGCATTGGGCCTTCAAACGCATCAACCAGCAGCAAAACGCCATCGGCCATATTCAGTACGCGTTCTACCTCGCCACCGAAATCACTGTGTCCTGGTGTATCAATAATGTTGATTTTGAATCCTTTGTACCTCACAGATACATTTTTTGACAAAATAGTTATTCCACGTTCACGCTCAAGATCGTTGCTATCGAGGATTAAATCCCCCATATCCTGATTGTCCCTGAATAAATGAACCTGGTGTAAAATTCTGTCAACGAGTGTAGTTTTACCGTGGTCAACGTGGGCAATTATTGCTATGTTCCTGATATTGTGCATTCTAACTGGATTTTCTGTGATTTTTTTAGAACTGCAAAAGTAGTCAAAATTCCTTCACTAATTTAAAATGATTTTAAACTTCAAGATTGTTGTTCCTTTCAGTTGTCGTGAAGGTTTTGATTTTATTGGCATATCAGCAAAACCTGGCTTAAGGGGGATGAAATTTAAGCAAATGGGTAAATTCATTATCATTAGTGACATATTAAAATTCTTTCCAATGAAAGAGATTCATCACGTCACTATGTTTCGTTCTGAATGACAGGTATTTGCATTTTAATGATGAAGGATTTGGGGTGGGAGGATGCTTCGCTTCGTCCCACCCCAATCCTTCACCAACAGCGTAAAAGACAGTCATTTCAGAGCGAAGCGATGAATCTCATAAATTTCAGTGGTCGCTACTGATTTATTGAATATAATTAATGTGAAAATTGCCAATGGAATGATTTTCATTCAATTGGGTAATTCTAAAAAATATTTCAGAATACTCTTGTTTAGCTTGATAAATTATACATATATTTGCGCATTCAAATACCTAAATACATCTTTAAGAAAATCAGATGGCAAAAGTGGTTCATATTTCAGAGGCAGCATCCCTGGCAGTGCATAGCATGGTATTGATTGCCGGTAGTTCAGAAATGCTGAACGTGAACTATATAGCCACACTTACACATTCATCCCGCAACCATCTGGCCAAGGTGATGCAGGTGTTGGTTAAGAACAACTACCTCGATTCGGTGAGAGGGCCAAAAGGCGGATTTAAATTGAAAGGTGATCCAAAGAACATAAACCTTCTCGAAATTTACGAGTTAATAGAAGGAAGTCTGGAAGAACATCACTGCGGCATTGAAACAGAGAAATGTCCTTTTACAACCTGCGTTTTTGGCGGCCTGGCCGACAAATTTTCGATTGAATTTATTGATTACCTGAAACACAAAACTTTACATGACCTCATTACAATCCAATAATAGTATGAAACGAACAATCATTAAAATTGATGAAGAACTTTGCAACGGTTGTGGTGACTGTGTGCCGAATTGCCATGAGGGGGCTTTGCAGATTATTGATGGTAAAGCCCGTCTGATCAGCGACCTGTTTTGCGACGGATTGGGCGCCTGCATTGGTTATTGCCCTGAAGGCGCTATCACCCTGGAAGAACGTGAAGCCGAGCCTTATGATGAAATTAAAGTCATGGAACTGATGGTTCCGAAAGGACGTAACACCATTCTTGCCCACCTGGAACACCTGCGCGATCACAATGAAACAGAACTGTTAAAACAGGCCATCAACTACATCAAAGAAAATAAAGTTGATATGAGTCCTGGCCCCATAGAAAGCAGTCCGGTTCATAAGCATGAGCATACCAGATCTTTCGACAATCTTAACGAGGCGAGAGCTGCCGTCTCCCCTGCCCCGGTATCCTCAGGATGTGGTGGTGGTTGCCCGGGTTCAAAGCCCATCGACTTTAAGATAGACCTGAACAAGGTAAATGAAGCTGCGGCCTTAGTTGCACCGGTTGCAGAATCCCCCGCTTTTGAAGCCCCATCCGAATTGCGCCAATGGCCGGTTCAGTTGCATCTGCTCAATCCGCAGGCAGGCTATTTCAAAAATTCAGATGTGGTGCTGGCTGCAGATTGTGTGGCATTCTCAATGGGAAATTTCCACAATCATTACCTGAAAGGCAAAACACTGGCCATCGCCTGTCCGAAACTCGATTCCAATAAAGAGTCCTATATTGAAAAACTGACAACCATGATCAGCCAAAGCAATATAAACACACTCAGTGTAATAATGATGGAAGTGCCTTGTTGCACAGGGTTGTTGCAAATGGCTATGATGGCAAGAAGCCAGGCTGGCAGAAATATACCCATTAAGAAATCCATTATCGGGGTGCAGGGGAATGTGCTTAGTGAAGAGTGGGTTTAATGAATTTCTAATTTCTAATTTCTAATGTCTAATAACGAATGACGATTCTGGTTGATATCCTTCTCCTACAGGAGAAGGTGCCGAAGGCGGATGAGGTAAGAACGAATGATGGTTTACGATTGAAGTAATTTACGGTTGCCAACTGCTTTTGCAAACTGCCAAATACTTACAGTACTTTATCTTTGAGCTTTGGACTTTGAACTTTGAGCTTTTTTCTTTGCCAACTGATTTTTGCCAAATACCTACAGCACTTTATCTTTGAGCTTTGGACTTTGAACTTTGAGCTTTTCTATTTGCCAACTGCTTTTTGCCAAATACCTACAGTACTTTATCTTTGAGCTTTGGACTTTGAACTTTGAGCTTTTCTATTTGCCAACTGCTTTTTGCCAACTGCCAACTGATAATTTTGAATATCGAATGCCAAATTCAAGTAATATAAAAACCGGGGTTAATGTCTATGAAAATAAAATTTAAATTATTCGTATTGGTGATGATCGTAGTGGTATTAATACCAATTTACGCAAATGCCCAATTTAGTTTGAGTGGCGAATTGCGCCCGCGGGCAGAATACCGTCACGGATTCAAATCACCGGCAACCGAAAAAATGGGGGCCGCTGCATTCATTTCCCAACGAACCCGACTCAACCTGAATTACAAGAAAGATAACCTGAAAGTCGGGATCAGCCTGCAGGATGTCAGGGTGTGGGGAGATGTACCACAACTCAACCTTTCCGATAACAGCTTTTCATTGCACGAAGCCTGGGGAGAATATTACTTTACGCCAAATTTCTCGTTTAAAGCCGGTCGGATGGAATTGGTTTATGACGATAGCCGGATGCTCGGAAATGTTGACTGGGCGCAACAAGGACGCAGTCATGATATCGGCCTGCTAAAATTTGAAGACGAAAAATGGAAGCTTCATATTGGATTTGCATTTAACCAGAACAAAGAACTTTTTGATAACAAAATATATACAGTACCAGGAAACTACAAATCCATGCAGCTAGTCTGGCTCAACCGAAAATGGGAGGACCTGAAAATAAGTTTTTTATTTCTCAACAACGGAAAACAAAATACTGAGCTGAACAACGTAATAACCAGTTATAAAATCAGGTTTTCACAAACCATTGGATTAACAGGCACTTATAAAGTCAGGAATCTTTCATTGAATGGGAGTGTTTATAAGCAAGTCGGTAAAGAACAACCCGTAATTAATATCGATGCTATGATGCTTGCGCTGAATGCACAGTTGGTGTTAAAAGAGCACTTCAGTATTACGCCCGTGTTTGAATACCTCTCAGGCACCAGCCAGATTGATGCAGCCAATCCGAATTTCAATACTACCCATAGTTTTAATCCTTTCTATGGTACCAATCATAAGTTTAACGGTAACATGGATTATTATTTTGTTGGCAATCATATCAATAGTGTAGGATTACAGGATATTTTCCTGAAAACAGGTTATAATAAGAATAAAATCAGTGCGGGTATTGATTTCCATCTTTTTTCGGCCGCCGCCGATATAATGGATCCGGTTAATCCCACCAAAGTGATGGCAAGAAATCTGGGACAGGAACTCGATTTTTATGCCGGTTTCAAATTCACACCTGAAGTAACACTAAACCTGGGATATTCACAATACTTCGCATCAGAATCTACTATTGCACTTAAAGGTGGAAACAAAAATGAAACAAGTAACTGGGCATGGGCTTCCATCAGTTTTAAGCCGGAATTTCTGAATTCTGCAAAGTAAGGAAATCGGTAATAAGATTAAGGAGGATAATGAGCTTGCTGAATAGACATGACGTATGGCACCAGTGGCATTGTTTGGCACAAACCTTAGGAATGCCGTTTACTCCGCAGCTTGCCCTATTTCCCAATTTCAATAACTAAAAAACAAACTTCAAACAAAGAAAAACTTTTAAAATTATAAATCATGAGCGAACTAATCAATAACTCAGATAAACGCAAGGCACAACTTAAAGAACTGATCCTGAAGCTACACCAGGGTAGTGCTCAGGAAGATGTGCGACTTGAACTTATGCAAAGTCTCAAACAAATCCCTTACGGTGAAGTGGTTGAGGTTGAACAGGAACTTATCAGCGAAGGACTACCGGAAGAAGAAGTGCTGAAACTCTGTGATGCACATTCTGCCGTATTGCAGGGCAACATCGACCTGAGCGGATCTCAGAAAATACCGGATGGTCACCCGGTCGATTTATTCAATAAGGAAAATGAAGAGCTGAAAAAGGTCACCGAACTGGCAACCAATCTTTTAAAAGAGATTGAAGCCATGCAAGAAGGAAGTCCGATACAGGAACAGGTTTACAAATTGCGTGGTATGTTCAACAACCTGTATGATGCCGATAAGCATTATCAGCGCAAGGAATATCTGTTGTTCCCCTATCTGGAAAACAAAGGAATCACCGGGCCGCCAAAAGTAATGTGGGGTAAACACGACGAAATCAGAGAGTTGATCAAGGGAAGCATTGAAATTCTTCAGCATGAGAATCTTACGCGGGAAGACCTACTTGCTTCGGCCGAAATAATCCTGAACCAGACGCTCTTCGGAATTGACGATATGACCGTTAAAGAAGAGCAGATTCTATTCCCCATGGCAATGGATAAACTCACAGAGGCTGAATGGTTTGAAATCAGCAGGCAATCGCTTGAAATCGGATTCTGCCTCTATGATCCGCAGGTTACCTGGAAGCCTTCCTGGGCTGCTGAAACCAATGTTGACGAAGCACAGAAAGAAGGCAATTACATTCAACTTCCTTCCGGAGGATTTTCTGCCGGTGAACTGATGGCGATATTGAACACGCTGCCTGTAGATATGACTTTCGTTGACAAAGACGATAAGGTAAAGTATTTTTCACAGGGAGCGGAGCGTATTTTTCAGCGCAACCGTGCTATCCTTAACCGTGATGTGAGGCATTGCCATCCGCCGGCAAGTGCACACATCGTCGATAAAATCATCGACGATTTTAAAACTGGTCGTCAAACCCGCGCCCCATTCTGGATTAACATGGGTGGAAAAATGATCCACATTGAGTATTTCGCGTTGCGCGATGAAAAAGGAGAATACCTTGGAACGCTTGAGGTCTCTCACAACGTTAACAAATACCGTGAACTGGAGGGAGAACAGCGCATTTTATCTTACACCTGAAACTAAAAAACCATGGAAAACGAACTAATAATAACTCCTAAAACGAAAGTTCTTCAACTGATTGAAGCCTATCCTCAACTTGAAGCAGTGCTGATCGGTTTTGTTCCGGTCTTTAAAAAATTGCAGAACCCTGTTCTGCGCAGAACAGTGGCCAGAATAGCTACCCTTCAGCAGGCTGCTGCAATCGGGAATGTGACGATAGAAGACCTTATCAACAAGCTGAGGGCGGAAATCGGACAGGATTTGTTTAATCAAAAAGAAAACCCCATGTACAACACAGAAAAACCAGGCTGGTTTAAAGAAAACCTTATAGCCGCAGAACTTGATGCCAGGCCAATGCTGGCTGCAGGAGAACATCCCGTAAACCAGGTAATCGCAGACCTGAAATCCCTTGAGAAGGGCAAAATCTACAAACTAACGGCGTCATTCCTACCTGCTCCCCTAATTGATAAAGCTACCAGCCTTAACTTCAACCATTGGGTAACCAAAAACGGAGATGACTCTTTTGCTATCTACTTTTCAGCAATTTAATCCCAAAAAATCAGGATCATGGAACCAACTAAGTTTAATACCCGCAAAGCTTTTACATTCAGTAATGAAATTGAATATTCCGATGGCGGTATTGTCAGCATGAGGGTACTGGAAAAAACAGCCGGTAATGTCAGTCTCTTCGCATTCGACAAAGGTCAGAAACTCAGTGAGCATACAGCTCCTTTTGATGCAATGATACAGGTTGTGGAAGGCGAAGCCGAAATTGTAATCGGCGGCGAGCCGAATCATCTATCAGCAGGTCAGGCAATTATAATGCCGGCTAACGTTTCACATGCCGTGAACTCAATAACCCGTTTTAAGATGGTATTGACGATGATAAAGGCTTAGGGCGAAGGGCACGGGGCGCAGGGCGCAGGGCACAGGGCACAGGGCACAGGGCGAAGGGCACAGGGCAAAGAGCACAGGGCATGGAGCATGGAGTATGGAGTATGGAATTGGTCGTCCCTCGCCCTTTTTTTTCGTCCCTCTCCCCTTTTAGCTCAGGGCACATGGAGCGAAGCGGAATCCCGACCTCTTCGTCGGGAGGGCGCAGGGCATGGAGTATGGAGCATGGATTTGGTCGTCCCTCGCCCTTTTTTTTCGTCCCTCGCCCCTTTTAGCTCAGGGCTCAGGGTCACCTTTATGGATGCAATCCACATCATTCCAACATTCCAATCTTCCTGACTTTAAGACTTCCAAAGGACTCATACAACTAAAATCCACCCTTGATGAAGAAACTCCGTAAATACCATAAATGGCCTTCGCTGTTTATCGGTTTTTTTCTGATTTTGTTCTCGGTGTCAGGTATAATCCTTAACCACCGACATTTTTTTTCACCAGTAAATGTCTCCCGTAACCTGATGCCTCCGGTTTACAGGTACAACAACTGGAATCTTGCGGCTGTAAAAGGCGCTATAAACATTGGTGGTAACAGGCAATTGCTCTATGGAAATATAGGCATCTGGGAAACCGATTCCGCTTTCACCCGGTTTTCAGACTTCAACCGGGGAATAAACCGCGGTATTGATTACCGGAAGGTTTTCACCCTGTTAAAAGCCAGCGGTAACCGGTTATATGCAGGTACACTGTTTGGCCTTTACCAGTTCAGCAATACTTCAAATAGCTGGCAAAAACTGGAAATGCCGGAAAAGAATCCAAGGGTAGTAAAGCTTGCTGAATACAACGGTCAGGTTTACATTATGACCCGCGATCATATTTACACCATGAATGCCGGCAGTCAACCTGAATTTAAGCCGCTACATCTTGAAGTTCCGGAAGGAGCTGATGGAAAAACCGGTCTCTTCACCACATTCTGGGTAATGCACAGTGGTGAATTATTAGGGGTGGCCGGCAAACTCATTGTCGATCTGGTGGGCATTTTACTAATATTTATTAGCCTGAGTGGGTTTTATTATACCTTGTTACCAAAGTTCGCCAAACACACTTCAAAAAATCTAAAGCTAAAATTACAGCGGGTTAACAGAACATCCATCAACTGGCATACGAAAACCGGGGTTTATGGCATACTTATTCTCCTCATAACAGTTATCACCGGCATGTTTCTGAGGCCTCCCCTATTGATTCCAATCGCCAATTCGAGGGTTGCTCCTATTCCCGGCACTATGCTCAGCAATGAAAACCACTGGCACGACAAACTACGCGATTTAGTTGTTGATTCTGCCAACAATCGTTTAATTCTTTCCACCAGTGAAGGTTTTTTCGAATCTGCACTTACAGGTAAAAATTATTGCAGGCCATTCAGGGTGCAACCGCCGGTAAGTGTGATGGGCATTACAGCCTTTGAACCGCTGCCTGATGGAGGCTTTCTGATAGGCTCATTCAGTGGACTGTATCGCTGGTATCCTGAAAAAGAGGCTGTTATCAATATGATTACCGGCGAAATGGTTACCGAAGTGGTTCAGGGTAATCCTTTTGGTGCAACGGCAGTATCAGGCGTTATCACTAAAAATTCAGAGCCTATTGTATTTATTGACTATGACGGGGGATGGATTCCGTTGAAACAGGGTGTAAATATTCCTATAATGCCTGATGAAATCCGAAATTCACCCATTTCGTTGTGGAATGTCGGGCTTGAAGTGCATACCGGAAGGATTTTCTCCGTAATTTTAGGTGATTTTTATATCCTTTATGTACCTGTGATGGGATTAACAACTTTGTTAATTATAGTGACGGGTTTCATCATGTGGTATAAGAATTCGTCACGAAAAAAGAAGAAGCAAATAAAACTTCAAAATTATGAAAATCAACAAATTGCATGAGGCGCCCAGGGTATCTTTTGACGTTGATGGGCACACAATTGCTCAGCATAGCAAAACTGAAATTATTCATCTTCACCTGAAGCCGGGTGAAAAGATTGAAAAGCACATTAACCCTTTCGATGTAATCTTCTACGTACTCGAAGGCAAAGCCATGCTTGAGACTGATCATGAAACGGTGCTTGTTCTGAAGGATCAGAGCATTGTTATAGAAGCAGGTGTAAACCGGGGAATCGACAATATTTCTGTCAGTGATTTCAAGGTTTTGGTTATCAAACTGCTTTATACCAAAAAATAATTCCGGCAGAACACGTGTTCATTACCCTCACTTAGTTGGAGGGACTTTTTACTGTCACTCGTTTTATTGCAGCCCGGAGAATCAATTGTAAAAATATCCTATCCTAATCTTCTATCCTGAATCCATAAAAATAATCAGGTTGTAGCACAAGTATAACTTCCTGAATTATTGATTCTTAAAGCTGCCTTTAAATTTTTCCCGGAAGCAGTCCTGATCTGGTTTAGTTAATGCTTATCTTTGGAACAGGCTTCAGGGTGTATATGCATTATCAATTCTACTTCCAATAATGTAGAAGAAATTTTATGATAAACCCGAAGGCCATCAGGCATCGCAGGTTCTAAAATCCCTGCAATTAAATTCGGTTCCGGACATGAAAACTCATACATCTAAAAATTTACTTGCGGGAATAATCAAACAGTTTTCACTGACTGTTTTTATCTACCTTCTTATCTCACCTAATCAGTCTGTTGGACAGAATTCAAACAAGAATCACCCTGCGCTCAAGAGCAAACAATATATACGATCTGAATGGTTTTCAGCTGCCAGGACTGATAGCTCCGGAAGCATGGGAAGCTATCTGAAGGCACTTAATTCATATCAGCAGGATGCAGCCAGACGCGAAGTCCCCGCGAATTACCAATCAGCGCAATGGTATCCACTGGGCCCCTCAAAAACCACTCATCCGGTTCTTGCTCAGCTTGGATTGGTAAGTTCCATCTGGATCGATACAACAGATTTTCAGACAATTCTGGCCGGAAGCAATACCGGTGGTATTTTCCGGACAACCGATGGAGGCGAAAACTGGGCTTCATTATCCGACAACTATATTACTACCGGTGTTCTTAGCATTCAGGTTGACCCGGCTGATAAAAACAGGATTTTCATCGGAACCGGTCATCTCGGTTTTGGACGTGCCTACGGGAACGGAGTTATGAAAAGCACAGATGGTGGGATAACATGGGAGCAAACCGGGCTAAACAGTGAAAGTATGTCAGCCAATTTCATTGTGAGGAAACTCTTGCTACTTCCAGGCCAATCGGGTAGCATGCTGGCCCTGGTTAATACTGAATTCAGGCAAAAGGCGGTAATATACAGGTCAACCGACTGGGCTGAAAACTGGGAGGAGGTCTATTCTGACAACGGGGCCGAGCTATTCTCCATAAAGCCTGATCCGCTGAATAATGATATTCTTTATGTTACCGGCAACCGGTTTCTGAAAAGCACGGATGGCGGCCTCACCTGGACAGATCAATCGGCCACTCTCCCACTCGACTCCAACTATGTAATCAGCCGGGTAGAAATTGCAAAAACCTCTGAAAATCCTGATCTGATGCTGGTAATGGCCGAAAATTACGACACAACCGGTGCCAATCCTTCTGCCAGACTGGATCTTTATAAATCTACCGATAATGGACTGAACTACGATAAAATAAACCTCAGATATAACCCTTTTGCAGGCTATTGGAAAATGGAGTTTGGCATTTCACGGGCCAACTCTGATGAATTTTACCTTGGCGGAATCTGGCTCTACAAGTACCGGATAGAAGGGGATTCGGCAAACTTTATCTATTGCAGCGACCACAAATACCACCACGATGTGCGCGACCTGCTTATTTTCCCAACCCAGGGTAAAGACCTGATGTATATGGCCAACGATGGCGGGGTCAGCAAATCAGAAACCGGGGCTGAATCGTGGATTGATATTACCCGCAACGGGTTGAATATTACCCAGTTTCATAATATTACCATCGGTGAAAACAGCGATATGATGTTCGCAGGGCCACAGGATGCCAACCTTTCAATCTACAATTTTAAAACCGGGGAATGGACTAAAAATGCAAAAGTTTCTGATGCCTACGATGGCGCTATTGACTATACGAATCCGGATATCATTTATATGGTTTCATATCCGCCAAAAATTACCCAGCCTAACATTTTCATCCTTAAATCAATCAATGGCGGCGATTTTTTTGATTTTTACGGTATTCCTGACTCAACCGAAATCGGGAGAATTGATAAGCCAATTGAAATAGATCCGGTTGACCCGAATACCTTGTATGTTGGGGTAAGAAATGTATGGAAATCGACCGATGGTGCATTAACCTGGCAAAAGATAACGGATTTCCCTGAGAACTTTACCAAACTTATCTCCATAAAGGTAGCGCCCTCAAACAACAAGGTGATTGCCGCAGCCTTTGAAAATCCAAACTGGGGGATGCCCGCACCAACAAAACTCTGGATAACGCCTGATGGTGGTAACCACTGGTTTAATATAACCCCAACCGGAGCCAACAACCTTGATTATGCCGGTATAACAGATATTACTTTTCACCCTGAAATGCCGCAGAAATTCTGGCTTTCGCTTGATCGGGAATGGGGAAACCATCGGGTTTATATGACGACCGATGGTGGTGTTACCTGGCAAAACTATTCCGAAGGATTGCCTTCGCTGCCGGTTAATACAATAACCTTTGTGAATGGCGCCGGTTACGATGTCTTGCTTGCAGCTACGGATGCAGGTATTTATTACAGGGACGGAAATATGAACCGCTGGGAGCCATTTGGCTCAGGCCTGCCACTCACCATTGTTTCCGACATCAAAATCAGCTATAACCGCCGCAAAATTATTGCAGGAACCTTTGGGCGGGGCCTCTGGGAAACCGACCTTTGTATGCCACTTACCGAAGGCGATCTTGTTATCAGTGACACCACTGAATGGTCGGGAAAACGAAAAGTTCTGCAGGATGTGGTAATCAATCCGGGAGCAAAACTCATCATCAGTTCAACTATTGAAATGGGCCTTGACCGGAAAATCAAGGTAATGCCTGGCGCTGAATTGGTTATCGACCAGGGAACCCTTACCAACGATTGTGCCGGTATGTGGGATGGTATCAGGCTTTACGGTTGCAGCAACTACAGTAGTCAAATACTGCCTCAGGGCAAAATCTCACTGCTGCACGGGGGATCTATCCAGTATGCTGATACGGCAATTAAAACCATTGGCATGGATGAATCAGGACATGAAATCAGTGGTTCAGGGGGAGGAATTATCTATGCCAACAATGCAAAATTCATCAACAATGGTTATGGCATTGAAGTCAATCAATCGTCAGGCTTAAATCCATCAGAGTTTACCATGTGCCAGTTTGTTACCAGCAAAACGCTTCCTGATGGTTCTCTTAGCGGAGATCTTGTAGTGCTGAAAGGCAGCAAAGGCGTAAAATTTATCAGTTGTCTGTTTGAAAACAGCCTTCCGGTTGCTGCATTCCCTTATCACAAAAGAGGAATCGGAATCAATAGTTTCAATTCATCGTTTATTGTTGGAAAACTCCAATCAGCCGATTCCATTCCTTTCGGTTTGAATGCCGACGCAGTATTCAAACAATTGTCAACCGGCATAAAGGCAACGGCATCTTCACCGGCATTTCCAGTTGTGATTTCCAATGTGAAATTTGACCGCAATCTCACCGGCGTTTATTTTTCCGGGATAAGTTTAAGCAGCATTAAGGATTGTAGTTTTAGCCTGAATTCATCCAGCGTATCTGACAGCATTAAACCGGCAGCTTCAGCAATCTACCTTGATCATTGTACCGGTTTTGAAATATCCGGCAACACGATTGATGGGCCACTTGGAGCCATTGTACCAAAATCAAAGACAGTTGGTATTGTAATTAACAGCAGTGGAAAGTTAAATAATATACTTTATGCAAATAAAATCACCAACACCAATTATGCTCTTTTAGCACAGAATTCAAACCGGAGTGAAAACGGAAAAACCGGACTGCGAATACTTTACAACTGGTTCGATGGCAATGAATATGATATTTGCATAACGAACGACAGCACTGAGACAAACAACGGAGTTGCACTTCATCAGGGATCAGCAGGACCCGAACCTGGTGGACCATCGGGCAACCATTTCAGCTATAGTAAATGGCATCGTAACTCTGACCTCCACAATGCCGGTGAATACATTTATTACTACTATCCAAAAGGACCGGATACACTTTCTCATTTGCCACTGAGCTATTACCGTGCCTATCTGGTTGAAGGGATGCTTCCGGCAATAGCTGATAGTGCTTACAGACCAGCTTACCTGCAGGCCTTTGATAGACCCGGCGAAAACTTTATTGAATATTCATCACTTTACGTGGAATCGGATAGTACATACCAGGATAAACTTGATGGCGGAAACACATCAATGTTGCTGAATGAAATAGCTTATTGTACCGTGGAACAGGCTCCGGGACTCACAAAAAAACTGAGGCAGCTTTCGCCATATCTTTCGTCTGAAGTGCTTACTGCATTGGTTAAGCAGCAAAAAAATATTCCCAACCTGCTGGTGTTTGAGGTACTTTTATTAAATCCTCAACTGGTGCGTGATATCAATCTGATGGCAGCCATAAAAGAGATGAAACCGCCTCTTGAAAGTTATATGCGTATTGCACTTGCACAATCGTATAATCATTTTTCTGACCTTGAACTACTTGAAGCACAAACAGATGCCGTGAGGTCAGCCAGAGATTTCTTCTTTTACCAATTTGCTTATGTATTGTACGATTCAATTCAGGCTGGTGGTGAAGCCGAGACGCTGAATCAACATCTGCTGAGAGATGACAGACCCGAAAGTGATTACCTCGCTGCATTTATGATGCTGAACTCCGGGAACTCTCCTGAAGCAGAAACAATTATGAATGAAATACCCGGAAAATTTCCTGACCAATCCACCAATAGCTACAGTAATCTGACTGCCTTGTTTAATTTCAACCATACCATTTTTACCGATGGACAGTTAGCATCCGGTCTGACTGAAGATCAGACAGCTCAGCTTTACCAATTGAAACAACTCCCGGAGGCTGCAATTTATGCGAATAATATTCTGGACTTTTACAGAGCTGGAAATTACAGGGAGCCCTATATTTTCCCGGGTTCACCGCAAGCAATTCAGCCTCCGGTAATTCCTCCGGTTTTTTATTCC
Source organism: Bacteroidales bacterium (assembly GCA_038317155.1). Classification (GTDB taxonomy): domain Bacteria; phylum Bacteroidota; class Bacteroidia; order Bacteroidales; family Lentimicrobiaceae; genus Lentimicrobium. The sequence continues at coordinate 19,663 of JBBQBC010000011.1, forward strand.
GGGACAGGCTTTGCAATTTACCCGGTACCGGCAGGCAATTATGTAATATTGGATTACTATTCCGAAAACGGCCTTTCAGATGGATTACTCAGGATCAACAGCATGACGGGGCAAATAGTTAAAGAAATCAGGATTACAGAACCTTACGGGCAACAACTGATTGATGTAAGCCATCTTGATTCAGGAAGTTACATTTTTATCATGACCACTGGTTCTTTTAAAATTGGTGAGCAAAAAGTTGTAATTATGAGGTAGCAGATTGTCCTGTCAATCCATGAATACCATACTGGTTACACCAGGAATAATCAGTTTATGAAATCCAGCGCCAGCTTCAAAGAACCAGATGAGAAGCAAATACTTCAGCATAACCAACCTGCTTTCATTGTACTTTCCCGGCAAACCGTGCGGCTAACAATGATCTTGTAAACAGAAGAATCAGTCAAGAAACCATTTATACATAAACTAAGCAGAACACCAATCCTAAAAGCCCAACACCCTGATTTTGAACTCTACATGACCGGTGTTCACGTCGATCGGGGTGTTGCCTGCGCCGATTGCCACATGCCATACAGGCGTGAAGGCGGTATGAAGTTTACCAATCATAAAATCCAGAGTCCGTTGGCAAATATTACCGAATCCTGTCAGGTGTGTCATCGCGAAAGCGAATCCAAGCTAATGGCCAATGTGGTTGAACGTCAGGGGAAAGTTGAGGAATTGAGACGTATTACCGAGAAAAACCTGGCCAGGGTTCACATTGAAGCCAAAATTGCGTGGGACAACGGCGCCACTGAAGCTGAAATGAAACCTGTTCTGCAACTGATACGCCATGCTCAATGGCGCTGGGACTGGGTGGCTGCTGCCAACGGGCTTGGTTTCCATTCACCGGTCGAAGCACTCAGAGTGCTTGGAACATCCATTCAGAAATCGCAGGAAGCCAGAATATTGCTTACCGAAATCTTTGTTAAAAAAGGCGTAAAAACGCCGGTAGAAATGCCTGATATTTCAACAAAAGCAAAAGCCCAGGAATACATCGGGCTGGAAATGCCGGAACTCCTTAAAAAGAAGAGTGTGTTCCTGACCACCGTTGTTCCGGAATGGACTAAGAAAGCAGCAGAAAGGGAAGCTAAATTAAGAAACTGATTATTAATAGATTTAAGCAGAAAAGGTTGTCATCCCTGACAACCTTTTCTGCTTTATGTATATATTCGAACCTTTATCCTGTGAAACTGTTTACAGGAACTAATTGTTAATTTTGCTTCCCTCAGAACAAATTCAAATGCGCTGTATTATACGACAAGAAACCGACCCTTACTTCAACCTTGCTGCTGAAGAATACGTACTCAAGAACTTCGAAAGCGACTGCTTTATGTTGTGGCGCAACGAACCCTCTATCATCGTTGGCAAGCATCAGAATACGCTGGCCGAAATCAATGCTGATTATGTTAAGGAAAACCAGATAAAGGTAGTCAGGCGTTTATCCGGCGGCGGTGCGGTGTTTCATGATCTGGGAAACCTGAACTTCACATTCACTGCTTCCGGAGAGCACCATAAGCTTGTTGATTTCCGCAAATTTACCCTACCTATTCTTGAGGTTATGCAAAAGCTTGGCATAGACGCCAGATTTGAAGGGCGTAACGATCTTACCATTGAAGGCCGGAAGTTCTCAGGCAATGCTGAACATGTTTTCAAAAATAGGGTGCTGCATCATGGTACACTTCTTTTCTCATCCATGATGACCGATTTATCGAATGCCCTGAATGTTGATCCTTCAAAGTTTCAGGACAAAGCAGTTAAGTCGGTGCGGAGCCGGGTTACCAACATCAGTGAGCACCTGAAACAGCCGCTGTCGGTTTTGGAGTTCAGGGATATGATCCTGCAGCATATGATGGAAAGAACTTCCGGTGCAGAACTTTACAATTTTTCAGTAGCGGATATTGAAAAAATTGCCAGGCTCAGAGACGAGAAATATAAAACCTGGGAATGGAATTTTGGCTATTCGCCCGGATACAACTTCAGGAAGGCAGTAAAAACCAATGGGGGCAAGCTCGAAGTCACCCTTGAGGTTACGAACGGTATTATTGAAAAGGCGAAATTTTATGGTGACTATTTCAACAAGCTCGATCCCGCTGACATAGAACAAGCCCTTACCGGGACCGTTCATTCGGAAAGTCATATCAGGGAAAAGCTCAAAGGATTTGAAATTCAGGATTATTTTCTAAATGTCAGCGCTGAAGAGCTGGTGTCCGCTTTGTTTTAAATAGCAAGCCTTTTCATGAACATTCAGCAAAGAGAATTGTTATCAGGATTATAACATAAATTTCATTTTATATATGGAAGCTCAACAGGTATTTGACAGGCTATGGGCCGATTACATTTCACAGAACCCTTCTGCAAAAAGGGTCTATGATTTATTTATCTCGGAAGGAGAAACAATTTACAACGACCACATTGCCTTCCGCACATTCAACGATTCACGACTCAATGTCGAAGTACTTTCGCAGGAGTTTCTGAAAGTCGGTTACGAATACAAAGGTTCTTACTATTTCGAGCAGAAGAAACTGAATGCCAAACACTTTGAGCACAAAACCTTCAAAGATGCGCCAAGGGTTTTTATCAGCGAGTTAATGGTAGAAGAGTTCTCTCCTTTCCTTCAGGAAACGGTAAAAGGCCTGATCGATGCCATTCCGTCGGGCATGACCGGCAAAAGCGAACTAATCTATGCCGGTAATCTCTGGGGAACGCCATCATACGAGGTCTATGAAACTCTGCGCAAGGAGTCGGAATATGCTGCCTGGGTTTATGTTTATGGGTTCAGGGCCAACCATTTTACTGTAAGCATCAATGGCCTTAAAAAATATAATAACATCCATAAAGTAAACCAGTTTCTGAAAGACAACGGTTTTATCATCAACGGCTCCGGTGGGGAAGTAAAAGGTACACCTGAAGAACTGCTTGAGCAATCCAGCATAATGGCGGGCATCCTACTGGTGAAATTCAGGGAAGGAACTTTCGAAATCCCCTCGTGCTACTATGAATTCGCCATGCGTTATCCCGATAAGGATGGAAAACTCTATTCAGGATTTATCGCCAAATCTGCTGATAAAATTTTTGAGAGTACGGACTTTTATAAAAAATAAGATTCCATCCTTTCGGAATAAAAAATCCTGACAGCATCTTCTTTCAGGTTTTTTTTGTGCGATGCAACAATGCCTTGATGCGTGAATAGCTGCTTTCCGAAAAACACTCAGCCACCGGCCCGTAATTCTCAGCCTTGTGGCTTCGATACATTTTTCGGGGAAGGCTTTGCCTTATGAACAACTATCGTTTCGAAAAACACTCAGCCACCGGCCCGTAATTCTCAGCCTTGTGGATTCGATACATTTTTCGGGGAAGACTTTGCCTTATGACTAGCTGTCTTTCCGAAAAACACTCAGCCACCGGCCCGTAATTCTCAGCCTTGTGGCTTCGATACATTTTTCGGGGAAGACTTTGCCTTATGAACAACTATCGTTTCGAAAAACACTCAGCCACCGGCCCGTAATTCTCAGCCTTGCGGTGATTCGGACTTATTGGTTCTTAAGAAAGTTTTAAAAACAAAAATTTGCACTTGGAAAGATTTCTTAACGGAAAATTGAGCTTACCACACTAAGGCAGAACACAGGCTAAGCAATTTGGGGTCTTAAGGTGCGCCAGTAAAGCCAGCGGTATCCGTTTCCCCGTTATCCGAAAACCGACATAATGCCTGCAATCACTAAAAGAAGTTTAGTGGTAGAATTCCAGAATGCCGGATTTCCGTAACAAAAAAAAATCCAATCCTTATTTATTTCGATTGCCGGTTTTGATTTGAAAACTATTTTTACGAGTTTTGTAGGAGTGCTGAGGTTCAGCATTCTTCAGGTATAAAGCAATATCTGACGGATTGTGATTGCCGGAAAAATTACCAACGGTTATTAATTTTTGCCTAGTTTGCAGGACTTTTTTAAGCGAAAAGGAATATTTGGTTGAACACGGGTATAAGGATTTGCAAACAGGAAGAATTAAACTTAGCATCAAGTTAGCAAACATAAAGTATCGGCTTTCAAATATCGGATACCAGCTAATTATTAAACATCAAGAAGTAAGATAAAAGAGAATAAAAAAAATCGTTTGAAAATTAAAATATAGAAAAGCATAATATTAACTTTAATTCTACAGTTTCTTATACTGAATTGTTTTGGTCAAGGTAGTATTCAACATTGTGATACGAATTATGAATTAAAAAATCTAGAATTACAGCCAAAATAAAGTGACAAAAACAACGATTATTTAGAATTTTTCATGGAACGTATTACTCCAATTCTTTCAGAATGTCAAGAACAACAAGAAGAATATATTTTTGACACCCATTATTATTTTACTATTTCATCATCTTTGGAAATTTCAGATGTTGAATTCTTGAGGTTTGGATACAGCGATGAATGCAAAAGAAAAGTTAAAGAAGTGTTTATGAAAATGAATAATTGGACTCCAGGCAAAATTTATGAAGAAAATGTATATACTAGGTATTTATTTCCTTTAAAAATTAAATGGAGTAATTAATAATACAACAATAAAATACGTTTGCTAATAAACAGGACTTCATATCCCCGGAACTACCCGGTTTCGATGAAAGAGCGGGACAAGCTATGATTCCGATAACTCTCAGAACCCGCTATATTCCGCCACTTACGAGGGACTGAACAATATCATAGATTAAAAAACAGAAGGTGCCTTATGCATATAGCTGAAAATAATAATTACAGCCAACTTGTTTGAAAAATTTAAGAAACCTTTACTCAGGGAAGGAACAGTGCCAGCATTGCAGTTAACCAGCATCTGGTGAATACCTACTGGAAAATCGGACAATATATTGTCGAATTTGAACAGGATGGAAATACAAAAGCTGAATATGTAAAAGCGCTGATTGACAATCTCTCCCGGGATTTGTCAGTTCAATTCGGAAAAGGTTTTAGCAGAAGTAACCTTATTTATATGAGGCTTTTTTATTTTGAATTCCCAATAAGTGAGAAGCCTTCTCACTTATTAAGCTGGTCGCATTATGTTGAATTACTGAAGATTTCCGATAAGTTAGAGCGGAGGTTTTACCTGCAGCAGACAATTATAGAAAAATGGTCTATCCCGGAACTAAAACGTCAGAAGAAATCGGCCTTGTTACTTCGTCTGGCCGCATCCAGAGACAAAGAAGATGTTATGCAATTGGCAAAGCTGGGGCAGGTTATCAATTCCCCTTCCGACCTGATCCGGGAGCCATATGTGCTTGATTTTCTGCAAATACCCGAGCCCTATCATTTGTCTGAAACGGAATTGGAAACCCTGCTTATCAGTCATTTGCAAAAATTCCTGCTCGAGCTGGGCAAAGGCTTCGCCTTTATCGGCAGACAATACCGTATTATTTTAGGAAATCGCCCGCACTTTATAGATCTGGTTTTCTATCATCGCATTCTAAAATGTTTCGTATTAATTGATTTGAAAAAAGATGAATCCGGATATGAAAATGTAGGACAAATGAATATGTATCTCGGTTATTTCGAAAATGAAGAAAACTCAGAAGGCGATAACCCGCCTGTAGGTATTGTGTTAGCAAAAGAAAAGGATGAATTGTTAGTAAAGTATGCCATGCACAACATCAGCTCTCAGCTTTTTGTCAGTAAATACCAGCTCTACCTGCCCGATAAGCAGACCCTCCAGAATAAACTCACTGAATTGCTAAACAGAGGGATTGATGATCTAAAGGAGGATGTGAATTGAAATATATAAGTACGCATCGGACCTACCCTGCCAAATGAGGCGGAAACGCTTGCCAGTAGTGAAAATGCACCGGAATTAAAACTGCCTGCATCCAGAAAATAAGACGCAGGCCAACATTACACTGCAAGCATGGGTTTCAAATCTGCACAATAAAAAACTGGGTGCGTCAGAAAATAAGACGCAGGCCAACATACGGACTACACTGCTATGGAAGCATGGGATACAGATCTGCACAAAAAAAACAGCCTGCGTCAGAAAATAAGACGCAGGCAAACATTACGGTCATGGACGATTCCGGCAAATTATTATCTCACCATAATCTTTACAGATCCGGAAGTGCCGGCATTGGTATATTTTGCAATATAAACTCCGGTTCCGACATGCTGGCCACTTTGACTGGTAAGGTCCCAGGTGATGGTGTGGTGGCCTTTGCTGAGCGGGCCGCTGTTCAGCACCTTTATCATTTTACCCTGTACATCATACACCTGCAACTGAACCATGCCAGGCTGGTCGTTGTTGAATTCAATCACAGCCTTATCCGTGACCGGATTCGGATGAACTGAAAGCAAACTTTCTGGTGCTGGTTTTAGCTTTTCTGCAACGCCAACCGGGTCGGTAATTACAGTAAGCACTGCTATTCCTCTTCCCATGCAACTCATCCACAACTCATAACTACCTTCCGTTTCGCGGACTTTTATATCTTTAATGCTGCTATTCGGCAACCCGCCCCATTGTGGGAAACCGCCCGGGGAAGATGGGAATACTTCGATATTTACGCCGTCGTATGCCAGAATACCGGCATTTGTTGAAGGATACTCAGAGTCGTATTGCATCCAGAGCCGTCCATCCGGTGAAACTGTCATAGGCCTGACATGCTCACCCGGAAATGGCCAGCCCTCGTCGTAAGACCATGTCTGGTAAAGGCCGGTATTTGAATCGTACCGGATTAGTGTGCTGCCTGTGGTGGTAAACTGCGACCAGGTGCCTGTCCAGACAATGCCATCATTATCAATAGCAAGTCCGGTAAACCAGGCTCCACTACCCGGAAAGTTCTCAATCGGGAGACTCAGTGAGTTGACCCCGTCTGTCCGAAGTATTTCAAGGTCGGTAGATGCCCAGATTGTCCCCGGTAATGTGGGATCCTTTTTGATAAGACTTCCCCACCCGACGATGGGTAGAGTTATCCATTCGGGGACACTTTCGTCATAGTATCTGAGATTGAAATACTCTCCCAGGCTCCATAACCTTCCCTGAGAGTCTTCCACAAATCCTTTTGAGGTAGAGAGTAAATCTTCAAGCGGAAAATAGTTGGTTCCGTCCCAGGCATGAATTCCATTAAAGGTGGGATTAAAGACAACGTCTCCATTCGATGGCCTTGCACAAATGGCTTGAGTATTGTCGGCCTGGTAGGGGAAAGGATACCCCAGGTCATAAGTGTAAGGATTAAAACCTGTCCAGCGGGTGCCATCAAACATCTGAAACCCTCCCACACCTGTACCGGCGTTCCCGGTCATCCAAACATTTCCTGCGATGTCCACTGAAAAGTCCTCGACGAAATAGTCTATCTGTGAAGTGTTGGTTATTCTATATCGCTGCCATTCACCGGTGTTTACATCTCGTTTCGCGGCCCCACCTATACCGCATACCCATACATTGCCCTGCTGGTCTGCATCAACAGATTGCGTAAATTCACCAGGCCGCCAGGTGCCGTAATTATGCCAGACTGTTCCGTCGAACATCCAGGATTCACCGGTAGTGGTCACCAATAAGGCATTTCCGTTTCCATACGCTTTGAATGCATCAATGTAGAAACTTACATTTTCATACGGCGGGGTTGGATAAACCCAGGTGCCATCAGGGCGCTGATATTCCAGGGTTTCCCAGTTTCCATCAAACGACATGCGCAATGCCCAGAAATTACCAGCATCATCCACACAATCCTTACCCGGCAAACCTGCGATATCACCGATTGCTTCAGGTGTGTAGTAAGAATACTGTTCTGTTACGCTGTTAAAAGTGAAAACATATCCGAAATAGGTGTCTGCCGACCACACCAGGTAGCTGCCATCTGGTTTGGGCTGCACGGCAATCCGGGTATTTGAGCCTTCCCAGGTTGACCATTGCGTACTTTTCGGATTGTAACGCACTAGTCCACCGCTGGTAAACCAGAGGGTGCTGTCCGGCGCCAGGTCAACATCGTAAGTGAAACCTTGCAGCGGAGAATTACCGGCGTTGAACTTTTCGACCGAAGAGATACCTGCCAGCGGGTCAAATTTCAGTGCTCCCGTAAAATTGCCCATCCATAAATTGTGGTCATAATCTTCAACGATATCCAGAATCTGAACTTCGGCATTGTCAAAGGAACCCAGTATTTGATGATCTACGTTCGAATAATTGATCCATTGGTTATCTGACTGGCTGAACTTTGCGAAGCCGCCTTCACCCCAGTTGCCAGTATTGGCTGCAATATATGGATCTCCGTTTTCATCCACCCATAGAGCAGTAGCATCATCTCCCTGGATTCCAGTGTTGCCGGGTCGGTAATAGCGCCACGAATATTCAGGCGATTGAGAAAGTAAAACAACCGGAAGGGAAATGAGGAGCAGGAGGGTAAAAATGTTTTTCATGTTTAAATATATTTTGAATTATATGAAAACATATAATTAATAAGTTTTGTTTCGAAATGTAATATGATTTATGGGAATAAATGGGTGATGAGCAGGAATAATTCTAGGGTGAATGAACATCGGTAAATCTGATTTCAGGAAGGTTGGCGTATTTATAACCTCCCCCAATTAAATTTTATATCAGCGCGCAGGCCCAACCCTCCCAGGCAATAGATAGGGCGCATTTTCTGATAGGAAATGGATTGTTTTTTAAACAGGATAACTGTTTTAAGAAGATGCTCCCCCTTATCTAAAAGGAGTAAAAATACAACAATATAAAATTTAGAAAGTTTCTTAAATTTTATTTCAGAAATTTCGCTAAAAACACTTAATTTTATCCTTACCTTTACTTTATTCAACCGGCCGTATACAGCCTGAGACCTGCAGGTTCGTTGAATAACCGGATATTCTAACAAGATGATCAGTTTTTAATAAGGCTATAAATAAAACAAACTATGGAAAACCGCTTTCTATGTCCTTCATGCAGGGCAGATCTTAAGATCAAAAATTCTTTGATTTTCTCAGCTCTAACAGAAAAGGGCATCAGGGGTCTGGTACTGTTCAGCCCCGAACTTGGCAATTATTCTATTCTGCATGTACCTGCATTCAAATACGCGGATGGTGAACACATTGACTTCTTTTGCCCTGTTTGCCATGCCAACCTGGGAGTTCCCAAAATCAGAAAAGACCTGGCAGAGGTATTGATGATAGATGGAAAGCAGGTGGAGTTTACGATTATTTTCTCTCAAATTGCCGGGAAACAATGCACAATCAAAATGAAAGAGAATACGATTGTGGAGTCGTACGGCGAGGATGCCGATGAGTTTTCGAATTTCTGGGGAGAAGGTCCAAAGTATTAAGTTTTTATTGTTGATTTCGGGAAGAAAAGAATCAATAAGGAGATCACGCCCAATATACCTTCTAAACAGAAAGGCAGCTTGCTATTTTATTTATAAATGTTGCTGGCCATAACCGAAAAATAAATTTGCATAGATTTGTCTTATTAAACTTGTCCGCATTATGCAGAAACTGATCAGCAAGGCAATGCTAAAATATACAGGCACTGTGAAAGACAGATTGGTGAATCGAATTCTAGATACTTAATTTATTTTTTGTCTTTTTTAGTTTTAAGTTGTTTAATAGGAGGATTCTTTTTCTGGCCCCTATGGTTATTTGCTTTGTTGTTTTTCATTGTAGGTAAAGCAATTAAACGAACTAAGAATAAATACTGAAGGTATTTCTGGCAAGCCCCCCAAAAAAAAGCGTTTAAAAGATGAAATAGAAAGGAATTTCAATCAATTCAAAGACGGATATTAAATGGGCCTTATAATATGTAATATATTGAATTATAAAATCATTGTTGCTTACCAGATTTACGGATCATCCAAACCAATTGAAATCATATCAGGAATTGATTGAAACCGGAAGCACAAACATTCTGCCACATCGTTTACTACAGAAATTTCTGATTCAGAAAGGGTAAAAATAGAATCAGTTTTTAATCTTTCCGGTTCAGTATAAATTATATACTTTTGAACAGCAAATAGAAGTAACAGCGCATTGGGCCTGCACCATTCCCCGCGACATTACCACGAGGCAAGGCAGACGCGGGCAATGATAAAACCAATCTGAAAGAATCAGTATGATCCCCGTCAATAAATGGAATGAATTACGCGCCCGGCTCAAGGGCGACCTCTATACCGGTGACAGTATGCGCATATTGTATGCCACCGACGCTTCGGCTTACCGAGAACTACCTGCCGCTGTTTGCCGGCCTGTAGATGATGAGGACCTGAAGACACTGATTGCCTTTGCTTCGAAAATGAAGCTACCCCTGATCCCAAGGGCTGCGGGCACTTCACTTGCCGGACAGGTAGTTGGCCACGGGCTGGTTGTTGATATATCGAAGTACATGACACGAGTGCTGGAACTTAATGTTGAGGAACACTGGGTCAGGGTGCAGCCAGGGGTTGTGCTGGACGAACTCAATAAAATACTGGAGCCGCATGGCCTTTTCTTCGGGCCTGAGACGTCAACTTCCAACCGTTGTATGGTTGGGGGAATGGTTGGAAACAATTCCTGTGGTTCGCATTCGCTGGTTTACGGAAGCACACGCGACCATACCCTGGAGATAAAAGCGCTGTTAAGCGATGGATCAGAAGCTGAATTTGGCCCTCTGACCAATGAACAGTTTGAACAAAAATGCGTTCTTCAGAATCTGGAAGGTACACTCTACAGGTCGGTCAGAGATATGTTGCGGAATCCGGCAAACCAGGCTGAAATCAGGGCTCAGTACCCGGATCCTGAGATTGAAAGAAGAAACACCGGCTACGCGCTTGACCTGTTGCTTGAATCAGAACCTTTTACCACCGGGAAGCATGCCTTTAACTTTTGCCGGTTATTGGCCGGCTCTGAAGGCACCCTTGCTTTCAGCACCGAAATAAAACTCAATCTTGTTCCGCTGCCTCCCAAAGAAAAAGCGCTGATCTGCATTCACTGCGAAACACTGGAGGATGCCTTTAAGGGCAATTTGGTGGCTTTGCGACACAATCCGGTAGCAGTTGAGCTGATTGACAACTTTATTCTCGAACGCACCAAAGGCAATATTGAACAGCGCAAAAACCGCTTCTTTATCAAAGGAGAGCCTGCTGCCATAATGGTTGTAGAACTTGCGCTGGAAACCCGCGATGCTGTGGACAAACTGGCTACAGAACTGGAAGCCGATATGCGGAAAGAAGGCTATGGATATCATTTCCCGGTGATTTATGGACCCGATATCAACAAAGTGTGGGCATTGCGTAAAGCAGGCCTCGGGCTCCTTTCAAACGTTCCAGGCGATAAAAAACCGGTAGCTGTGATAGAAGATACCGCGGTGAACCCGGTTGTATTACCTGATTACATGACCGATTTCAGGGCAATGCTGGTAAAACTGGGACTAGATTGCGTTTACTATGCCCACATTGCCACCGGAGAGCTTCATCTGCGTCCGGTGCTTAATCTGAAAGACCCGGGAGATGTAGAATTATTTCATACAGTGGCCCTTGAAACTGCTAGACTGGTAAAGAAATACCGTGGCTCACTCAGCGGCGAGCATGGAGATGGCCGCCTTAGGGGTGAATTTATTCCGATGATGCTGGGCGACCATAACTACGGACTTTTAAAAGAGATAAAAGCAACCTGGGACCCTGATGGCATTTTCAATCCTGGTAAAATTACCGATACCCCGGTTATGAATGCCAGTCTGCGCTATGAGCCGGGCAAGCCAACCAGGGAAATCGATACCGTATTTGACTTCACAGAAAGCCTTGGCATTGTGCGCGCTGCCGAGCAATGTAATGGATCGGGCGACTGCCGTAAATCGGAACAGTTTGCCGGCACCATGTGCCCCAGTTACCAGGCCACCCGCGATGAAAATACCACCACCCGGGCCCGGGCCAATATCCTCAGGGAATTTCTTACCCGATCCGAAAAAACCAACCCATTTGATCATCAGGAGATTTATGAGATCATGGACCTGTGCCTTTCGTGCAAAGGCTGCAAGTCGGAATGCCCGTCGAATGTGGATATTGCCAAATACAAGGCTGAATTCCTGCAGCACTATTACGATGCCAACGGGGTACCGCTGCGAGCCAGGATGATTGCTTATATTACCAGCTTCAATAAACTTGGAAGTATATTACCCCGATTCTATAATTTCTTCCTCAAAAATCCTCTCCTTTCGGGATTGATGAAGAAAACGCTTGGCTTTGCCCCGAAACGTTCGATTCCGTTGCTATACAAGACCACGCTCAGGTCGTGGCATCGGAAAAACAATGAGAACCCGGCTGGTGGAAAGCTGGTTTACCTCTTTGCCGATGAATTTACCAACTACAACGATGTGGAAGTGGGCATCAGTGCCATCAGGGCATTGAATAAACTGGGCTACAGGGTTGAAATTCCCAACCATAATGAAAGTGGGCGCACATTCCTGAGCAAAGGATTAGTCCGCAAGGCAAAAGCGATTGCTGAAAAGAACATCGGACTGCTGGAACCCCTGATAACTGAAGATACACCACTGCTTGGCATTGAGCCATCGGCCATTCTCACCTTCCGTGACGAGTACATTGACCTGACCCGTGGATCCTTGAAAGAGAAAGCAATCAGGCTCTCGAAAAACTGCCTGCTGTTCGATGATTTTATTATGCGCGAAGTGAATGCCGGACATATCAATAATAATATGTTTACGGAAAACCCACGCAACATCCGCCTCCACGGCCATTGCCATCAGAAAGCACTGGCATCAACAGCTTCAACAAAACAAATGCTCACTTTGCCCGCCAATTACCAGGTTGACGAAATTAAGTCTGGCTGCTGCGGCATGGCCGGATCGTTTGGATACGAAGCAGAGCATTACGATGTTTCGATGAAGGTAGGTGAACTGGTATTGTTTCCTGAGGTCAGGAAGACAGCACAGGAAACCACTATTGCTGCTCCCGGCACCAGTTGCCGCCACCAGATCATGGATGGAACCGGCCGAAAGTCACTGCATCCGGTAGAGGTATTTTGGGAAAGCCTGAAATGATTGTGGTTGCAACTTTAAAAGCTCTGTTTTTAACGAAATCTATCAAATTGAGCATAGCAGAAATGCATTCAAAATGAATAAGTTGCACCCTTCGACTTGGTTCGTCAAAGTGCTCAATAACCTTGCTCAGGATGACAAAGAGTGGACTTTTAGGAGCAGAACCAGAACTGAAAACCCAACTGAAAATTGGATTGGCAGTAAAAATAAAGGGGTTCGTATAAAAGTATCAGCCAACAAAAACCCTCCACCAATTGAATGATGAAGGGTTTCGATATTAAAATTAACGGTTGATAAAGTTTAGGCTGAAACGTGGATATGAACCTCAACTTCATGGTCCAAACCATCATCAACCAAAGTTATAATATTACCCGAACCCTCAGTAGTGTTCGATTTCCACCAGGTTTCTTTATCGGTAATTTCTTGATATACCGTAATTTTGTATGTTGTTTTACCATAGCGATATACAATAGATACAGAAGGCCATTCCAATGGAAAGCATGGATTCAGTTTCAATTGATCAATATTTAATTCTATGCCCAACAAGGACCCAATAATAAACTGATACATCCAGCCGGAAGAACCGGTGTACCAGGTCCACCCTCCCCTGCCTTTGTGGGTCTCATTGGCATACACATCTGCTGCCATCACATAAGGTTCAACCTTATAAATCTTAACAGCCTCCGCGTTGGAAGAATGGCTGATAGGGTTTATCATACTGTACAATTCCCAAACCTTCTCCCGGTCACCCAGGGCAGCAAAAGCCATGAGCGCCCATATAGCAGCATGCGAATATTGCCCACCGTTTTCACGCACACCAGGCACATACCCTTTGATATAACCAGGATTAAGTCCTCCCAGATCGAAAGGCGGGTCAAGCAATTTAATAAGCCTTATATCCCTATTTACCAGATAATTATCCAGAGAGGACATTGCTTCTTTCTTCCGATCAATATTTGCTGCCCCTGATAAAACCGACCAACTTTGAGCTATGGCATCAATGCGACATTCGCTGTTTACTTTTGATCCAAGAGGTGTTCCATCATCAAACCAGGCACGTTTATACCACTCACCGTCCCATGCCGAAGCCTCAATGTTAGCCTGCAAGCTG
>JBBQBC010000012.1:0-33075 GCA_038317155.1 Bacteroidales bacterium
GTGGTTGGATTTGCGATAATGGTATCAGCAGCACAGGCAATGTAATAGCCACCTGAGGCAGCATAATCGCCCATTGAGACTATAACCGGTTTCTCCTCCTGTGCCAGTTTTATTTCGCGCAGAATTATATCCGAAGCGAGTGCACTGCCGCCTGGTGAATTAATTCTGAATACGATAGCCTTTACTGTGCTGTCGAGCCTGGCTTTTCTAATGGCTCTTGAAAGTTTGTCAGACCCGATAGATTGATCTGTGCCTTCGCCAGTGCCAATATCGCCGACTGCGTAAATGATGGCAATTTTATCCTTTGACCGTTTTTTTTCTTTGGTTGACGGAACATCCTTGTATTGTTCAAGGCTAACCATTTCGACCTTTTCGGATGATTTGAGACCTAGTTTTTCTTTTAGCAGATCAAGCAGCTGGTCCTTATAAGTAATCTGGTCAACAAATTTATACTTTAAGGCATCATCTGCTGTCTGAATTAACAATGAATCTGCGTAAACCTGCAGACGGGCCGGATCGATATTTCTGGCCGTGGCGATTCCGTTTGAAATATGCTGCCAGATTGCATTGACATAGCTAAGAGTCTGTTCTTTGTTTGCAGCACTCATTTTATCGCCAATCAGCGGTTCAATGGCGCTTTTATACTTTCCATGTCTGATTATCTGGGCATTAACATCCAGTTTATCTAGTAAGCCTTTAATAAAGACAACTCCGCCGGTCATCCCTTTAAAATCAATGCTTCCTTCAGGGTTAACACAGATCACATCAGCAGTTGTTGCCAGGTAATAGGCTTTTTGCGAATACGTCTCACCATAGGCAACGATAAATTTTTTCGATTTTTTGAAATCAAGCAATGCATCCCTAACTTCTTCAAGAGTCGCCATGCCGGAAGGTATGTCACTCAAATCAAGCAAAATACCGCTTACTTTATCATCTTCAGCAGCCTGCTTTATTAGATCCATTGTTTCAAGTAATCCAGGGGTAGAGGTTTTTGAAAAGAAAGAAGTTGTACTGAATGCTATAGGGCCGGCCGGACTTCTTTCCGGAATGGCTTCATCAAATTTCAGGTGTAATAGTGTCTTCTGCTCGATTTTAACTTCTTCTTTACTGGCAAAAGAAATCACCGATGCAATAATCACCATGGCAATAAAAAAGAAAATTATCCCGGTAAGAATAAATCCTGCCATGGAAGCCAGCATAAACTTGAAGAATTGTCTCATTTTTTTATGGATTTAGTTTATATTCATGTCAAACCTAAGTTAAGCGATTTTATTATTAACCACAACCTGGAAAAAGTAAAATTTTGAAAACGAAGTACACCAGAATTTTAGTTTTTCTTTGTCGTCAGAATAATTCACTTTTTAAGGTTGAGCCTTCTCCGAAAAGTCAATAAAGAAAAATAGACACCTGGGTTATAGATTTGTGAACCCCAAAGGGCTCAGCAGAGCTAATTATCCGGGCTGAAATCGCTCAATTTGGGTCAAAGATAAATCATTGTGCGTAATTATTTTTTATTGAGTTAAAATTTTATCAGAGCGCGTGTGTGTTCATTACACTCTTTCAGACCGTAATAAATATTTGCCATAATATTTCATTCCCGAAATGGATACAAATAGCAATCCCCCAATCTCTAAATGAACTAACTGACTGAAATATTTTTCCTAAGTTTATACTACGAAAGCATACAATTAGTTTAAAGCTGATTACTTTTGCTTTTTAATAAATTTACCTGATGAATGATCTTTTTCTACTTCTTGGAAGTAATCTCGGCGACCGTTCTTCAAATATTTCGAATGCTATAAAATTGATAGCTAATGAAATAGCTGAGATTGACTTATCATCAGGTTTGTACGAAACCGATCCATGGGGCAACAGCGGGCAGGATAAATTCCTGAATCAGGTTATTAAACTTCAGAGCAACAAAGACCCGGTGGACCTGCTGGAAAATGTTCTCTCCATTGAGCAACGGCTTGGGCGGACCCGCGATGGGGAAAGGAATTCAGCAAGGACAATTGATATTGATATTTTGTTTTATGGTGACATGATAGTCAAATCATCAAACCTTGAAGTTCCGCATCCCCGCATTCATTTGCGAAAATTTGTTTTGGTGCCTATGAATGAGATTGCGCCCGGACTGGTACATCCGGTTTCAGGGTTAAGCATTGATCGGTTGCTCAGGTGTTGTCCCGATAAACTTGAAGTACGGAGCTATAGTCCGGCTTTAACCTAACTTTGATTCTGAATTATGCATTACAATTATATCGCGATCGAAGGAACCATTGGAGCCGGTAAAACCTCTCTGGCCACTATGCTATCGAAGGAATTCAATACCCGGTTGATACTGGAGCAATTTGAGGATAATGATTTTCTGCCCAAATTTTACAAAGACCCGGCTAAATATGCTTTCCCCCTTGAACTTTCTTTTCTTGCAGCCCGTTTTCAGCAACTCAGGGATGAACTTTCAGTTAATGACCTGTTCAAGCCTCAGATTATATCTGATTATTTTATTAACAAATCACTGATTTTTTCGCGCAAAACGCTTGCTGATGATGAATATGCGCTTTACTCCAGGCTTTTTAACATAATCAATCTTTCGCTCCCCCGACCTGACCTGCTGGTGTATCTTTATGTTTCAGTGCAACGTTTGAAAACCAATATCGTTAAGCGGGGAAGGCCTTACGAACAGGAGATTGAGCATGAGTACCTCGAGAAAATCCAAAGTGGTTATTTTGATTATATCAGGCAACAAACTGACATGAGGATATTGATTGTTGATGCAAATCAGGTAGATTTTGTTGCCAATCCTGATCAGTATATGCTTTTAAGAGACATTATTCTGTCCACTTATCCCATTGGCATTCATACCATTACTCCCTGACGAATGTAAATGATCATTCCAGAGGATTCTCATTCAGGGATAAATCAAATTTTCACCTATATTTGGCCGGAAATTTTGTTTTTTCATGGGAATCCGGATTCTAAAAAATAAATACTAAGGACATCTTTAACCAGAAGAAACCTAACATAACATAACAGACCGAAATGGCTCTAAACATATTAATTGCAGCCTTACTTATTGTCTTACTTGCTTTCTTTTTTTATTATCTGAAACTGGTGAAACAAAAAAACCAAATGATTACCCTGCTAAGTGAACAGAATAAGTCAATTTTGAAAACTCAGAAAGAACTGGGATTGGCAAAAGACAAAGCAGAGGAATCAGACAAACTTAAATCGGCATTCCTGGCTAATATGTCGCATGAAATCAGAACTCCACTTAATGCAATTATGGGCTTTTCATCACTACTGCTTGATTCTGAAATTGAGGAGGGCGAACGCAAACAATTTTTGAATATAATACACATTAACAGCACCCGGTTACTGAGTTTGATGGATGAGATATTTGACATTGCTCAAATTGAGTCGGGTTTGGCCCGGATGAATCAGGAACCATGTCATGTGAACGAACTATTAACCAGCCTGGTTACTTTCTTTAATCTTGAGAAGAGCCTGACCGGCAAAGAAGATATTCAGATCAGACTTCGTAAAACCAATAAAGATGCAGGTTTTACAATTTTTACCGACCCTAAAAAATTACGACAGACATTGTTTAATCTGATTGAAAATGCCCTGAAATACACAAATGAAGGTACAATTGAAATTGGTTATGAGTTAAATGACAAAGATATGGTTGAGTTTTATGTGCGTGACACTGGTATTGGATTCCCGCAGGAAAAACTGGATATTCTGTTCCAGCGTTTCAGGCAGGCTGACGACAGTACAACCCGGGTATTTGGCGGAATTGGCCTCGGACTGACGCTTTCGCAAAAATTTGTTGAGCTTGTTGGGGGTGAAATGAGAGCAGAGTCAAAACCAGGCTCCGGTTCAGTTTTCTACATTTCAATACCTTATACCCATTGAGTCTGTTAAAATGAAAACTTGCTGATAAAAAAAAGCCACCGATCGGATGGCTTTATTTGTATAAAATTTCATGGTATTAGCTTTGAAATTCCCTGAGTGATTCCATGAGCTTTTTACGGGTGAAGAAGATTCTACTCTTAACAGTGCCAATTGAAAGATTCAGGTTTTCTGCGATTTCTTTGTATTTGTATCCTGCGGTATGCATTTCAAAAGGCATGCGCTGATCAACTTCCAATCTCGCGATCCCTGCCTTGATTTCTTTTGTCGAAAGCTCAGATTCAGGTGAAACAAAATCAGATTTGCGCGGAATATTAAGATAATACAGATCTTCTGTATTGTCCACAATGGTATTGGCTTTCTGATTCCTGCGATAATTGTTAATAAAAGTGTTTTTCATGATCGTGTAAGTCCAGGCTTTCAGGTTTGTATCATCTGCAAACTTATCCTTATGCGTTAAAGCTTTCAGATAAGTATCCTGTATAAGATCCTTGGCCTCTTCCCTGTCATTGGTCAATGTGTTGGCAAAATATGAAAGGTTGTCGTGAAGACTAATCAATTTGTGGCTAAATTCAATTGCGGTCATGGCTGATTAATTTTGGTTACGTAAAGTGTTTAACAAATATAGTGCAAAATTAAACAGTTTAAGCAAAATGTTGAAAAATATTTAGAATAATTATGAATAAGGTATTGAAATAAATCGTAATAGATTGAAAAATAGGGAAATAGAATTCTAATTAGAATGGTTCTATAATGTTAAGTTTATGCTCTATTGAAGTTAAACAAAATATTTACATAAATGTGTTCCATTTCAGGACAACCATTGTCCCGAATTGGTAAAAGCTACTAATTAAGTTGTTTAAAAATAGAAATTGATCTGAAAATGAAAGATTAAGAACTTAGTTTAATTGTTAAAAATTGGCCCAAAATGGGTCAATAAATATTTATTAAGTTGTCTATAGAAAATAAAAATAATTAATAACTAAACTAACAATTTCAAAATCAAGATATTTAAGAAAGTTTCTAACCCGAATAATTCGCAAATCTTTAACCTGATAGTGTGAACCCCGCAGGGCTTAGCAGCGCTAATTATTCGGGCTAAAATGGATCAAACGTGTTTTTCTGAAGCTAAAGCCTGCAATTCTGCAACGAAGTCATTCGGGTTACCTGCCAATTTAACATTTGAAGGTAATTCAATGATATATTCGTGTGTCTGGTAGCCATTTAAATAAATTATCTTGTCAGAAAAAGCCGATGATAACTGGTGAATGTACTCTGAATATTTTTTCAGTGTAAGCGGCGTAGTAATTGAAGTTAAAAGAAAATCTATTTTCTGTTTTGAAGAAACTTCAAGAAGGTCTTCGAATGGAACTGACTGACCAAGATAAATTACTTTCATTCCGGCCTTTTTGACCAGGTAATTATAAAAAAGAAGTCCGAGTTCATGCCATTCGTTTGAGGGAAGGAAAATCAGGAAAGTTTTTGCAGCCGGCTTACTATTCCCAATTTGCCCATCTATGGCAATTATCAACTTTTGCCTGATCAGATTTGAAACAAAATGCTCCTGAGCAGGATAAATTGTTCCAATCTGCCATAAAATGCCGATTTTTTCAAAGAATGGGTATAAAACCTTAACAACAGTATCATCAAACCCTATCTTAATAACCGAGGTCGATAAAACACGTTCAAACCTTTGTTCATCTAAATCAATCATCGAAACGATCAACTGTTCTATCTGATTATCGGAATCATGTGAAGTTTCGGATATCTCAATTATCCGCTCGTTGATTTCTTCATTGTTCATCGTCACTATGGAGGAAATCTTCAATCCATTCCTGTTGAGTGTCGAGACATTCAACAGTTTCTTCAGATCATTGTCTGAATAAAATCTTATATTCGTGGAAGTTCTTTCTGGTTCAATCAACTGATACCTTTTTTCCCAAATCCGTATGGTATGGGCTTTGATACCGGTAAGCTGCTCAAGATCTTTAATAGAATATTGAATCATTGGCTTTGATGTGTAAAACATGTTGTTTAATCTTTAGATCAATGCTTATAACAAGCTAATCCTAAAAATGTTTTACACCAACACCGGAAACTCGTAATTATCAGCTGTTATGATAAATAAAAAACAACACTCAGCCATTTTATAAGTTGATATTCATTGCTGAATTATCTAAACAACTCATGGACTTTTTCAATTACCCGGTCAACCCCGGTTATATCTTTTCCGCCTGCTGTGGCATAATGCGCCTGACCACCACCACTGCCCTGTATCTCCCTGGCAAGTTCCTTAACCAGATTTCCGGCATTCAGATTTTTTAATTTAACCAGCGGTTCTGATATTGCTACTGTTATTCCCGGCTTTCCGCCAAATTGATTAACCAGTATGACCAATAAGTTATCGCCAGACGAAAGAATTCTGTATGCAAGGTCTTTAACTACTGCCGGGTCAAGCGAAACTTTTTCGGAAATCAGTAAAATATCGTTTACAAGCTTTGCCCCACCAATATATTTGTGTGCAAGATCAGTTACTATTAACGAGTTAAGCTCTTCTATCTGAGTACGGAGTTTTAAGTTTTCTTCCAATAGGTTTTTAACTCCCCTGATTGGGTCAACCGGGTTTTTAGCCAATTCCTTTATTTCAGCAATAAGCGCTGTTTGACCGGTGAAAAATGCTTCAGCTTTTTCACCAGTAATTGCTTCAATACGCCTGACCCCTGCGGCAATAGCGGATTCAGAAACAATCTTGAATAAACCTAATTGTCCTGTTGCATGAACGTGTGTTCCACCGCACAATTCAACAGACTCTCCAAACCTGATTACCCGGACAGAATCGCCATATTTTTCGCCAAACAGGGCCATTGCTCCCATTTGCCTGGCCTCATCCATTGATACATTGCGCGATTCATCCAGGAGGTTATTTTCACGAATCAGCCTGTTTACCATTTTCTCAACTGTCTTAATTTCCTCATCCGTTAATTTTTGAAAATGCGAAAAATCGAACCTCAGGTACTCCGGATTCACAAAAGATCCTTTTTGCTCAACATGAGTTCCGAGCACCGAACGCAAAGCCTGATGAAGCAGGTGAGTGGCAGAATGGTTATTGGCAGTATTTTGGCGGGCTTCAGATGAAACCACGGCTTTAATAACTTTCAGTGGATCGGCAGGTAATTCTTCGGCTATATGTATGATAAGGTTGTTCTCCTTACGGGTATCCGATATGGCTATTTTTGTATCGCCCGACATTATATAACCGATATCGCCCACCTGACCGCCACTTTCAGCATAAAAAGGTGTTTTTGCCAGCACAATCTGATAATACTGTTTTCCTTTGGAATTTACCTTACGATAACGCGCAATCTTTGTTTCGGTTTCCAGAATGTCATAACCTATAAAAGCATCACCGGTACTATCTTCAAGTACAACCCAGTCATCAGCATCAACAATGGCATCCTTTCTGGATCTTTCTTTCTGTTTCTGTAACCCTTTGCTAAATCCATCCATATCAACTTCCTTTCCGGCCTCTCTTGCCATCAGGCCGGTGAGATCAATCGGGAATCCGTAGGTATCATACAATTCAAATGCAAAATCACCATCAATTACATCTTTATCGGAATTTGATTCTATGTATTGATTGAATTTTCCAATCCCAAGGGAGAGTGTTCTCAGGAAAGAGGCTTCTTCTTCGGCAATTACTTTTTCTATAAGCGTTTTTTGGGTGTTCAGTTCATTGAAATAATAGCCCATTTGATTGACCAAAGCCGGGATTAACCTGTGAATAAAAGGCTCATGGAGGTTAAGGAAAGTGTAACCATACCTGACAGCCCTTCTTAAAATCCGGCGGATGACATAACCCGCTTTATTGTTTGAAGGCAATTGTCCATCGGCTATCGCGAATGCAATGGCCCTAAGGTGATCTGCTATTACCCGCATGGCGATATCACTTTTCTGAGATGCGCCATAAGCAATTCCTGAAATCTTCGAAATTTCTTCAATTAAAGGTTGAAAAACATCGGTATCATAGTTCGATTGTTTTTTTTGCAGAACCATGCACAGGCGCTCAAATCCCATTCCGGTATCTACATGCCGGGCTGGTAAAGGCTGAAGACTGCCATTTGCCAGGCGGTTGAATTCCATGAAAACAAGATTCCATATTTCAATTACCAACGGATCGCCCATGTTAACCAGCGTCGAGCCATCGGTTTTCTTCCTGTCTTCATCATTACGGATATCCACATGAATTTCGGAACAGGGGCCACAAGGTCCGCTTTCGCCCATTTCCCAGAAATTATCCTTTTTATTGCCCCTTAAAATCCTGTCTTCTGCTATATAGCTTTTCCAGAATCCATAGGCATCCATATCGGCACCAAGGTTATCGCCCTGGTCTCCGCCGAAGATGGTAACATACAAGCGATCTTTGTCGATTTTATAAACGCCGGTTAATAATTCCCAGGCCCATTCAATCGCTTCCTTTTTAAAATAATTGCCAAATGACCAGTTGCCCAGCATCTCAAACATGGTGTGATGATAGGTGTCGTGACCAACCTCTTCCAGATCGTTGTGTTTGCCCGAGACCCTCAGGCACTTCTGGGTGTTGGCTATACGCGGATATTTTACGGGTGAGTTACCCAGAAAGATATCTTTAAACTGATTCATCCCGGCATTGGTAAACATCAGGGTTGGATCATCCTTTATAATCATAGCCGCTGAATCAACTATTTGATGTTCTTTCGATTTGAAAAAATCCAGAAATGTTTGCCTGATTTGTTGTGCGTTCATAAGCGTAATTTTATAGAGTTCAGCCAATGGCTGATTTTAGATTTTTTAACTTGTTAAAGGCTGCAAATTTAACTGAAAATGTTAATTTTGCCCTCAACGTTTCAAAAAGAACGGATTTACTTACACTTAAATTGAGTATTAAGCTATAGATGGCGAAGATCAGATATCATTTTAATACAAAGTCGCTGAAAATCGAAAAAGTTCAGATAACACTGAAGCAAAAGATTTTCCGGATGCTCTCTGTATTTGCAACCGGACTTGTTTTTGCAACGGCAGTTTTGGTTTTAGCCTATAACTTTATTGAATCGCCTAAAGAAAGGATAATGCAACGCGAGATTGAACAGTATGAGTTGCAGTTTAAAATTCTGAATGACAGGTTAGGACAGGTTCAAAAAGTGGTTTCTGACCTACAGGATAGGGATGATAATATATACAGGGTTATTTTTGAATCTGAACCTATTCCTTCTTCCGTGCGGGAAGCAGGTTTTGGAGGGGCTGACCGTTATTCAAAACTTGAAGGCTTTAAAAATTCCGAGATAATAAGCAATACGACCCGCAAACTCGACTTGATTACCAGTCAGTTGTATGTTCAGTCCAAATCATTTGATGAGGTGTTCGCACTTGCAAAGCGAAAAGAAGATTTGATTGCCGCGATTCCGGCAATACAGCCGGTTTCGAATAAGGACCTGAGGCGTATTGGATCGTATTTTGGATACAGGACTGATCCTTTTTATAAGGTTTCAAAATTCCATGAAGGCATTGATTTTACTGCCACTGTTGGAACCGATGTTTATGCAACAGGCGATGGTGTGGTTTCACAGGCAGAACGGTCCTTTGGCGGCTACGGTAATATCATCACCATAAATCATGGTTTTGGTTATGAAACGGTGTATGCCCACTTATCCAGATTGGGTGTACGGCGTGGAGAAAAGGTTAAACGTGGCCAGGTTATCGGGCAGGTAGGGAATACCGGAAAATCTACAGCGCCCCATTTGCACTATGAAGTTCATAAAGGAGGTAAACCGATTGACCCTGTTAATTTCTTCTTCAATGATATAACCCCGGAAGAATACAGATTGATGATTGAGTATTCTCAACAACCATCTCAAACCCTCGATTAATCCAAGCCAGATGCCTTATAAAAAGAGGGAAATAGAAAAAGTATATTACAGGATTGGTGAAGTCGCCGGTATGTTTAGTGTTAATCAATCTCTGATCCGTTTTTGGGAAAAGGAGTTTGATATTATTAAACCCTACCGGAACAAGAAGGGAAACAGGTTTTTTACAAAACAGGATATTGACAATTTCCACCTGATTTTTCATCTGGTAAAAGAACGTGGATTTACCTTGCAGGGTGCACGTGAGAAACTGAAGGCCAACCCGGGAGAAACAGCAGATCATGCAGAAGTAGCGAGAAACCTTCAGAAAATTAAGGATTTTCTCCTTGATCTGAAGCAAGAACTGGAATGATTATACCTAAGTTGAGCGATTTGAGCAAAGTGAAAAAGCGCTTTACTTAGGTAAACCCCGATTTGCAAATTGTTGCAATTCACCAAAGCCATGATACTCTTTTACTGTGAATTGCTCACGATTTCTTGAACGATTGAGCTATTTGCCATTTCAAATTGCTCAATTTGGGTTATAAAAATTTGTGCTTTGAAAGGAAGTTTTTCACATAATCCGTCACCCCGACTTCGAGTGAAGTAAACGAATCCTTATACCCTGCATTTCTCAGCTTTCCCATTTGAGCTTCTGTAAAATACTGGTATTTATCCCGGATATCTTCTGGTGTGTCAATAAAATCAATTTCAGGTTGAATGTCTGAAGCTTTGAAAGTGGCAAGGGCAAGATCAACAAATGACCGTGCCTGGCCTGTCCCGAGATTATACAAACCCGGCTCAGGTTGTTTTTCCATCATAAATATCAGCACTGAAACAACATCTTTTACAAAAACAAAATCACGTAGTTGTTTTCCATCTTCAAAATCGGGCCGGTGCGAGCGGAACAACTTTACCGTACCTTTTTCTTTAATTTGCCGGTAAGCGTGAAAAATTACAGAAGCCATTCTTGCTTTATGATATTCATTTGGGCCATAAACATTGAAGAATTTCATACCAGCCCAGAACGGGGGAGTCACTGTTTGTTCAAGAACCCATTTATCAAAATCATTTTTGGAAACCCCATAAGGATTCAGAGGCTGCAGGCTTTCAACGATATCATGATCATCAGCATAACCCAATTCGCCCATGCCATAAGTGGCAGCAGATGAAGCATATACCATTGGGATTTGAAACAAAGTGGCCAGATCCCACATTTTCTTCGAATAACCGGTGTTTAACTCATCGAATATGGCCATGTTGAATTCGGTGGTATCGGTTCTTGCCCCAATGTGGAAAATAAAATCAACTTTATGTCCATTCCTGTCAAGCCAATGGGGAAAGATACTTCTCTCGATTTTTTCAGCAATTGCTTTTCCCTCAAGGTTGCCTGATTTTTCTGTTTTCGAGAAATCATCAACTGCAATAATGTTAGTGTATCCTTTTTCAAGAAGTCCTGAAATCAGACAACTTCCTATAAATCCTGCAGCACCCGTTACTATGATCATTATTAGTATCTTTAGTTGTTTAGCCTTATGTGATTACTTTTTCACTTTTGTCGCAAATCCGAATAATTCATACATGATTTTAAAAATATCGGTATTGTCAATAAACCCGTGAAAATTTTCTGAGCCAGGGCCTATTGAATACAATGGAACCGGAATTGCTGAATGATCAGTGGTTGAGAATTTACCTTCAGGTTTGCCGGTTTTTAAATTACCACCAGGTAAAGAGAGCCCGCCGGTTTCATGATCGGCAGTTATAATAATGAGGGTTTCACCGTTTCTTTCTGCAAAATCCATTGCTACACCGCACGCTTTATCAAAGTCAATCGTTTCGTTGATTATATAGTTGAGATCATTATCATGCCCGCCAAAATCAATTTGTGATCCTTCAACCATCAGAAAAAAGCCTTTCTCGTTAGAGCCTAAAAGGTCAATAGCCTTTGAAGTAGCCAGACTAAGCATATCACCGCGACCTTCAGAGAATTTAGGGGCATGTTTTGGGTAAAGCAGGGCGGCCAGTTTCCCATGGTTTACATTCATCATCTCAGGAATTGTTCTGACAACATGGTAATTCCTGACCAACAAACTATCAATAAGGTTTAGGCTATCAGACCTTTTCCTGAAATTATCATATCCTCCCCCTATAAAAACATCTATATCAGTATAAAGAAATTGTTTCGCTATTTCTTCCGACATTCCCCGGTTTTCTACGCAAGCAATAAACGCTGCAGGTGTTGCATGGGTAATTGATGATGTAGCTACAAGCCCAGTTGCCAGCCCATTGTCTTCAGCGTACTTCAGAATACTTTTAACGGGGGTTTTGTCAGGGTTCATTCCGAGCATACCATCGTTGGTTTTATGCCCGGTGGCTAAGGCTGTTCCTGCTGCCGCAGAATCGGTAATATAATTGTCTTCTGAAAAAGTTTTTACCAGGGCAATATTTGGGCAACGGGCCATATTCAGGTTGTCCTGAGTAGCGGTATAGGTTGCATACATCTGTGCGAGCCCCAAACCATCACCTATCATTAATATGATGTTTTTAGGATGATTCTCTTTTGACTTACTTCTTGCGTTATTGTTTTTTTGAGCTTCCAGGGCCAGGCCACCAAGCAATATTATGGATGCCAGAAGGATTGTTCTTTTCATTTAGGGAAAGTTGTAAAATTGAGGGTTTCTCTTTTTAAGATAGTTCGTCTGTGGTTCGCTGCAAAAGTATAAAATTAGCAGCATGGGCTGGATTTATTCAATGTTAATTAATCGCTGAATTGGCTCTTAGATCCATGAGCTCAGAACAAAAACGTCTTTTTTTTTGCCACCAGGCGATGCACTGAGCCTGTCGAAGTGGCACGAAAACACAATCAACCAGCTGGTGGGCACCAAATTTTACTCGTTGATATACAACGTTTTGTGTCATTTAGTAATTTGTTGTTTAAGTGATATTCCTATATTTTTTTCCTTTTAGACTGAACTCATCCTTAAATAGCAAATTAGATAACTAGTTTAACAACTAATTTAAAAATTTAATTACATTTGACCGGCCTTAAAAAAGCATTTTTGTGTTTTGAAAAGAGGCGGCAGGTGGAATTCAAATTTTTAGAAAAATCCTCTAACTTTAATTAACCATTTTATGACAGAAAACGCTTCAAAATTGCTCAGCGAATCCAAAGCAGCCAGGTGGACTGCATTGCTGATAGTATCATTTACGATGTTTGCCGGATATTATCTGGCCGATGTAATGGCGCCACTTAAAGGGCTGCTTGAAAATGAACTCACCTGGACAAGTACTGAATACGGATTTTTCACTTCGGCTTATGGTTGGTTCAACGTGTTCTTGTTCTTTCTTATTATCGGAGGAATTATTCTTGATAAAATGGGTGTCCGTTTTACTGGATTAATGGCATCCAGTATCATGGTTGCAGGTGCTGCTCTTAAGTATTGGGCTGTATCAACCCACTCTCTTGACGGTAGTATGTTATTGGGATGGAAGTCTCAGGTGATGGTTGCCGCATTGGGTTATGCAATTTTTGGCGTCGGTGTTGAGGTTGCCGGGATAACAGTATCAAAGATTATTGTAAAATGGTTCAAGGGCCACGAAATGGCGCTGGCTATGGGTCTTCAGATTTCTATTGCCCGAATGGGAACTGCACTGGCTATTTCAACCTCTTTGCCGGTTGCTTTGCATTTCGGTCACGTATCAGCTCCAATCCTTATCTGTCTGATCATGCTTTGCATTGGACTAATTGCATTTTTCATTTATACTTTTGAGGATAAGAAACTTGAAGCATCAATTGCTGCCAATAATGTTGGTAAAGATGTGGTACCTGAAGAAGACTTCAAATTAAGCGATATTCTGTTTATTGTAAAAAATAAAGGCTGGTGGTACATTGCAATATTATGTGTGCTTTTCTATTCGGCTGTATTCCCTTTTCTTAAGTATGCCACGGATCTCATGGTAAATAAGTTTGGTGTTGATCCGTATTGGGCTGGTGCAATACCAGGCCTTCTGCCTTTCGGAACAATTCTTCTGACTCCGTTATTCGGAGGTATCTACGATAAAAAAGGGAAAGGGGCAACTATTATGATAATCGGAGCTGTAATTATCATTGTAGTTCATTTGCTCTTTTCAGTATCATTTTTCAACAATTACATTTTTGCCATCTTTAACGTGATACTTCTCGGTATTGGATTTTCACTTGTACCTTCTGCAATGTGGCCTTCTGTGCCCAAAATTATCCCTGAACGTCAGTTGGGAACTGCCTTTGCACTTATTTTCTGGGTTCAGAACATTGGTTTAATGGGTGTGCCGTTATTGATTGGCTGGGTGCTTGATAAGTATTGTATAACAGGAACAACCATGCTTGCCGGCAAAGTTGTTACTTCCTACAACTATACTATACCAATGCTTATTTTTACTTCATTTGGGGTACTGGCTCTGCTATTCGCATTCCTGCTCAAAATTGAAGATAAGAAAAAAGGGTATGGCCTTCAGTTGCCTAATATCCAAAAGTAGGTATCTTCAATAAAAGTTATTTATATTATTCGAACCGGAAGAAGATATTAAGCTTCTTCCGGTTCGGCTATTTATTGGATTCTTACTAAATTTTATCAGGAAGAATGGTTCTCTGTAAATAGTCAACAGTTAAAAAAAACAGACATTCAATTAATCCTGATGCCAATTTCCTGTTACTGAAAAATAATAAAGATCACTTTTGCTTCCGAATACAAGATTACAACAAAAAAAACCTGCCGGGATGAGCAGGTTTTTCAAACGACATCTAATGAGGTGGGATTAAGTAAAACCAGGGGGCCGGGATGCCCTTGGTTCATAACTATGATATAATTATAAAACCTTACAAATATCAGGATTAATAAAGGTCTTCGCTTGGGAAATGAATAAGTGCCTGTATAAAGTTATCTGGCGTACCCTTCTGATGAATAACTGCGTACTTTTTCTGAAACCTGAACCTTTTCCCGGAATAACCATTTAAGCAATCTTTTCAGAAAATATTTCTTTAAGTAATTAATATATAAGTAGTTGCGATTTTTAGCTTCCTTAGAACCATTGCAAACATTGCCGTCAGTTCAATTGAACTGGAATTTACCTCATTCCCAAGCAGTAAGTCAATGAAATCAAACGCTTCATTTAACACGATTTTACCCGGTTCTCTGCCTGTGTTAAACAGAGCATAAATGAGGTCGTTATCGTTAAAACATTTGTATATCAGTATGTTACCATCTGATTTAATATACTCCAGCTAATTGTTTCAGGCTGCGAAAATCAATATTAGCAATAAGAAGCCGGAAATGTTTCTCTTAACTTTTGAGGCTGATTTTTATCTTGAGATATTGAAGATTGATTTTTGCTGAAGCAACGTTAAAATCGGAGTTATGCTGCCAACTTATGATTGCACCTTATTTATAACTGATCTGAAAACCTGTTCTCGCCCATATTTTCCAGTAACTAATCACTATTTACTTTTTACTTTTTACTTTTTACTTTTTACTTTTTAAGCTTCGGCTGCGCTCAGCTCATCGCTTTTTACTTTTTACTTTCCTTCAGCTTGAAGCCCTTTTTTCAATCGATACCGGTATTACCCTGGTCTGAAAATCAATAAAAGTTGAAGGGTTTTCTATCCGTCGTATGAGGATTTCTACTGCCTGCCTGCCCATTTCGAACCCTCTTTGTTCAATTGTTGTTAGGGGAGGGGAGGCAATACTCGCGATTGGATCGTTGCCAAAACCGGTTACTGCAATGTTTTCGGGAATTTTGTAACCATTTTCCTGAAGCAACTGCATAGCAGCAATTGCTGTAAAGTCATTAACTGCAAAGAGCCCGTCAATTTCAGGTGCCAGGTTCAGTATTTTTTCTTTCATATCAAAAACTTCCTTCCGGGTATCGCAGGGAAGAATGAAGTCCTGATTCTGTAAAATCCCATAATTGGCAAGTGCTTTTTGATATCCTTCCAACCTAAGCCTACCTATTAAGAGATGCTGAGGAGAAGCAAGGTGCAAAATCTTTTTGCATCCTCTCTCCAAAAGGTGGCTGGTAGCTAATAATGCCCCTTCGAAATCGGCTGTAACAACCCTGTCAGTCTCAACTTCTTCACTCACCCTGTCAAAGAAAACCAATGGTATTCCACTGTCAATAAGGTCTTTAAAATGACCATGATCTTTGGTAGTCTTACTCATCGAAATGAAAATACCATCCACCCTGTTATCGAGCAATACCTGGGTATTGATCACTTCGCGGTGATAATCTTCGTTAGACTGACATATAATCAACCTGTAACCTTTGGCGTAGGCAAGCTCTTCAATACCGCTGATTACCGAAGAGAAGAAATGGTGAACTATTTCAGGGATTATCAATCCAAGTGTGTTTGAGTGTTGCCTCTTCAGACTTAAAGCAAGGGCATTGGGTCGGTAATTAACCTGCTCAGCAAATTCTTTTACAATTCTTTTCGTTTCCGTACTTATGTCCGGATGATCTTTCAGAGCCCTTGAAACAGTTGAGGGGGATATTCCCAATGCCCTTGCTATATCATTGATTGAAATAAGATTTGATTTCATAACCGTTTATAAAAAGCTTTATGCTGTTTTCCGGATAAAGATAAATAAATACATCGTTTTATGTCAGGTATATGAAAAATTATATTCCAGTTTGCTACTTTTTTGGGTAAATTCGGGTTGCATTGAAAATTATTTGACAAAATAATTTTCAATGCAAACGATTGCGGAAACGATTGCAGATTTTTTTTTGGCTGATTCGCTGAATTCCTTGCAAAATAGATAGTTTCATAATAAATAATTCCTTAACATTGTAGCTCGAAAGCAGTCAAAAAGTTAATTAGTCATAAATTTTGAACTGCTGTTTGGAGTCTTATTGGTTTGTGGATGAGATGTTGTTCACATTTAATAATGCAATCTTTTTAATTTCATCCGGCAATTAATGAGAAGTGCTTTGTTTATTTATATATTTAACGACGAATTTGGGCAACCTTTAAGGTTGACTTTTAATATGGACAATATTCATATTATAAAGCAGGAGGTTATTCCTGTTCCGAATGCTTTCATAAACTGAGGGAGATTTATTGACTGAATTTTATGTTTACTAATCACTAATTAAACCACCAACCAAATAATAATTTGCAATAAACAGAATCTATGAAACAAAAGTCAAATGTTGTCAAAAACCTGTTGATGCTGATCATGATGATTGCATTTGTGGTAAATGCTTCGGCGCAATCTACTCAACCTGTAAAAGGAGTTGTTAAGGATGCCACAACAGGGGAAACCCTTATCGGTGTTAACATACTGATAAAAGGGACAAGTCAGGGAACTATAACCGACATTTACGGAAACTATGAACTATCTGTAGATGCCGGAACTTCACTTGTTTTTTCATACATTGGGTATGTTAAACAGGAAATTGTTGTAACCACAGCGCGTACTATTAATGTTTCGCTCAAAGCTGACCTCGCTCAACTAGAGGAAGTACTTGTGATCGGATATGGTACACAAAAGAAAACTGACAAAACCGGAGCAATTTCCAATGTTTTGGCATCGGAACTTAACCAGGGAGCGCTTACTGATCCTATTCAGGGATTGCAGGGGAAAGCATCCGGAGTTATTATTTCAAAGAAAGGTGGAGATCCAAATTCAGGATTTGCTGTTAAAATCCGCGGTTCATCAGGTTTCGAATCAAAAACACAACCTTTATTTGTAATTGATGGTATACCCAATGCAGATCCTACAGCTATTGCACCTGAAGATATTGAAAGCTACAATATTCTTAAGGATGCAGCTTCAACAGCTATATATGGCTCCCAGGGGGCCAATGGTGTTATTATAATTACAACGAAAAAAGGAAGTTCAAAAGGTAAAAACGGTGGAGCACTGGTAACCTTTAATAGTAAAACCTCATTTGATAAGGTAGCAAATACGCTGAATGTGCTTACTGCAGATGAGCTCAGGGGTTTTGCTGCTAAAAAACTGGTGGCTGCATTACCTGAGCACCCAAACTGGACAGTGGATAGTATTTTTATAGATGGCGGTGCGAATACAAACTGGCAAAATGAAATTTACCGTACAGGAATTACGACTGATAACAACCTGAGTTTTAGTGGCGGCAATGAAACCAGTAGCTATTACGCTTCAATTACTCATGCAAACTGGCAGGGTGTTATGAAAGGAACTTCAAAAGAGAGAACAAATGCTAAAGTGAATCTGAGTCACAAAGCATTTAACGAGAAGCTCACTTTGACAGGTAACCTGACAACATCATTTGAAAATAATGATTATGAAAATTACAGCGGATGGAATAAGGATGATATCATCTATCAGGCGATTTCTCACAATCCAACTGACCCTGTTTACAACGCGGATGGTACTTACAACAAAACTCAGCGGGAATTCAATTATGAGAATCCGATTGCAACGATCAATGAAGTAACCAATATCCGTGACGCAAAAAGTTATGCCGGCAATGTTAAAGCAGATATGATACTATTAAAGGGACTAACCGCGAGTATTAATACCGGGTATTTTCTCAATGATAACGTATCGAACTATTTCAGGCCATCAGGTTTATTTGCCTCTGCCGATAATGGTTACGGAAGACGCGCATACAGCAGTAATTCCCAAAAGCTTCTTGAAGCAACCTTAAATTATGCGAAGAAAATTGAAAATAACAATTTTGACATTATTGGTGGTTATTCATGGCAGGAATCGGTTTATGATGGATTCTCAGCACAGGGAACCAATGCGCAGTCACCTTTTACGGGGCCATACAACCTTGGAACATTGGTTGATGTAAAGTATGGTGATATTGCTTCATACAGAGGTATGTCCCGTCTGATTGGCTTTTTTGGAAGGGTTCAGTATAATTACAATTCAAAATATTATGCTTCTGCTTCTGTCAGGCGTGATGGTTCAACCAAGTTTGGCGCTAACAACAAATGGGGCTGGTTTCCAACTGCTGCCCTGGGCTGGAATCTGCAAAGCGAAGACTTCCTTTCAGAGGTTCTTTGGCTTGACCAATTAAAACTAAGAGCCAGTTATGGTGTTTCGGGCAATCAGGCAATCGGTGAATACCGAAGCCAGGTAGCATGGCAGTCAAGTGGTCTGGCGACAAATCCTGAAACCGGTCAACAGGTTATTGCCTTTCAACCTGCCTGGAATGCAAACCCTGATCTGAAATGGGAAAGAACAGCAGAAGTGAATATTGGTTTGGATTATGCTTTTTTCAACAATAAACTGAGCGGATCTCTTGAAGTTTACAGCAAGAATACCAGTGATTTGTTGGGTGCTTATGATGTGCCGGTTCCACCAAATCTTGCCCGGAGAACTTTTGCTAATTCCGGTTCAATTGAAAATAAAGGTATTGAACTTTTCCTGCAGGCTTATGTATTAAGCCACCCAAATTTTACCTGGAAAACAAGCTTAACAGCTGCCCATAATAAATCAAAATTTACTGATCTCGGAAGATATACATCTGATAATGAAGGTGTAAGGCACGAAGGGTTTATTTCAGGTCGTGGTATGGTCGGTGAGGAATATTTTGTCACTGGTATAGCTGTTGGTCATGAAGTTGGCGCTTTTTATCTACCGAAATATATAACAATGCAGGATGGTTCATTTATTTATGAATCAAAAACAGGTGGCTATACTTCGGTCCTTGGAGATGCAAAACGTGAATTTGTCGGGTCAGCAAATGCCGATGTCGAACTGGGATGGTCTAATAGTTTTACGTTTTTGAAAAACTGGACTGCTGATTTTGCTTTCAGAGCAATGATCGGTAATCAGGTTTACAATGCAACTAGAATGTTCTTTGATTTCCCTGGGAATATGCCTTCATTGAATGGTTTACCTGAAGCGATTGACTGGTATGATAAGGGACGTTCTAAAACCGGTGCTACAATTGCTGACATTTATCTTGAAGATGCTTCATTTGTCCGGCTTGATTATGTTTCAATCGGATACAATGTGAGCACTGCCAAGATTAACTGGCTCAGTAATCTGAGACTTTATGTTGTTGCCAACAACCTGTTCACAATCACCGGATATTCAGGAATCGATCCTGAAACCTATATGGATGGTTTGGCATTTGGTATCGATCAGTATAATGTGTATCCCAAAACACGGACAATTACTTTTGGTATTAACGCAAGCTTTTAAATATTAAAGACATGAAAAAAATAATTTATTTCAGTGCTGCTTTATTTGTCATTTTCGCGTCGGGATGTACAAAACTCGACGAGCAGTTGTATGACAAAATACCGGGCAATCTCTATCCGGAAAACGAGGCACAGGTGGCAAACTTAAGCGTTGATGCATACAAGAGATTACAGAATCTTGCTGATGATGCCGGCTGGTGGTATCTTGCCCAGGAAATTAGTTCTGATGAATTGTGTGCTCCTACACGTGGTTCTGACTGGTTTGACGGAGGCAAGTGGCTTGATATGCATACCCACTCATGGTCAAATGAAAATGAAGGGGTAAACAGAATGTGGTCAACTTTCTATGAAGGCATAACCTCCTGTAACCAGATTATCGATATGCTTAAAACACTCGAGCAAAATGATAACATAAGGGCGAAAATAGGTGAAGTTGAAGTTATGCGGTCATTCTATTATTATCTACTTATGGATAATTATGGAGATGCTCCTTATCTTACTACAGCGATATTTCCCGATGGTTTTCAACCGATGAAGACTCCAAGAGCTGCAATTTACGACAGTCTTGTACTTACGGTTGAATCAAATTTAAAATATCTGAAACCAATCGACAACAAGTATCTTGCAACCAGGTATATGGGGTTTGCATTGCTGGCTAAATTATACCTCAATGCTGAAGTATATACCGGTACTCCACAATGGGCAAAAGCCGGACAATATTGCGACAGTGTTATTTCAGGTAATTATTCATTGGAAAGTAACGTATTGGCTCCTTTTAAGACCAATAATGAAAAGTCTTCAGAAATCATTTTCTCAATCCCTTATGATGAGGACAATTTTACCGGCTTCAGGATTCATATGCGTTCATTGCATTACCAGAGTAACCTTACCTATGGTATGGTTGTTGGTCCATGGAATGGATTGTGTGCTGTTCCGACATTCTTTGATACTTACGAAGATAATGACATCAGAAAGAGTTCATACTTCATGTATGGTCCTCAGTATACGATAACAGGTGCAGTTATTATTGAAAATATTACTGGTGAACCTCTTAGTATCGATCCTAATATTCCGGCTTTGAAAATGGATGAAGGTGCATATACACCAAAGCAAATCCGTACCACTGGCGCCAGAGCCATTAAATATGAAATTAAAGTTGGCGCCAAGGAGAATTTAAGCAATGATTTCCCGTTATTCCGATTATCAGACTTCTATCTCATGAAAGCTGAGACTGAAATCCGTCAGGGTGGTAATGGTGACCAATGGATAAATCCAATTCGTGAGCGGGCAGGTGTGAGTGATTTTACGAATGCCACCCTAACAGAGTTACTGGCCGAACGTGGTCGCGAATTATGGCTTGAAGGCCATCGCCGTCAGGATCAGATCAGATTTGGAAAATGGGAAGAAAGCTGGTGGGAAAAGCCGGCAACTGGCGCATCAAAAAGAACATTCCCCATTCCAAAATGGGCGATTGATTCCAATCCCAATCTGGGATTATAAAAGTATTACATTTGTAATTGTTTAATCAACCAATCAATAATCAACATCAATTAAAAATTTGAATTATGAAAAAAGTAAATTTGAGTAAATTTATGAAACTGACCTGGATTGCACTTCTTGGCCTGGCTTTCATTGTTTCTTCTTGTAAGAAGGATCCTGACCCGGTTGATCCGCCGGCAATCGTGCTTGATGGAGTCTACGTAAAAGGTGCTGGCACAGCACTTACTGATTTTGATGCTAAAGGTCTAATGAAAGTTACGCCTAACGAGGTAACTAAACTGGACAAAGCTAGCTTAAAAGAAATTTACATCGCTGTTAAAGCTGGTGCTGAAGGCTTTAATATTGTTACAGTTGCTGGAAGTACTCAAAAAGTAATGGGACCCGGAAGCGACTTTGCATTAGTTGCCGAAGCAGACCTGGATGCTGAAGAACCCAGAGATGGCTTATGGCGTGGCTCTATTGTTGAAACAGCTACTAAATTTACAGTTCCTGAAGACGGATTATATCATGTTGTTTATGATTCTGAACTTGGAATCGTTGTTATGGCAAAAGCGGTTTGGGGCATCATTGGAGGTGCAACTCCAGGTGGTTGGGGTGCTAATACTCCATTCCCGGCTCCTGCTTTTAATTTAAATACGATGACTTACACTATTCCTTCTGTTACAATGGGTGTTGACTCATGGAAATTCCGTTACTCCAATGGTTGGAAAATCATTCTTGATCCCACGTATAATAATGGAACAGCAACTGCAGGACTAAAAGTAAATACTAATTTTGGTGGTGCTATTAGTGCCCTCGTTCCAGGTGGTGGTGATATGCTCAACGGCACTTATGCAAATTACAAGATTACCTTAACCTATACTTTAGGTTCTCCAATTACAGCTACATTCGCTTACGAATCAGATGCTGTACCCTTACCAGAATATCCTGAGGCTATGTATGTAGTAGGTGCTGGTACTGCTTATGGTTGGCCTGCAGCTGATCCTGCTGAGAATCCAAATGCAGCAATGCACAAAGTTGCAGGTGGTGCTCCATCAGAAGGAATCTACTGGAAAATTTGTCATCTTGAAGCAGGTCAAGGTTTCAAAGTTACTGCTGCAGGATGGTCTGCTCCTAACTTAGGTTTTGCCGAAGTTGACGAATATGATGCCAATGGTTTTCAGATTACTGACAACGGTGGAAATATGTCTGTCGCTGCAAGCGGTATGTATATGATTGTTCTTAACTTAAGAGACAGCAAGGTTAAATTATCTTTTACTGAGGTGAAGGTATATGGAATCGGTGATGCTTTTACTGATTACACAGAAGATGTTCCGGCAAACTTATTCGTAGTTGATAATGGTGCCAAAACAGTCACGTCACCTGCACTTCCTACCACCGGTAATATTCGTATGTATGCTGATCATGCCTGGATTCCAGCATGGTGGAATGCAGAATTCAACGTATTCAATGGTGTAATTGAATATCGTAACGACGGTGGAGATCAGGCTGCTGTAGCCGGAACAGCCGGTAATGTGGTAACCTTATCATTTGATGATAATACCGGGACTATTCAATAGTTATTCTGATATTATCATTTGATTAATATTTCTTAATTAAACTACTGTGTATGAAGACATACACAGTAGTTTTTTTTATTAATCAAGTTTAACCCTTTAACGTATTTGAATGCTTCTCATTAGTTTTGCCAAAGATTATCCAATGGAAGTAAGATGATATATGGAGAAAATTCTCTATTAAATAAATCCATGAAAGCAGGTTGTTTTTTGGCAGCCTGCTTTGTTTTTGCCATCCGGGTGTCCTGATTGTTGTACTTTTGCTGCGAAATATAAAGATAATGGGAAGAAGAGAAAAAGGGGAGCCACTGATACTGGAGAATGTTGAAATTATTGATGCGGGTGCTGAAGGTAAAGCCATTGCCAGATACAACGATATGGTCATCTTTGTCCCGTTTGTTGTGCCGGGTGATGTCTGCGATATAAGGATAGTT
Organism: Bacteroidales bacterium; assembly: GCA_038317155.1. Lineage (GTDB taxonomy): Bacteria > Bacteroidota > Bacteroidia > Bacteroidales > Lentimicrobiaceae > Lentimicrobium. Next base: position 23,462 of record JBBQBC010000012.1, read on the forward strand.
TCCCGAAAAAGGCGTTTCTATGAAGGTAAAGCAATAAAATTTCATAAACTCTCTGATAAGAGAACAACACCGGTTTGCAGTCATTTTGGTACATGTGGAGGATGCCGCTGGCAGGGGATGAGTTACGAATATCAGTTGTTTTACAAACAGAAACAGGTTTCAGATAATTTCAGCCGGATTGGCCATTTAGAATACCCTGAAATCAAGCCGATTTTGGCCTCTGCAAACACCGAGTTCTACAGGAATAAACTCGAATATACTTTCTCTCCTTTTCGATGGCTTACGCATGAAGAGATGGATATTGATCCGGCTGAGCGCGATATGAATGCGCTTGGGTTTCATATTCCCGGTATGTTCGACAGAATTATTGATATAGATAAATGCTGGTTGCAGCCGGAACCAACCAACATAATCAGGCTGGCTGTAAAGGAATTTGCCAAAAGCAGGAATTTGTCATTTTATGACATCCGGAATTTTAAAGGCGATTTGCGCAATCTGATTATCCGCAATTCAAATACCGGTGATCTTATGGTAATTATGGTTTTCGGAACGGATGATTCTGAAGTCATTAATATGGTTATGAATTTTATATCAGAAAAATTTCCACAGATTTCTTCACTTTATTATGTCGTGAATCAAAAACACAACGACACCATTGGTGATCTGGAGCCGGTTTTATTTAAGGGAAATGCTTATATAACTGAGCAAATGGAGAACCTTCAATTCAAAATTGGTCCGCTTTCATTTTTTCAGACCAATTCGGTTCAGGCACTCGAACTTTATAAAGTTGCCCGTGAATTCGCCGGTTTAAAGGGTGATGAAGTCGTATATGATCTATACACAGGAACAGGAACCATCGCCAACTTCATAGCTGCCAATGCCTCGAAAGTTATTGGTATTGAATATGTTGAGGCTGCTGTAAAAGATGCTGAAGTTAATTCCGTCATCAACAATATTGCCAATACAAGCTTCTTTGCAGGTGATATGGTCAAGGTTCTTACACAGGAATTTTTAGCTGTACATGGAAAGCCGGATGTAATTATAACGGATCCTCCAAGAGCAGGTATGCATGAAAAGGTTCTGGTATGGATGTTGGAGGCTTCTCCTTCCAGAATCGTTTATGTGAGTTGTAATCCGGCAACACAGGCAAGGGACCTGATGCAGTTATCAGAAAAGTATGTGATTAAAGCCATTCAGCCTGTAGATATGTTCCCTCATACTCATCATGTGGAGAATGTGTGTCTGCTTGAACTCAAAGAAGCATAGAAGCATTGAATAAGTGGCATCTGTTTTAAATTCAGAATAGCTTCCTTCTTATACCTGAGTTGAGCGATCTGAGCAAATCGAAAAAGCGCTTTTCTTAGGTAAGCGCCGATTTCCTGCTCGATTGGGCTATTTCCCTTTTCAAATTGCTCAATTTGGGTTATAGATAATCTTTTACAGAATTAACAAGAAGCTCAAAGTCAAGGCTCTCACCTTTGATTGTCAGATGCGCCTGTTTGTAGAATTCTTCTCTTTTTTCGAGGTGACCTTTGATGAAGCCGGATAAATTACTGTTTAATACCCCTTCAAGTATGGGTCTTTTAACTTTTGAAGATTGTAGTCTCTTAGCCAGGGATTCTGCGGTCATTTTGATATACACGGTAATCCCGGCTTCTTTCATGAGCCGAGAGTTGTTATAAAAGCAAGGAGTGCCGCCGCCTGTTGAAACAACGATATTCTTTCGTTGGGTTAATGAAACCAAAACAGAATGCTCCAAAAGCCTGAATGCATCTTCTCCTTCTTCCGCGAAAATGCGATCTATTCCTTTCCCTACAAGTTTTTCAATTTCATCATCAAGATCAAAATGGAAATAACCCAAACTGCGTGCAAGTTTTTTCCCATTGGTTGACTTGCCGCTTCCCATGTACCCAATCAGAAAAACTGGCTTACCCATATCGAATTTTTTACAAAGATATGGCTTTACAATAACCGGATTGATTGTTTTTGTTTAAACTTACAGGCGGGTAACACTGATCCGGGAAGACTTCAGATATAAACAAACAGGAATAAGTCAGGTCATTGTGCGGGTTGAATTTTGTATCTTTGAATAATCACATAAAAAAGAATTCTTTGGTAACCGGAATGACCATACATCAGGTACTCTCCAAATATTGGGGTTACACTGCTTTCCGTCCGGTGCAGGAAGATATCATTAACTCGGTACTCGAAGGGAAGGATACGCTTGCGCTACTGCCTACAGGTGGAGGTAAATCCATTTGTTTTCAGGTTCCGGGTTTATTGCTCAATGGCTTGACATTGGTGGTAACACCCTTGATTGCCCTGATGAAAGATCAGGTTGAAAATCTGAGGAAACGCGGAATTGAAGCTGAAGCAGTTTATTCAGGTATGAGTCCCAGAGAGATCGAGTTGGCTATTAACCACGTATTTCATGGTTCAATCAGGTTTTTATACCTTTCACCTGAAAGACTACTTACTCAGCGGTTCCTGGAATTAATACCTTCACTTAAGATTAGCCTGATTGCTGTTGACGAGGCTCATTGCATTTCTCAATGGGGATATGATTTCAGGCCACCTTACCTTCGGATAGCAGAAGTAAGGCAATTATTACCCGAAGTTCCTGTTCTTGCCCTGACTGCCACAGCTACACGCACAGTTGTTAGCGATATCCAGTTAAAATTAGGCTTCAGACAAAATAATTTATTCGAAAAAAGCTTTGAAAGGCGCAACCTTACCTATGTTGTTTTTAAAGAAGAGAATAAGCACAAACGTTTGCTTAAAATTCTAAGCAAGGTCCCGGGGACTGGTATAGTGTATGTGAGAAACAGACGCAAGACCAGGGAAGTAGCAGAGTTTCTTATTAAGAATGGTATTAGTGCAGACTTTTACAATGCCGGTTTACCATCCGGAGATCGTGAACGAAAGCAGGATAACTGGAAAAGTGGGAAAAGCAGAATCATGGTCTCAACAAACGCTTTTGGGATGGGTATTGATAAAGCCGATGTTCGGGTTGTGGTTCATCTTGACCTTCCTGATAGCATTGAGGCATACTTTCAGGAGGCAGGTCGTGCGGGCCGGGATGAAAAGAAAGCATACGCTGTTTTACTGTATGAGGAGTCGGATATATTGGATGCAAGGCATAACCTTGAACTTTCGTATCCTGAACCTGATCTCATCAGAAAAATATACCAGTCATTGGGCAATTATTATCAACTGCTTCCAGGCACAGGACGTGATCTGGCCTTCGACTTTGAGATTGCCGATTTTTGCAAACAATTTAATTTTAAACCAATAATTGTTTTTAATGCACTCAAATTTATCGAGCGCGAAGGTTTTATTATTTTAAACGAGGCAGTTGGAACACCTTCCCGATTATTATTCAATATCAGGAAAGATGATCTTTATAGGTTTCAGGTTGAAAATGCAAAATTTGACCCACTCATCAAAACAATTCTCAGGTCGTATGGCGGCATTTTTACCGAGCCGGCTACCATAAATGAGGCTGAGCTTGCAATCAGATTATCTGTATCACCAGTGGAAATTGCAAATGCACTCAACTTTCTTATGCAGCAAGGAGTTCTTACTTATATTCCCAGGAGGGATAAGCCTCAACTTACTTTCCCGAGTGAACTGATCAGGGCAGTAGACTTAAAGATATCACCTGAACATTATTTTAACCGTAAGAAAGACGCAAATAAGAGGCTGGATTCAATCATTAACTATGCAACAAATTCCAGAAATTGTAGAAGTAAGACTTTGATTAGCTATTTTGGTCAGATTGACATAAAACGCTGTGGTATATGTGATGTTTGCCTCAAACGTAACAGGGCAGGCTTAAGCGAACTTGATTTTAATAATATTGTTGGGCTAATTAAGCCTCTGCTCAGGCAGCAATCTGTGTCTGCTGAAGTTTTAGTAGAAACCTGCCGAAATATAAATGAAGAGAAAGTATTAAGAGCTATCTCATGGTTGGTTGATAATGATAAGATTGAGATAACTGAGGGTGGTAACTTTAAATGGGTCGAAAATTGACCAAATAGTTAAAAGAAGCTTATGAGGGGATGTAAATTAGTCCCTAAATAATGGTTTTCATAGCCCGAATGAGAATAACTTTCTTTGCGAAGTCTTGAAAAGGTTAAGGTTAAGGCGATGAGCTGAGCGCAGCCGAAGCTTTAAGGTTAAGCCAGTTCCTTAGCATGATTCCACAACTTTATATTTACATCAGGCCCAATCTGAACGCTGCCTGACTATACTCTCTTTTGAAACTGAACTGCCAGACAGGCAGGCTGAACCTAAATCTAACCCCGAGTTACATAAGAGACTGATATAACTTTGTCATTTCAGCAACAATTATCATTGAAACAAAAGAAAAGAGACTGTACTCTATTGAGCACAGCCTCTTTTTGAAATACGATTTACAGGCTTACTTTACATTTTTTGAAAGCTCAGCGCCTGGTTTAAATTTCACCACTTTTTTGGCGGCAATTTTGATTTCTTTTCCAGTTTGTGGATTGCGGCCTTTGCGGGCTGCACGTTTGGAAACCGAGAATGAACCAAAGCCCACTAAAGCAACGCGATCACCTTTTTTAAGGCTTTTTGAAGTTGCTGAAATGAATGCATCGAGAGCTTTTTTGGAGTCAGTTTTGGTAAGCCCTGAATCTGCTGCGATTGCAACAATCAATTCCTGTTTGTTCATTTGTCCTGATTTTAAATTAATACTTTGTGGATAACCTAACGCAAATATAAGCTATAATTGTGTAAAATCAATAGTTTTAGATAAAATTGCTTTAAAAAGTTAATAAAACCGGGGGTTTGTTGATAACTATAGCGTAAAACAGCAGCTTTTAGGACATCTTTATATCAACTTTATTGAATTAGGTACCGTGCCAATATGGATATGAAGCATCCTACATGAAAAAAGGTTTTTGACCATTTCCACCGCCTGCCGTCTTACATACTCTCCTCCTAAAATGCACTCCCGGTAGCCATCAGAGCCGGAATAAGGTTGAAAGAAAAAATAAGGTTAAAAATGAGGGTGAAGCAGTTGGGTTACTAAGGTTTTAAAGAAAATAATAAGGTTTTTTTAGTAATGGGCTTAGGGCTCAGAGCATGGTGTATGCAAGAAAACGGAAGTTCCGCAGCTGGTTGCCCGAATTAACCTTATCCATTCTTAAAACCTTAGTATTTTAAAATGAGGGTGAAGCAGTTGGGATACTAAGGTTTTAAAGAAAGTAATAAGGTTTTTTTAGTAAAGGGCTTAGGGCTCAGAGCATGGTGTATGCAAGAAAACGGGAAGTTCCGCCGCTGGTTGCCAGAATTAACCTTATCCATTCTTAAAACCTTAGTAATAACAAATAACCACCACACCTCCAAACCTTATTGCATCTTCTAACCTTATTGAATTATTACCATTAAAATTTAATATTTAGGGTCTGCTGAAAAATATCTATATTCTTGAAAATAAAATAATTACAAGGTTAAAAAGAGTTCTAAGTGCGTGGAAATATGGCAATAACATCAAAAACTCTTGGATCTGGATTGAGAATTTCATCCCTTTTTGGTATGGAATAGCCACAGCCTGATTGCCTGGCTTCCAGGCAGACAGGAGTAGCGAAACGTATGTAGCAAATCGCAGAATAAGAAGATTTTAAGGCCTGCCTCTGCGTCAAGCAGACAGGTGCAGAGTACCGTAACGTAAAAATGGAGTAGTCTTTTTAAGTTTTTCAGCAAGCCCTATTTAATAAGCGCGCCTATTAATTCAGCAACTTTACGTATCAAAATGATTCAAAATGAAGGGTGTCAGACTTAATTCCTCTGAGGAAGTCATTCGTCATCATAGCCTTCTTTCCCGAAGCCTGTAGTTGTATAATTTCGATAAACCCGTCAGAGCAAGAAACCAAAAGTCTTTTTCCTTCCTTAATTAATACCTCTCCGGGTTGTAAATTTTCTTCAGAATTACACATAACAGAACGGAGTATTTTCACTTCGGTAATGTGGCCCCCTGACTTTAAATTGGAATAAGCTCCCGGGTGAGGACTAAGACCCCTGATGAGATTATGAACCTCAAAGGCTGGTTTTGACCAATCAACTTTACAATGATGCCTGAATATCCGGGGTGCCGGTTTAAGACCTGTAATATTGCCCGATTGTACTTCAGTCCTGCAACTACCTTCTGCAATCGCATTGACAGTCTCAACAACAAGTTTTGCCCCGGCCACCATTAGTTGATCATGCAATTCACCCGCAGTTTCATCAAAACCAATTTCTACCGATTGTCTCATGATAATTTTCCCGGTATCAATTTCTGAATTGAGGAAAAAGGTCGTCACCCCTGTAACAGATTCACCATTAATTACAGCGTGGTTAATTGGGGCAGCGCCACGGTAATTTGGTAAAAGCGAAGCGTGTAGGTTGAAAGTGCCAAGTGCTGGCATCATCCATACTGCTTCAGGCAGTTTTCGAAAAGCGACAACTATAAACAAATTAGCGTTTAACGATTTCAGCTCGTTTATAAATTCAGAATCTATAAGGTTTGATGGTTGTAATACCCTTAAGCCCAAACTAGCCGCATAAAGTTTAACAGCAGATTCTTTGAGTTTTAATCCCCTTCCGGCAGGTTTATCCGGAACAGTAACAACTGCAGCTATTTTATAATGATTCTCAATTAAAAGCCTGAGTGACTCAACAGCAAACTCAGGGGTACCCATAAAAACAATTTGAACTTTTTCCATGCCTGTTTTTTCATTTAGGATAATCAGTAAAATTAAGCCATAATAGGTAATTCAGGTTTAATGAGAATGAAAAAAACACCCGGATTCAGGTGTTTTTATATTCTTTGAAGGAAGGAATCAGACTGTTTAACTACCTTTAAGTCTTGCGATATACTTTTCTACGTCCCGCGCTTCAGCACTGCGTGGATATTCTGTACGAATCCTGTCATAAGCTTTAAGGGCTTTCTCCTTATTACCAAGATCTTCGTATGCCCAGGCTGCTTTTTGAAGAAAGACGGGTGTTGTAAAGTCATTTGTCCTATAATCAGCAGCTTTTAAATATTGTTCAGCAGCCTTTTCAGGTTTTTTAAGCTCCATGTATGCATCTCCAATTGCACCTTTAGCCATTGGTGAAACTATTTCATCCTTAAGGTTAAATTTTTCCAAATGGTCTATCGCATCCTGAAATTTACCCTCATTCAAGGAGATGATCCCAACATAGTAATGAGCAAGTTTGGCTGATTTCGTCATACCGTAATCGCTGATAATCTGCAGGAAACCGGGATACATTCCATCACCGTTGAGTGCAAGTTTTAGTGAATCCTGCTCAAAGTACTTTTCTGCCATAAACATTTGCGATTGGGCTTCCTTTTCACGGGGTATCAGGTAAAAACGCTGAAACCCAAAGTAAGCAATCACAAGTAATGCTATAGCACCTAAGATGATAGTCAGTAGCTTTTGATTCTTTTCTATGAATACTTCAGATTTACTTAAGGCCTCCTCAACGGCCATGATTTTTTCTTCAGTGTTATTGGACTTCTTTGCCATTGCTTCTTTAATTTGTGGGGCAAAAGTAAGGTTTTTTTTTGATTTTGCAATCATTCTGTTTATTCGCGATGGAATTAAGTAAATGCAAGATTTTCAGTAATATTTAGCAGTTAATCTGCTTTTACAAATTGCTTTCTGATTGACTCTTAATCCAGGGTTACTGAGTAATTTTATTGAATCAGGCGCTGAATAAATAGTAAATTCTACTATCGGTTTTTCTAATTAGGTTTGAAGATAGAATAAGGTTAGGTATTATAGTGGTCATCTCTTATTACTAAGGTTTTAAGGACAAATAAGCCTGCCTGTTTGCCACAGGCAGACAGGTTAATTCCGGGATATCACTGTTACTCATTTTGAAAAATAAAAAATACCTTATTGTTTCTTTATAACCTTAGTAACCACCATGCTTCCCCTCCACCTTACCTTATTCCTTCTTTCAACCTTATTCCACTGTCAGTTCTAGACTGATGACTATAGAACGCATTTCCTTTGGGTACTTGTCGTCAAGACGGCAGGCAGGTGATGTCAAGAGCTGAAAACTATCTTTTTATTCAACAGGCTTCATTTCAATATTGGCAAGATTCCTACGTCAATAGTTTTAAACATAAGCTGTCCAAAAGATATTTTATTCAACGACCGGATGAATAATAGGGCAATATGCGCGGCAATTCTCATAATAAGTCTAAAATATGCAATTTATCTTGATTTTTATTGTAATTTTATCAACCTCAATTAAAACATTTAAACATCTGAATATTATGGGAAAAGGAGACAAAAAATCCAAGCGTGGCAAAATTATTATGGGTTCCTATGGAGTCAGCAGGCCAAAACGAAAAATCGTGGAAAAAATAGTTTCTTCTCAAGTGGAACCAAAACCTGAAAAGCCGGAAGTAAAGCCAAAGGCGAAAGTTGCAGAACATAAACCAAAGGCAACAGAACCAAAAGCTAAAGTTGCGAAGAAACCTAAATCAGATGAGGCACCTAAACTTTTTGAAAATGCTGATGAGTCTGAAAAAAAAGAAGTCGAAGATGAGAAATAGAATTTAACCCGAATAATTAGCTCTGCTTAGCCCTTCGGGGTTCACAAATCTTTAACCTAATCGTGTGAATTATTCTGACGACAAAGAAAAACTAAAATTTTGGTGTACTTCGCTTCCAAAATTTAACTTTTTCTAAGTCGGGGTTAACCTATATTATCCCAGTAAATTAAATGAAGTTTAAAAATAATGTAGGTTAAATTTATACTAAAAGCCCTTATGTCGATTGATATAAGGGCTTTTTTATTCCATAACAAGCTTCTTATAACATCTCCCTCGTTCCTCAAAGTTTTTAAAACTGTCGTAGCTGGCTGCCGCGGGTGAAAGTAGACAGGTGCCTCCATCGGATGTTATCGTGATTGCCTGGTAGATGGCTTGTTTGAAATCTTCAATAAATATTGTATTATCTTGACTTCCGCTACTATCAAGAAATTCCGAAAGAATTCTTTTACCGGCAGGTCCGGTGAATACTAGTTTGGTTTCTTTATGCTCTTTCAGAAACTCAATCAGTAGTGAATAATCTATTCCTCTGTCAAATCCTCCCATAATCAGTGTATCGACTTTTTTTAAAGTATTTACTGCCGCTATGGTTGCTTCTGGTATTGTTGAAATGGAGTCGTTGTAAAACTTTTTCGTTTTAAACGTTCCAATATATTCTATTCTGTGCTCTAAGGGGTTGAAAGTGCTGATTCCATCGGCTATTATGGCAGAAGGGATATTCATTAAAGAGGCTGCTGCTGCTGCAATACTAATATTAATCTGATTGTGCTCACCTTCCAGTTTCGTCTTCAAATTTAATGGAGTGAGAATACGCTCACCTGATTCTATACGCAGTATTAAATTATCACCTGAAAATCCAATGCCATTTCCGTCAAAAGCACTCCGGTAAACCGGGAGTAACCTGCTTCTTAAAGTATGCTGCTGCAGCAATTTCTGTATATTGGTATCATTAGCTGTGTAGATGAAATAATCGCTTTCCAACTGTTTAAGGCCCGCTTGCAATTTCGCCATCTGATAATCATAGAAAGAAGGATAATGG
>JBBQBC010000013.1:0-32974 GCA_038317155.1 Bacteroidales bacterium
CCTCCGATGCGGGGTGTAGAGGTGCGGATAGCCGCGGATGGAGAGATTCTGGCCAGAGGACCCAACATCATGCTTGGGTATTTCAAAGACCCTGAACTGACTGCCAGCGTAATTGATAGCGAAGGATGGTTTCATACAGGAGACATCGGACTGTTGGAAAAAGAAGGGCAACTTAGAATTACAGGACGTAAAAAGGAAATATTTAAAACCTCTCTGGGAAAATACATTGCTCCCGAATTGCTTGAAAACAAAATCAAAGAATCCCCATTTATTGATAACCTTATGGTGGTTGGTGAAAATCAGAAGTTTGCGGCAGCACTCGTCGTTCCTGAATTTAACCACCTAAAATCGTGGTGTAAGATAAAGGAGATTGAATATACAACCGATGCTGAGATGGTTGCCAATCAGCGCATAAAAGCGCGTTTGTTGAAAGTAATAGATCTTTATAACAAGGGTTTTGGCGCCACAGAGCAAATTAAGAAAGTCGAATTTATGTCCTCCGAATGGACTACGGCCTCAGGGGAACTCACACCTACACTGAAACTCCGGCGATCGGTAATTGCAGCTAAGTATAAGGCTCAGATTGAAAGATTATTTATTTAAAATCCATTGCTAATGAATGATATTACACGTCTTTTCGATCTCCTTCCGCATTACGAAAAGGCCTTTTTACCCAAAGAGGATGCTTTGGCTGGCAAGGAAAATGGAGAATGGATCAGATTTTCGATCGGGGAATATCGCGAAATAGCCGATGCCATTAGTTTTGCATTGCTTGGTAATGGAATTGTTAAGGGAGATAAAATTGCCACCATTATGCCCAGCCGTCCTGAATGGAATTTTATCGACATGGGTATTATGCAAACCGGAGCAATTCACGTTCCGATTTATCCAACCCTGAGTGATTCAGATTACAAGTATATTCTCAATCATTCAGGAATTAAGTTCTTATTTATTTCAGGAAAAGACATTTACAGGAAAATTGAACAGATTCTTCCCGAAGTGCCGGCACTGGTTGGTGTATATGCTGTCAAAGAAACCGAAGGTGTAAAACTGCTACAGGATTTTATCGAAACCGGACGCAAACAGGTTAACCGTGGGGCTCTTGATAAAGCCATGTCAGAAATCGGAACCAACGACCTTGCAACGCTGATTTACACTTCCGGAACAACCGGTAATCCGAAAGGTGTTATGCTTAGCCATGCAAACATTATCAGTAACTTTAAAGCGGCTGCCCATATTCCTCCATTTGGCCAGGAAGGCAGAGCCTTGAGTTATCTTCCGCTTTGCCATGTTTATGAACGGATGCTCAACTATCTGTATCAGTACCTTGGCATTTCAGTGTATTATGCCGAAAACATGGCAACCATCGGCGACAACCTGCGTGAGGTGAAGCCGGATATTCTGAGTACTGTTCCCCGCCTGCTCGAAAAAATCTATGACCGCATTATGGGAACCGGCCGCAAACTGACCGGAATAAAGAAGTTTATTTTCTTTTGGGCATTACATCTTGGCCTTCGCTATGAGGTAAATAATGGGAATGGCTGGTATTACAATATTAAACTAAAGCTGGCCAACAAACTGGTATTCAATAAATGGCGTGCGGCTGTTGGTGGAAACATGAAAGTAATCGTATCAGGCGGAGCTGCATTACAACCAAGACTTGCCCGTGTTTTCTGGGCTGCCGGAATACCTGTACTCGAAGGTTATGGTTTAACGGAAACTTCTCCGGTTCTGTCAGTTAACGATTTTAGCGCGAATGGCGTCTGCTTTGGTACGGTCGGAAGGGTGATCAGCAAGGTTAATTTATTAATCGCTGATGATGGCGAAATTTTATGTAAAAGCCCCGGATTGATGCAAGGCTATTATAAAGAGCCTGAGCTTACAGCTGAAGTGATTGACAAAGACGGCTGGTTTCATACCGGTGATGTAGGCCACCTGGAAGCTGGCGGGCATCTCAGGATAACCGGCAGAAAAAAGGAAATTTTCAAAACTTCGCTTGGGAAATATATCAGTCCTGAATTGATAGAGAATAAATTTAAAGAATCTCCCTTTATCGATACCCTGATGGTGATAGGTGAGAACCAGAAATTTGCTGCAGCCCTGGTTGTACCCGATTTTCTGCACCTGAAATCATGGTGTGTCATCAAGGGAGTTCCTTATTCAACGGATGCTGAAATGATTGCCATACCCCGAATCAGGAAGCGTTTTGAGAAGGAGATAGCCAAATACAATAAATTTTTCGGAGCTACAGAACAGGTCAGGCGATTTGAACTTATTGATCACGAATGGACAATTGATTCCGGAGAACTTACTGCTTCACTTAAACTACGGCGCCGTTTCATTTGTGATAAATATGCATCAGTCACTAAGCAGATTTTTGGACTTAAAAATGAGAATTAGCCTTTTCTGACAATTTTTCACTTTCAGAGGTTCGTTTCATGAGAAATGTGAACCGCATATTTGATCTGCTTCAGCTCTATCGCGAAGAATATTCAGCGAGCAGTTGTGTATTTGGATATAAAAGCAAGGGGAAATGGCAGCATGTTTCTGCCAGCGAATATGTCAATGAATCGGATAAAATAAGTCGTGCGCTGATTGCTTCCGGTCTGGTTCCCGGTGATAAGGTAGTAACCATCATCAATAATACACCAGAATGGAATTTCCTTGACATGGGTATTTTACAGGCTGGTTGTGTTCATGTTCCGGTTCACCATTTGCTTAGTGAAGAGAATTACAGGTTTATTTTTAAAGATTGCGGTGTTAAGCTGATCGTAGTTGGAAACTTCGAAGCCTGGGACAGGGTAAAACCAGCCATTGACGGATTAAATCATGCAGTACCGGTTTATTCATGCAGGAAGAAAGAGGGCCTGGAATCATGGTTTGATTTTCTGGAAAAGGGCAACAATCAGCATTGTAATGATATCCTTGAACAAACCCGGAAGCTGATAGACCCTGGCAGCCTTGCTACCCTAATCTATACTTCGGGCACTACCGGTTTCCCAAAAGGAGTCATGTTGTCGCATGCTAACCTTGTTAGTAATTTCAAGTCAGTCAGCCAGATACTAAATGGAATGAATGTGAACAGGGCGCTTAGCTTTCTGCCTTTATGTCATGTTTATGAACGTATGCTGAATTATATGTATCAGTATCTTGGCATCTCGGTATTTTATACTGAAAATTTTGACCGCATCAGGGATAACCTGAAGGAGGTACACCCCGATATGTTTTGTGCTGTTCCCCGCGTTATTGAAAAATCTTACGCTACGATACTGAGGAGAGGGAAAAATCTGTCCGGTCTCCGGAAGCCTGTATTTTTCTGGGCATTAAAACTTGGGCTTAAGTATGAAATTGAAAAGGCCCAAAACCCGTTTAATCGTATATTATATAAAGTAGCCGACATGCTGGTTTACCGGAAATGGCGCCTGGCTTTTGGCAATAATATAAAGTTTATAGTATCCGGAGGTGCGCCACTGAACCCCAGGCTGGCCCGTGTTTTCTGGGCTGCAGGCATGAAAATTATAGAAGGTTACGGTCTTACTGAAACCTCACCGGTAATTGCCACCGGAAATTTTGAGCCGGATGGTATTCGTTTTGGTACCGTTGGAAAGGTTTTACCTGGTGTTGAGTTAAAAATTTTAAAGGATGGAGAGATTCTTTGCAGGGGGCCTGGCATTATGATGGGCTACCACAACAGACCCGAAAGAACTGCAGAAGTGATTGATGCCGATGGCTGGCTTCATACCGGCGATATCGGTGAACTTATTGATGGAAAATATCTTAAAATAACTGATCGGAAAAAGGAAATATTCAAGACTTCAGGTGGTAAATACATTGCGCCTCAGGTGGTTGAAAATAAGCTGAAAGAATCACCCTTTATTGAAAACATCCTTATTATTGGGGAGAACCGGAACTATCCTTCGGCTCTGATTGTGCCTAACTTTGAATACCTCAGGTCTTGGTGCAAAGATAAGGGGTTTGATTACTCGTCCGATTCCATGATGATCATACAGGAGTTTGTTATCAACCGGATTCAACGCGATATATTGTTGCTCAATCTTTCGCTCGATCATCATTCACAGGTAAGAAAGTTTACCCTGATGGATAAGGAGTGGACTGTTCAAACCGGAGAGTTGTCGTTCACAATGAAAGTTCGCAGAACCTATTTGCAGGAAAGATTCGCATCCCTCATTTCAGCCATGTATCCTCTCAATCCAGAGATTGTTCTTCAGAAACAAGGAAAAAAGAAGAAAAGAAAGAAGGGTAAAAAGGCTAAAGGGACTCCCGGTCTGTAAAGCAGGTAAATTAGTGTAGAATTTTGTAAATCAGTTCTTTGTATAGGTCATCCTCGCTTGCCGAGCCACTGTCAAGACCCTTTGATTTTAAATCATATTTCCTGAGTAGGCCAATTATTTGTGACACCCTTTCGAATGAGTAATTGCGGGCTGCAGAATGAAAGTCACTTGCAAAAAACGGGTTTATACCCAGTGCGGAGGCGACTTCCTTGTTCGATTTATCAGGCAGGGTATGGTAAAGAAGTAGTTTGGCGAAGTACCCGTACAGTAAAACAACGGTTTTAGCGAGAGCATTATCTTTTGGATTCGATGCAAAATAGGAAATAATTCTGTTGGCCTTTACGATGTTACGCTGTCCAAGCGCATTCTGCAATTCGAAAATATTAAAATCCTTGCTGATACCGATATTGTCTTCAACAATTTTTTCTGTAATCTGACTGCCTTTAGGAAGACTTATGTAGAGTTTTTTCAACTCATTGTCCACTTTCCCCAGATCGTTTCCCAGAAAGTCGGCAATCATGGTGTTGGCTTTGGGCGAAATAGTGTAACCCTGAGTCTCCACCTGTGCAGATATCCAGCCTGGCATTTTATCATCCCTGACACGGACAGACTCGAAGAATACACCTTTCTTTTCAACAACTTTAACCAGGGACTTACGCTTATCGTATTTTTTATATTTATAGCAAATTACCAGGATAGTTGAATTTAAAGGCTTTTCGGCATAAGTGCTGAGTTCGTCGATTGTTTTTATGTCCTGTGCCTCTTTAACGATGACAACCTGATGGCTTGCCATCATCGGGTAACGTTTAGCGTTTTCTATAATGGTCGTGGCGTCAACATCCCTGCCATATAGAACGGTCTGGTTAAATTCTTTTTCATCTTCACTGAGTACGCCATTTTCAAGGGCATCACTAAGCAGATCTATAAAATAAGGTTCCTCTCCGCAAAACAAATAAATAGGGTAAAAGATCCTTTTATTAATATCTGATAAAATATGATTAAAGTCGGCTGCCATAGGGGATAATAGTTCTTAGAATCGCAGGTGCTTGACTGTGAGGCCATTGTTTATGAGTTGTTTCAATGACTCAATACCTATCTTCAGGTGGGTTTCAACAAATTCTTCGGTAACAAACCGGTCGCTCTCTTCCGTTTTTATCCCTGAGGAAATCATCGGCTGATCCGAAACCAGTAGTAAAGCGCCTGTTGGAATTTCATTGAAAAAGCCAACACTGAAAATGGTGGCTGTTTCCATATCAATGGCAATGGATCTGATCGATCGAAGGTATTCTTTAAAGTTTTCATCGTGTTCCCAAACCCTGCGATTGGTCGTATAAACAGTTCCCGTCCAGTAATCGCGACCGGCATCCCTGATAGAGGTAGAAATTGCCTTTTGGAGACTGAAGGCGGGCAAGGCCGGAACTTCATGCGGATAATAATCGTCGGAGGTTCCCTCGCCTCTTATTGCTGCAATCGGCAGAATGAGATCACCCAGTTCGGCTTTTTTCTTAAGTCCGCCGCATTTACCCAGTAAGAGAGTGGCCTTGGGCCCGATACACCCCAGCAGGTCCATGATAGTAGCAGCATTCGCGCTGCCCATCCCGAAATTAATCATCGTAATATCATCGGCAGTAGCACTCGGCATAGCTTTATTGTGGCCTTTGATCTCAACATTATTCCATTCTGCAAATAATTCAAGATAATGGCTGAAATTGGTTAACAATATGTACTCCCCAAATTCTCCAAGATGTGTTCCGGTGTATCGTGGAAGCCAGTTCTCAGTTATTTCCTGTTTGGTTTTCATAATAATGATTTACATGAAGAACTGGTGAAACCAGCGTTCTTTTCATTGCAAATGTAGCGCTTTTCAGAAAAAGATGTAGTTTTATTCCTGCTAACAAGCCATCTATGCAGGCATTAAATTTTCCGGATTATAACTTTCGTACAAGATTACAGCAAGGGCAATTGCAGATTTTTGATCCTGTCAGGAAGAAATACGTGGCTTTAACACCCGAAGAGTGGGTGAGGCAGCACATGATCCAATACCTAGAAACCGAGAAGAAGGTGCCGCTGCACATGATGGCATCCGAACGGGGACTTTCAATAAACCGGATGACCAAACGTTTCGATCTGGTTGTTTATAATCTGTCGGGCAAACCGGCCATGATTGTTGAATGCAAGGCGCCGCTTGTCTCCTTATCGGAAGATGTTTTTTTTCAGATTGCCCGTTATAATCTGGCACTAAAAGTTAACTATCTGCTTGTGACAAACGGCTTGCAGCATTTTTTTGGAGTCATTGATTACAATACAGGAAATCTTGTACTTGCCGACAAAATTTATGATTACACGCAGCTTTGCGGGGATTAATCCAGTTGATCAGATCACAAAAAAAAAGGCTACATATTATGCAGCCCTTTTAAATCTGTAATTTCAGAATTAGTTACATTTAAGTACCGTTTTAATCTGATAGTTGGCTTGCTCAGCATAAGGTCCTATGGCAGATTTCTTAAATGAAGCGCAGGCGGCATCATTGTCCTTTTTGCCGGCCTGGGCAAGTCCGATTTCATAGTGAAAACGGGCTTGTTTGGCTGGGGTGTTTTCTTCAAGTGTTAACCCTTTTTCAGCATTGGAGATTGCTTCATCCCATTTTGAGAGTTTATTGTAGGACAGGGCATACAGATAATAGGCCTCAACGTTTCCGTCAACATATTTTACTGATTCATCTACGAAAGAAATTACCTGGGCAAACGATCCTTTTTTGAAGGCGCCATTGGCATCCTTTAAATATTCATCAGCGATTACCTTGTTGGCTAATGCCACAGTTTTATCATCATTTGAAGCTTTGCCCGTTTCAATGGCTTTATCCATTGCGGCTTTCATTGCATCAAAGTTATCCTGCTTTTTATAAACCAGTCCTTTACTTATATATGCTTTGGCAAATAAGGGATCGTAACTGATTGCTTTATCGAAACTGGCAAGTGCTTCGACCAATTTATTTTCTTTTAATTCGCCGCTTCCTTTAGCCAGATATAGTTTTGGTAATAAATCATCTGCCTTTGCTTTTGTTGAATTATCGTTGTATTTAACTGCATAATCACGTGACAGAATAAAGTTGCTGATAGCTTCATCGAGTTTCTTTTCCTTGTATAAAGATGTTGCATAATTGTATTGCAGCAGCGGAATCTGATCCTCAGCCATTTTTTTGATATCTGCAGCCTCTTCACCGGTTTTTGTTGCAATATCTGCAGCATTTATAAAGGCTTTAATAGCATTGGGAAGATCGGTAGCAGAAAGTTCAACTCCATGATTATAGGCATTTGTTGCTTCTTCTTTAGTCTGTGCGCTTAATAGATTGACAAAAACCAACAATATCAGGGTTGTCAGTAATACTGAAATCTTTTTTACTTTGTTCATCATGTGTAATTTTTTGTGAGTGATTCTGATTTTATTTGGCAAATATATTCAATAACTTATAAAAATCATGCCACAATAATGTTAAAATACATTAATTAATCTGCTAATTCACAGTCAATGAGTAAATATGCTTATATCTACATAGTTTGCTATTCCGATTTTTGTCAAACCACTACCAAAAACAGGTCGGGAAATATTAATATTTACCTATGCTAAACAGTGATAATTCACCATTTAATTTTAGCTTGCCCAATTAAAATTTATTATACATTTGCATTGCAAAAAATCATTTTTCTTATGAAAAGCAATATTCTTAAGATTGTTCTGGCAATAGTTGTCATTTTACTGGGCTACCTGCTTTATGTTTCCATTATGAAGCCCATTCGCTTTCAGGAAAAACTTGACAGCCGCAACGCGAAAATCGTTGAAAAACTAAAAGACATCAGGACTGCACAAACATTCTTCAAACAGTTTAACAACCGCTACACCAGTAGTTTTGACACCCTGTTTGATTTTCTTCATAAAGGGAAGATTCCGGTAGTTAAAATGATCCCGGATCCCACAGATACTACCTTTTCGCGTTCTATCAGCGATACAGTCGGATTTATCCCGATTGCAGATTCCTTGTATTCAAAACGACTCAATTTCAAATTGGAGGATATGGCGGTGATTCCTTTCTCTGATGGTCGTAAATTTGAAATGAAAACCGATAAAATTGATAAGGGTGGCACCATTGTGAGTGTTATAGAAATTTTAATTCCCTACGATTACTATCTTTTTGATCTGGATAAGCAGGATGTAGTTAACCTTGCAGAACGCCAGAAAAGTATTAACCGATATCCCGGCATAAAAATGGGCTCTCTTACCGAAGCATCCACCGACGGAAACTGGGAATAGTATAAAAATATCATGGCAGGCGATTACCTGAATCAGGTCAGTCATTATGACCGTTTATTCGATCAGGCGCTTACCAGTCAATACAGTATGTCCATCCGGATTGATCCGGATAGACTTTCTTTTTCGGTTTACTCCCATCTCGTCTCCAGGTATATTGGTCTTGAATCGTTAACGCTTCATAATGCAATGGCCTTTCAATCAGCGGAAGCTGCAAAGGCTTTGTTCAGCGATAAGCTAAGCAGCTTTCTCAACCAACACAACTGGATACTCAATCCCTTCAGACATACCTGTGTTATAATCAACAGCCTCAGTTATACACTGGTTCCTTATGCTTTGTATGATCCGTTGCAGAAAGAAACTTACCTTGAGTTTGTTCACCGGCGCATTGAGTCCGGTATTATTCTTGACCATTTCCTGAATTCAGCCGAAGCCTGGGTAGTGTATTCTGTGCATAAAAGCATTGTTGAAATACTCGACCGGTACTTTAAGACCGCCAAAATACTACACCATGCGGGGGCTATGATCGAAACAATACTTCCGCGATACAGGCATTCAGAACTCAGGAATCCGGTTTTTGTTAATATCCGGGCTGGATCGTTTGACATTATTGTCTTAAAGGATGGTAAATTATTTTATTGCAACAGTTTTGAATGGAAAGCGAATGAGGATTTGGTGTACTACCTTATTTTTGTTCTTGATCAACTGGTTTTAAACCCTGAGAATGTCCCTGTGTTATTATCGGGAAGCATTGATCCATCTTCGCCACTTTTCGAATTACTTCAACGGTACATCAGGCATGTGGATCTGATTAAAAACCCGGAAGCCCCAAAACAGGGTATTGCAATCCCGCATGAAAATGAATTTAAATTTTATGATCTTTTAAATCCCGGCTTGTGCGTATAATCAGCGGAACGCATAAAAGCAGGCAGATTCATGCCCCCAAAAACCTTCCTGTGAGGCCGACAACCGACATGGCCAAGGAGGCACTCTTTAATATTCTTGTCAATAATTTTGATTTATCCGAAGTAAAGGTACTTGATCTTTTTGCCGGAACCGGGAATATAACCTATGAATTTGCTTCGCGCGGGGCAGCTGGAGTAACCAGCATTGATATCGACCTCAAGTGTGTAAATTTTATCAGGCAAACTGCCAGGGAATTTGGTTTTGAAGCTGTGCTGAGCTTTCGGAGCGATGCCTTCAGGTTTCTGAGTAACTGCGAAACACAATACGACATCATTTTTTGCGATCCGCCTTTTGAAATGCAGGGGGTAGAAGTCATCCCAAAAGCTGTTTTTGAGCGCAACCTGCTCCTGCCCGAAGGTTGGCTGGTCGTTGAACATTCGCGTGATTATGATTTCTCAGGGCTGGCCAATTTTCAGCAACAGCGAACATACGGCAAGGTTAACTTCAGTATTTTTTCGGCCGGGGAAAACAAAGAATAACCTGAGTATTGGAGTCACTCAGACGGGCATATACTAAACTAGAGTTTTGGAAGCTTTACGGCATCAGGAATGAAGATCCGGACATCGCCCCCATTTTTATATACATCGCGGACAATGGATGAGTTGATGGATGTAAACTCCGGCGTTGTGAGCAAAAAAACTGTTTCAATATTGGAGTAAAGCCTTTTATTTACCTGTCCCACCGTACGCTCAAATTCAAAATCGGCCGATGTTCTTAATCCTCTTAGAATATAGGTTGCATTGACCAAACGGCAGAAATCAACAGTTAACCCTGAATAGCTTTCAACTTTGACTTTGGGGCTATCAGCAAAAACGTCTTTTATCCAGTTGATCCGGTCTTCAATCCTGAAGTAGCTTTTCTTCTCTATGTTAAGCCCCACTGCCACAATGATCTCGTCAAAAAGAGGAAGGGCTCTGCGGATGATGTTCTCATGACCAAGGGTGATGGGATCAAGTGAACCTGGAAATACAGCTCGTTTTATCATAGAATAAAATTTGGCTCAGGCAAAGATAAAAACAAATCTTCAGCTTATTCGTGTGAATGATATCGTAAGTCGGCTTCGATCAATCCTAACAGTGAGGCATAGGTATTATTTGTCACAGTCTTAAAGTCTTCCGGGTTAAACCACCGGGCCTCTGTTATTCCTTCCTCAGTTTGTGGCACCGGTTGACTTGAGCCGTTATAATACATTGAATACCAATAAGTCCGTTTCAGTACTTTTTTGCCTTTGTGCTCATAAATGTGATAGGTAGAAGGCAATTCAGCGAGGATTTCCTGTTCCGGCAGGCCTGTTTCTTCTGAAACTTCGCGTAATGCAGCTTCACGAGGCGATTCACCTTTTTCAATCTTTCCTTTGGGTAGGTCCCACCTTCCAAACCGGAAAATGAACAACCTGTGGTTTGATTGATTCCGGACCACCCCTCCGGCGGCTTCGAGATACCAGAAAAGCGAAATAAAATCTTCAAAATGCTTGTCAATATTATTTCCACATAGAAAAACCAATGAGTTATAGGTCGCCACTTTCAGAAACTCTGAGAAATGATCTTTAAGCATTTTCCGGGAACCCGCTTCTATTGAAAGCGTGTTTGGACAGATTTCACCAATTTCGCTTTCATTTTGGAATTTCACCGTTTTGTCATTTATAAAAACTTTGTACATTTGCAGCATGAGTAAAAATGAATCAGTAGCGCTTGATACAGCGGAGTTTTTATTGCAAATAAAGGCAATTAAATTAGATAATCAGCATCCATTTACCTGGAGTTCCGGTATTATTTCACCGATTTATTGCGATAACAGAAAAATTCTGGCTTACCCCAAAGTACGTACATTTATCAGGCAGGAGTTTGCCAGGTTAATCAGTGAAGAATATGGCTCCATTGATCTCATCGCGGGTGTAGCAACCGGGGCTGTCGCCATCGGGGCACTGGTTGCCCAGGAACTTGGACTTCCTTTTGCTTATGTCCGCGCATCTAAAAAGGACCACGGGTTGTCAAATCAAATTGAAGGTGTCGTTGAATCAGGTCAATCTGTTGTGGTGATCGAGGATCTTATCTCCACCGGTCAAAGCAGTCTTGCCGCGGTGGCAGCTCTTCGCGCAGCCGGGTGCACTGTAAAGGGGATGGTTGCGATTTTTACCTATGGGCTGGAATCGGCAATCGAAAACTTTAAAAAGGAAAATTGTAGCCTTCGCACACTTACCGATTACAACAGCCTTATTAGCCTTGCTGAGGTGAAAAATTATATCAAGGAATCTGATAAGCAATCGCTTATTCTCTGGCGTGAAAATCCCGAAGCCTGGGGTAAATAAATTTCTATGGCAAATTTTAAAAGTGAACAACAGACTATCGGTAGAGCTGATAGTTATGTTTTTGGTTTTTTATCTGATTTCAATAATTTTGAAAAACTTATGCCGTCGCAGGTAACTGATTGGCATTCAGATGGAGAGAGTTGCAGTTTCAATATTCAGAATATGGCCACGCTGGGAATGCGGTTCAAATCGAAAACCCCCAACAACCATATTTTTATTATGGCCGACGGTAAAGTACCGTTCCAGTTCGACTTGCAATGCTTTATAGATGCTTTCGGTGATCAAACATGCAATGCAAGGCTTGAACTGAACGCAGACCTGAATCCAATGATGATGATGCTTGCATCAAAGCCCCTTGGCAATTTTATCAATATTCTGGCTGAAAAACTCAAAGAAATCTGTGAATCGGGTGTCGCCTGATTCCTGATGAATTACTTTTTCCGTGTTAAGAAAATACTACTCAGCTGCACCCTACCTTTTCTTTTATTGTAAAAATACAACCTCCTGTAGAGTGCATTTGTATTGTTTTCCGCTTTTATCTTCCAGCAGGAGCATACCATACTCAGCCAGACCAAGAATCGTTGCTTCCATTTTTTCACCTTTTATAATATACTCAGCGGGCTGATTTAAAAGGTACAATCTTTCAAGATATTTTTCTTCAAGTGCTGTAAACTCCGAATCCATCAGTTTTTTATACCAGAATTTCATGCTTTCATGCCATTCTGACAGTATTTTTTCAAGATCATACTCTTTACTTGTTAAAATTTTCATGGATGTGGCTCCGGGGGCTTTTTCACTGAAGGATTTCTGGTTAATATTGAGTCCTACACCCGCTATGGAAGTTGATATATTGGTTCCGGTAATTTCGTTATTAATAAGGATTCCGGCAATTTTGCGCTGATTGATGAAGACATCGTTGGGCCATTTGATCATTGCCCGGGAAGGCAGTTCATATTTGTCAAGCACCGAGCAAACAGAAAGGGAAACGACCCTGGTTAGCATAAACTGATCTTCTGGTTTCAGAAAACCGGGATATAAGATAATGGTCGCTGTCAGGTTTTTCCCCGGTTCACTTTCCCAGCGATTGACGCCCTGTCCCTTACCCTCGGTCTGCGAATGGGTCAATATGATTGAACCCTCTGCCAATGTATTGGATTTCAAAATATTCATCGCATACAGGTTGGTGGATTCAGTGTTTTTAAGTTTTATGAGTTGAGCATTTTTAAAAGGCATCATGGTTTCAGGGGTTAGGAGTAAACTGCCAACAATTGTACGGTACAATTGTTGATAACCTGCTAAACGATTTTTCCTGGTTATTCAATCTGTACTTTCCGGACACGGGAGCGTGCAGACTGATGTAATTCAGGTTTATTCGTTAACTTTGCAAAAATATAAGAAACAGCCTATGGTTGCCAAAAAAGTTAAATCAGCGTCGGAAATGTTAGCCTCTATAATAGCCCAGGGGATGTTTGAAAAGTTGGGAGAAGAAGTGGTTCAGATAGATTTGCGCAAAATTAAAAATTCGATCGCCGATTTTTTTGTGATCTGTCATGGGAAATCACGCGCTCAGGTTGAAGCAATTGCTGACTCGGTGCAGATGGAAGTGAAAAAGGCTATTGGGATTAATGTCTGGAAAAAAGAAGGATTTGAAAATGCCGAGTGGATATTGTTGGATTATTTTGATGTAGTCGTACATATTTTCCAGGAACCCAGCCGGAAATTCTACAAACTGGAGGATTTGTGGGCAGATGCTGAATTGAAGAAATGTTTACCCCCGGCTCCGGTTAAAAAACTTACTAGAAAAAACTCATCGGCAGAAGCCTGATAAAAATTATGGACGAAACGAACGATAAGAAACCGGAAAACGGATTTGGTAAACCAAAGAGTGGTAAACCCAAGTTCAATTATTTGTGGATTTACGCTTTACTCGCTGCTATTATAATTGGCCTTCAGTTTGCAAATAGCTGGGGCGATACGCCAAAGCCGGTTGGCTGGGGTGAAGTTAAGGCCATGGTAGAGAATCAGGATATTGAAAGACTGGTGCTCGTAAACAAGGAGTTTGCTGAGATTTACATTAAAAAAGCAAAACTCAATCTTGGAAAGTACAAAGATGTAAAGCCATCTGAAGGATTCGGAGCTGCCCGTCCGCAATTTACTTATGCCATTGGCTCTGTTGAGACTTTTGAAAAGGACTTTGCTGAACTTCAGCAGGGAGTCGAAAAGCCTGTTTACATCGAGAATCTTACCCGCCGGAATGTATGGGGAGACGCACTTTCATGGATTTTACCTGTTGCGCTTTTGATCGGTGCCTGGTTCTTTATCATGCGAATGATGAGCCGTGGCTCAGGTGGGGGAGGCCAGATTTTTAACATTGGCAAATCAAAAGCACAGCTCTTCGATAAAGACACGCATGTCAATATTAATTTTTCAGATGTAGCAGGACTCGAAGAAGCCAAGGTTGAAATAATGGAGATAGTTGATTTTCTGAAGAACCCCAAGAAATATACCACACTCGGCGGTAAAATCCCGAAAGGGGCATTGCTTGTAGGTCCTCCGGGTACCGGAAAAACCCTGCTTGCCAAAGCTGTGGCAGGTGAGGCAAAGGTCCCTTTCTTCTCGCTCTCAGGATCTGACTTTGTTGAGATGTTTGTAGGAGTTGGTGCTTCGAGGGTGCGTGACCTTTTTAAGCAGGCAAAAGAAAAATCTCCCTGCATCATTTTTATTGATGAAATTGATGCCATAGGACGTGCCAGGGGCAGAAACCAGATGACAGGAGCCAACGATGAGCGCGAAAATACGCTGAATCAGTTGCTTACCGAAATGGACGGGTTTGCTACAAACGCCGGAGTTATTATTCTGGCAGCTACCAACCGCGCCGATATCCTCGACAGGGCTTTGCTCAGGGCTGGCCGTTTCGACCGACAGATACTTGTAGAACTACCTGATCTTGAGGAACGTAAAGCAATCTTTAAGGTTCACATGAAGCCATTGAAAACGGATTTATCTGTGGATGCTGACTTCCTTGCAAAACAAACGCCCGGATTTTCGGGTGCTGACATTGCCAACGTGTGCAATGAATCGGCACTTATTGCAGCCCGGCGTAACAAAACCGACATTGGTAAGCAGGATTTTATTGATGCAATTGACCGCATTGTTGGTGGGTTGGAAAAACGTAACAAAATTATTTCGCCACAGGAGAAAAAAGTGATTGCTTTCCACGAAGCTGGTCATGCTGCCACAAGCTGGCTGCTCGAATATGCCCATCCGCTGGTAAAGGTTACCATTGTGCCCAGAGGGAAAGCGCTCGGCGCTGCCTGGTATCTGCCCGAAGAGCGTCAGATTACAACCTACGAACAGATGTTTGACGAGTTAACCGCCACACTTGCAGGACGTGCCTCTGAACAAATCATTTTTGGTAAAGTTTCTACCGGTGCACTCAACGACCTCGAAAAAGTTACCAAACAGGCCTATGCGATGGTTGTTTATTTCGGACTGAACAAAGAAGTTGGGAATGTCAGCTATTATGATTCAACCGGTCAGCAGGAATATTCATTCAACAAACCCTATAGTGAAGCTACTGCCCAGGTAATTGATGTTGAAATTAAAAAGATGGTTGAACTGGCTTATGAAAGAGCCAAAACTATTCTTGCCGAAAACAGGGATAAGCTTGTGCAACTGGCAGAGATTCTTTTAAAGAAAGAGGTCATTTTCAGGGAAGATCTTGAAAATATTTTTGGAAAGCGACCCTTTGATGAGCCTGTTCTCATAGCATCGTCAAATGGTAATAATGAGGCTAAGATTCCCGTCATTATTACTCCTGAAGTCAACAAAGATGAAAAACTTCCGGTGGTAGTGCCTGAATCCGAACCAGTAAGTGGTATAACTGATGAAAGCGCGCAATAAGCTTGTGTCAAGGCCTGAGCATATCCGCGAAAGCACAACCCGTGAAAAGGTGTTGAAAAATATCAGGCACGCGCTTATTGAAACTTCTGAGAACCCTTTTCCCGAAGTGGAATTCGATTCTGAGATATACAAACCCATGCCTGAAGATGGAGACATTAATTTTGCCCTGGAATTTTCAAAGGTCGGTGGCAAATTTGTCTTCTGCGATTCAGCTCCTGATATGCTCGCAAAAATAAGGGCGGTATTTAAGGAGAATGACTGGAAAGAAGCCTGGTGCAACGAAGAATCGCTGATGGGATTACTGAGTCATGCCGGAATTCCTGTAAAGCGTGTTAATCAGGGTATTGAATCGATGAAGGTAGCTGTTACCTCATGTGAATACCTCATTGCCAGACTTGGTAGCATTGTAATGTCGTCACAGCAATTCTCAGGCCGCAGATTGTATTCATTCCCTGAAGTTCATGTTGTTATTGCTTTTACTTCGCAGATTGTTCCCGACATCAAATTCGCATTAGCAGGTATCAGGGAAAAATATGCAGGGAAAATACCCTCTATGGTTACTATGGTTACCGGGCCAAGCAGAACGGCTGATATTGAAAAAACGTTGGTGATGGGAGCGCATGGGCCAAAAGAAATTTATGTATTTCTGGCCGATGACATTGTGTAAAAATTTAGTATTATGGAAGGCTGGACTTGTATATTTTCCTCAGCACATTTGCATGAAGTTGAAATAATGCGCGGGATTCTGGATGATAATAATATCAATGCCATTGTGGTAAATAAACAGGATTCGGTGTATCTTTTTGGAGAAATTGATTTGTATGTTAAGTTCGAAGATGCATTTATTGCTAATCAAATAATTAAACCTGCCGGGAACATTGAATAATTTTACTGTCCGGACAATTACCGGGGTTCTTTTTGTGATCTGTATTATAGGCTCAGTTGTTTTTAGCCACTGGGCTTTTGCTGCCCTTTTTTTGCTGATCTCATGGATTGGATTTCTGGAGTACGCAAAGATCCTGAGAATGAGTAAAGTTTATCTGCACAGATTGTCTGGGTTGCTACTTGGAACTGTTCTTTATTCTTCAGTTGTTTTGTGGGAGTTTGGTATTGTCAGCAGCGATCTCCTTCTTCTGAATTTCATGATCCTTCCGCTCATATTAATCATTGAACTTTACCGAAAATCTGCAACTCCTTTTCTGAATGCTGCTTCCAGTTTGCTTGGTCTTGTCTGGGTCGTTTTTCCGCTTGCATTGCTAAATGGTTTTTTCAATCATGAAAGTGGCCCGGGATGGTCGCACAGCGGAGCATTGCTTGGATTTTTTCTTATCCTCTGGATGTACGATTCAGGCGCCTATATTTTCGGCTCCGTTTTTGGCCGTCATCACATGATTGAGCGAATCAGTCCTAAGAAATCCTGGGAAGGTTTTTTAGGGGGAAGCCTGACAGGATTACTGACAGCATTCCTGATTTCAGCTTCATTTATTGAATTTACGTTTTTGGAATGGATGATGATTGCCATCATAATCATTGTTTTTGGTACTTTTGGAGATCTCGTGGAGTCAATGTTGAAACGAAGCACCGGTGTAAAGGATTCAGGAAATATTCTCCCGGGACATGGTGGCATACTCGATCGTTTCGATGCCGTTTTGCTTGCGGCCCCTCCGGTTTACTTTTTGATTTACTTCTTAAGGTAATGAATGGATTACATTGAATTTGATTGAATTACGGATTCCATTCCGGTGTAATAATGCTTTTTTATTGAAAAAATGAAAAACTAACTATGGGAATTCATAAAGAAGGGTACATCATTATTCTGATCTCATTCATAGTTCTGGGAATATTGTCTCCTCTTAGTGGGTTGATTTCAATGCCATTGTGGTTACATTATACAATATGGGTAATATTTTTCATGGCTTTTATCTGGGTAGTCAGGTTTTTCAGACTTCCCAGGCGTGTTCTTACCCCTGATGATAACCTGATAATCTGTTCTGCTGACGGGCAGGTTGTTGCGCTTGAAGAAGTAGTTGAACCCGAGTTTTTTGGTGACAGAAGAATACAGGTGTCGGTTTTTATGTCGCCAAACAATGTGCATGCAAACTGGTCACCTGTCAGCGGGATAGTTAAATATATGAAATATCATCCCGGCAAATACCTGGTAGCCTGGCATCCGAAATCATCAACGGATAATGAACGGACCACTGTTGTGGTTGAAAATGAAAAGGGAGTTCAGGTGTTGATAAGGCAGATAGCCGGCGCTATGGCCAGAAGAATAGTTTGCTATGCGCGTGAAGGCAACTCAATCAGACAAGGTGATGAAATTGGCTTTATTAAATTCGGCTCACGGGTTGATTTGTTTATTCCTTTGGAATCAGATGTAAAGGTTAGCTTAGGACAGAAAGTGACAGGCAAACAAACAATCATTGCCGAACTGAGAACATTGAAAAATTAACATATCATTAACAGTTTTTTATTTGCACATGACTAAATGAGTCCCTATCTTTGTAGCACTAATCTTAAACTTATCCTCATGAAAAGAATATCAATGATTTTTTCAGTAATGGCACTTGTATTTGCCTTTACTCTTGCTACTGTTTCAGCCCAGAACGCTCCTAAAGCAAAAACCACAACTGAAAAAGTTGTTTCTGAGAAATCAGATAAAGCTGCCTGCACAACCGATAAAAAAGACGGAAAAGCATGTAGCTCATCAAAAACTGAAGGAGCTAAAGCTGGATGTGCAACTCCTTGTTCAGGCGATAAAGCCAAAGCTTGTTGCAGTAAAGGTGCAGGTAGTGCTGACGCCGCTAAACCGGTTCCTGCTCCTGATAAGAAGTAATTTCATTCAAAAAAAAATCTTCGGAAAGACTGCCTATTGGCGGTCTTTTTGTTTTAGCCCAAATTGCTGGCAATTCGCGTTTCCCAATCAATTAAAAGGATAAAGCGCCGTAATATAAATGCATGGAATTAGCGTATTGGTGCATATAATCCGTGCATATATGGCAAATAATTAAAGCATATTATATTGATAATTAACGACATGTTGATTTTAATAGGCCCCAATTAATGCGATCTCTCGTTTCACTTAAATCGCTCAATAGGGTTTATAAAATGTTGTATAGTTCTTCGAGGCTTTTGATGCGGTAGGTTGCTTTAAAATCAGGATAAATGTTGTTATAATCTACAAGTACCTGATCCATCCCAGCTTCCTCTGCTCCGATAATATCTATTTCTTCATCATCACCTATCATAAGACTTTCTTCAACGATTGCGCCTGAACGCTTTAAGGCATATTTAAATATTGAAAGTTCCGGCTTTTTAGCCCCGGCATCTTCTGAGGTAATAATTTCACTAAAAAAC
The DNA here is from genome assembly GCA_038317155.1 of Bacteroidales bacterium. GTDB lineage: Bacteria > Bacteroidota > Bacteroidia > Bacteroidales > Lentimicrobiaceae > Lentimicrobium. The sequence continues at coordinate 19,132 of JBBQBC010000013.1, forward strand.
ATTGTAAGACCTGAGTAATTCAGTTTCCGGTACTGAACTTCTTCAAAACCATTGGTAATAATGTGAAGTGTGTATTTTTTAGACAGGTAGTCAAGTACGGCAATGGTATTTGGAAAGAGATTTGTTTTGGTCGGACTCAGGCTAACGTAATCCTCTGCTATACTGCTGCTCAGTAAATTGTCATCTATCCCGAAATCTTGCAGGGCAAGGGCAAACCGGCGGATATTCAATACTTCCTTCAAAATCTGACCTTTGCGGTATAACTCCCACAATATATGATTGTGTTTGTAATATACTTCCAGAAAATCATCAAAAGAAAGAATACCTTTTTCTGAAAGATGGTATTTGCTGAAAATATCCCTGAATGTTTCAATGGAGTTCGCTTTGAAATCCCAAAGTGTATTGTCAAGATCGAAAAAAATATGCCTGTATGTTTTCTTTGTCACAACTGTTTTTATTTGAAAGTCCCGCAAATTTACTTCTTTGGGCTACTTAATAACCAGGTAAAAATTTATTTTGAAAAAAACTTGACAAAGGCATATAGAATATTGTATTATTGCAATATCAAAATGATATCAAAATGAAAACAAAAGAACAAGAAAAATTCGCAACACCAGTTTCTGGTTACGTTATGCTTTTAGTAATACTGGCTATGATAGTATTGCCGGTTTATACCCTGGTCAACTTCAACCATGTGCTTTGGTTAACCATAGCTGCATCGGTTGTATTACTGGTAATGTTTTTCTTATTACCGGGCTTTCTTGTAGTTAATCCCAATGAGTCAAGTGTGCTGGTTCTTTTTGGTGATTATACCGGAACGGTGAAGCACAATGGGTTTTTTTGGGTAAACCCATTCCTCACCCGGAAGAAAATTTCATTACGGGCCCGCAACCTCAACGGTGACCCCATTAAGGTTAACGATAAGATCGGTAACCCCATTATGATCGGGATCGTATTGGTATGGAAGGCAAAAGACACCTTTAAAGCAGCCTTTGAAGTTGATGATTACATTCATTATGTTGAGATTCAGAGTGAAGCTGCTATCCGCAAACTGGCAGGTCATTATCCTTACGATAATTTTGATGATGCTGAAGCAGAGATTTCACTGCGTTCCGGAGGCGAAGAGGTAAACCATCAGCTAGAAGCAGAGCTTTCGGAGCGACTTGAAAGGGCTGGAATTGATGTATTGGAAGCACGCATCAGCTACCTTGCCTATTCATCCGAAATTGCCGGAGCAATGTTGCGCAGGCAGCAGGCTACAGCCATAATAGCAGCGCGTAAAAAGATAGTTGAGGGTGCTGTCAGTATGGTTGAAATGGCATTGGAAATGCTTTCAGATAAAAAACTTGTCGATCTCGATGAAGATAAAAAAGCCGCGATGGTCAGTAACCTGATGGTTGTACTTTGCTCCGACAAAGATGCCAGCCCGGTAATAAACACCGGAACTTTGCATCAGTAATTTTTCAAAAATGCCGGAAACTGTTCTATACATCCAGATATAATGAAGGCAATAACCCAGGATTACAAGACCATCGTAATTCTCGATGGTGAAAATGAGAAAGGCAGATTAGTTTACCATGGCTGGTTCTCATCCAAAGCTGACATCATTGATATTGATAAGCAGGTGTTTGCAATCGAACCGGTTAATTTCTGGAGAACTTCCTTTGAGGTCAGAAAAGGAGAAAAGGCTATACTCTCCTTGAAGCGAAAATGGAGAGGTACTTTCAGAATTCAGACATTTTTTGGTAACAACGATGAGGCCTACACATTCAGGCGCAAAGGAGTTTTTGACAGAAGATTTCTCCTTCTGGATAAGGATAACCGTGAAATGCTTGTTGTGAAGACTGAATTTATCTGGAAGAACTTCAGGTATAACTATAACATTGAGGTCAGCGACAGCACGAAACGGCGTCAGCACTTTCAACTACTCATTATACTTATGGTTTATCTGTGTAAGGAATACAGGTCAAGGCAGGCGTCGCACGTTGCGGCAGTTACCTGAACCTGATCAATAAATTCAACCTGAGCGTCATCAGCAATCTGATTGAGTTGATGATGTAGATAAAAAAACCAGAAACCAAATTACTACTGAATAACTTCCCCCTACGAAATGGCTCAGAAGAAATCATTTGCTTTGCGTGTTGATGCTGAACTGCTTGAGGCTGTTGAGAAATGGGCTGCCGATGAATTTCGCAGTACGAATGGTCAACTGGAATGGATTATAAGCAGTTCGCTGAAAGATGCAAAGAGGTTGAAAGTGCCAAAAGGTACTGACACGAAAACTGAGCTGGAGAAATAATTTCAATGGGTTTATTGAATATGTCCTGAAAATGGTTGAATTCATTCAGTCTTTCAGGACTTTTTTTGAGTTTCAGTGTCAGGAAGTTCTTTGAAAATACTTTCCCTGCCAGGTGTCCTGTCTTTCGAGTTCCTGCTCAATCATTACCGCTACCTGATCTGCCCTGAGCTGACCCCAGGGTGCATTCACCAGAAACCTCGGAGGAACTTCACCGGTAAATCGTTCAATTACGAACTCAGGATTCAGACGTTCAATAAATTTAACAATGAATCCCACATAGTCTTCGAGGGTGAATAGCTTGAATTGCGCAGGATTTTCGAGGTACTGCCTGGCCATAACGGTATCTTTCACAATTTGTAACTGGTGAAATTTAATGGTCGTCAGAGGAAGCGCTGAGATGGGTTCGGCCCGGGCCAGCATTTCCTCCCTGTTTTCGCCCGGAAGCCCGAATATCAGATGTGCCCCTGTCTTTATGCCAGCCTTTGCAGTCCTGTGAATGGCTTCAGCAGTCTGTTCATAGGTATGACCCCGGTTTATCATTTTCAGGGATCCATTGTTTGTTGATTCGAGACCATATTCAACAATTATATAATGATCTTTTGCAAGGTTACTCAGAAAAGCAAGTTTCTCATCATCAATGCAATCAGGTCGGGTGCCTATGACTAGCCCAACAACATCCGGGTGCGCAAGTGCCTGGTAGTAAAGTTCTTTCAGCCTCGGTAGCGGTGCATAAGTGTTGGAATAGCTCTGGAAATAAGCAAGATATTTCAGCGCGCGGCGGTAGCGTATTTTGTGAAACTCAATCCCCTCGGCAATTTGCTGTGAAACTGATTTTTCCGGGAGGCAATAGGAAGGATTAAAAGCATCGTTGTTGCAATAGGTGCAACCACCGGTGCCAGCTGTTCCATCACGATTGGGGCAGGTAAATCCGGCATCGATAGATACTTTTTGAACCCGCTGTCCGAAGGTGCGCTTGAAGTACTCGTTGTAACTGTTGTATCGTTTGCCGGGATATGGATTCATATCAATTAATTTAGCAAATGGGGCATGAGGCATGGGGCACGGCTCTTATAAGTGAGGTTTCGTCTCTTTAGTTGCAGACAAGGGGACAAGGAAAAATGGGGACAAGGTGAAAGGAAATTTCTAATTTCTAATGTCTAATTCCAATATCCAATATCCAATTACCAAAGCGCTTAAACCACGAATATATATATTGAATCGGGGTAATCTGCTAATCTGCTAATCAGCTAATTACCAACTTCCTATCCTTCCAATATTCCAATATTCAAACTTTCAAACGTTCCAAAAAAAGGCTGCCTTTTATGGACAGCCTTTTTATAATCAGATTTTCAATAGCTGTTTACTTGGTTGCGGCTTCAAGGCGCTTCATGATGGAGAAAATGAAGATCGCAGAAAGCACGCAGCAAACAATAAAGATTGACCATAACTGCCACAGGTCAAGTTTTCCCCAGAAGTCGCTTCCGATAAACAGGAATTTGTTTCCAACGGCAGTAGCCAGTAACCAACCTCCCTGCATAAGTCCCTGGAAACGGGCAGGAGCAACTTTTGAAACAAAGGATAGGCCCATTGGGCTGAGGAAAAGTTCAGCGATGGTTAATATCAGGTAGCTGCTGATCAGCCAATAGGGAATAACCCTTGATGAATCCGGAACCGGGCTGAATTTTGTAACGCCGTTTTCAACAACCTGCAATTCGTGCGGTGACACAAGACCTATTGATGCAATTAGAATAACCAGGAATCCCAGTGCGGCAATAAACATCCCGATCCCGATTTTCTTCGGGGTTGAGGGTTCCATGTTTTTGTTCCGAAGCCAGGTAAATACTGCCATCACCGGGAAGGTCAAAGAAACAATAAACAGAGGGTTAAATGACTGGAATACCTCCGGAGCGATAGGATTGATTGCAGCAAAACCCGATACAAAATAATAAGTCAATCCGCCGAATACCAGCGCCATAGCACCGCCAATGAGTTTGTTGGAGCTCTTTTTATTGAATAATAGAACAACACCGGCAATTGCCCCAATAAATGCCAGAATTGATTCAAGGTTGAAGAAAATATTGGTGAAGGCTCCGACTTCTTTCACGGTGTAGTCACGTGCAAAAAAGGTGAGGGTAAGGCCATTCTGATGGAACGACATCCAAAAGAAAATAACCACGATAAATACCAGCAGGAGTGAAGTAACCCTGGGTCGCTCTTCCTTGGTTGAAATCTGGAACATCATCGCCACAAAGCCTACAAATAGACCAACTGCCATTCCAAGTGCCAGGTCGTCCATAGCAAAGTAGAAAATTACCGAAGTAGTGATCATAAGTCCGGCAGCTAAGAGGAAACTTACAAGGTTGCCTTTGGCCTTTGCTGAGCTGGCTGGATCTTTTGCAACAACTTTATCAACACTGGGGAGAAGTTTGTTAAAAATAATATAAACCAGCATGGAGATAACCATGGCACCTGCGGCGATTCCGAAAGCATAGTTATATCCTTTGGCAAAAGCATTGATATATTCTGTTGCAAATGCACCCAGGTCGTTAACAGCATGACCACTCACTTTGTTGGCAAGTGCTTGATAGGCATCCATATTTTCAAGAGTGCCATTCTGAAAGGCGTGGCACATAGCAGGTAAACTTCCATCGTGTTCAAAACCCTGTGTCCTCAGAAACCAGTTGCGGGCACCAGTGGCGACAAAAGGAGCGAAGAAAGCGCCAATGTTTATTCCCATGTAGAAAATCATAAAAGCCGAATCCCTGACTTTAGAGTATCGGGGATCATCGTACATCTGACCAACAACTGCCTGTAAGTTACCTTTAAATAAACCGTTTCCCAGCGCGATGGTAAAGAGCCCGGTAAGTGTTATAGCCAGTGGATTGCCCGGGACTGCCATAACTACGTAACCGGCAAACATAATAACAATACCCATCAGAATGACAAACTTGTACTTACGGGTTGCATCGGCAAGGATACCGCCAATGAGTGCGAGGGCATAGATTCCAAAATAGAACCAACTGTAATAACCGCCTGCCTGCGATTCTGTGAGACCATATTTTGCCTGTAAAAACAGTACTAAAATGGCCATCATGGTGTAGAAGCCGAAGCGTTCTCCCATATTCGAGAAGAACGCTACAAATAGTCCTTTCGGATGCTCTTTTAACATAGAAACAAGGTGTTAGTAGTTAATATTAATATTGACCTTAAAAATTTCCCGAAGCAAAAATAACCAAATTTTATTGTGAACCTAATAAAATCGGCAGAGGTGACCGATTAGAACCTGAATCGCACCTGCACTTTGATTTCTGATTTCCTGTTACCCTGAATTTCATCGAGACCCGAACCTATAACCTGTTTATTTGCGTAATGGGTTATGGCATACCTGAGCCACACATCCATTCTCCTGCCAAAACTGTATTTTCCCATCACGTAAAAACGGCTTCCTTTGTAATAATAGGATGGGATGGAAAATGCGTATAATACATCACTTTCGTAAGCATACAGCCGCTCGTTGTAAGTATCGGTATCAAAAAGGGCAAACCGGCTGCTGAGTTGCCAGGGTTTTTCAGGATGGTTGTAGGCAATATCCTGATATACAAGAAATCCTTTTCTCTTATCGAATCCCGGCGTTTCCCAGGTTGTGGCTTCTATCCTGGATTTCAGGGTGATAATTTCGTTGGGCCTGAAACTAAGATTTACCCTGAAATTCTGTCTGGTTTCGGGCTCCGGATAATCAGTGTAGCCATCAGCACCAGAAGGGTTTAGCTGCTTCTGCTGCATCCGGTAACGAAACTGGATTTCGGTCACTCGTGAAGGTGAATAGGTAAGTTGGGCAAGATATTCTTTTCCGTGCGATGGAGCATCAACCCGATACCTGAGCCATGGAAACCAGAAGTGATCAGCATAAGCTGAAAGGCTTACTTTTTTTTGCAATTGCACCAATATGCCGATGTAGAGTCCTTTTTCGTTTGAATTCCGGCTCCCTTCTGCAAAGGCATTGCTAAACAGGTTTTGATAATCTTTGGAATAATTGCGGTATATTAATGATAGTGCAAGGCGTGGATCTGGAGTGGCCGTGGCACCGGCGAGCAGGGCTTTTCCCCCATTGTCGCTGCCCGATACTTCGCCAAAAAGGGTGAGTGATTTTAGGATAACCGCATAATCAAACCCATAATTGGTCAGTGATTTGCCCCTGAAATCAAACTTATTGTAGAGAGAATTACTTCGCAGCAGTTCTTTGCCTAATTCGGTGTGAACAGCAGTGGCTCCCAACCTGAACATCTTTACCCGGGTCTGGATATTTCCGCCATAAACAGTTTGTTGCACTGAATTTTTCCCGGCCAGTTCATTGGGTGTTCGGTGATATCCACTTTCCTGCAGCGAACTGATGTAAAAATCTTCAGCCGATAATGAGTCAGTTGCCTGAACATTGGCATCTACCTTTTTGGAGGAATAGAAAAAAGTCAAGTCGGTGTTTTTCAGTGGAGTGATGGTTGCTGCTGCGCCCCGCATAAAAAGGTTTTCATTGGCTCCGGTATTGGGTTTTAAGGGTTGGGCAATCCGCCTGTTGGTAATTGCATTGGGCGATTTTCCGAATGCCATGCTGCTATACATGGTGAGGCCTTGTCCGAACTGCACATGATAGTCGCCCAGGGCAAGATATTTCAGAAATTTCTTACCTGCGTAAAAGAAGTGGAAACTGTAAAAGTCGAACCCTTTTTTCATTGTGTCGGCCTTTGGCAGAAAGGTTTCTCCGGCATCTTTCTCCATGGTTACGCCAAAGCGTAGTTTATTGTAGAAACTATATCCGTATCGCAGGTAAAGTTTTTCAGGGCCTCCCAGATACCTTGAGTTGGGTTTAGCCAGATAGGATGAGTCATCAATTGGCATATATCCTTTTTGCTCCTCAGGTATCTGTTGGTATCTCATAATGAGCGTGTTCTTACCGTATTTTAACAGATTATTTAAGGTCAGATCTACTCCATAGGGCTTAAGTTCGAAGGTGATAAAAGGAGTCAGGCTGGTAACCAGCGTTGAATCAAATCCTTCTATCATGTTCAGCTCAAAAGGGCTGGTTAGTTCACCGTATTTTTGAATGTATGACGAAAGATTATTTATCTGAAGGTCATTTAGTTGCAATTGCTGAAGTTCCCGTTGGGATGCTGTGTTGATGTTGATTGGGTTCTTAATATACTGCAGTAATTCATCAACAATCTCGGAATAGTCAAGTTCTGTATCGGTATTTCCTGAAAGCTGTTCAATTTTTTCTTCTAGTGTTTCAGAGCCAACCTGTTCGGTTTTTACAGGCTCCTGGGCAACCAATTTGCCACCGGTAAATAACAGTAGAAATATCAGGGTGGTGACAAACCGTATAAAAAGGTTCATATATTCAGAATTTAAAAGAAACAGAAGCCTGGGGTGAATATCCTAAAATACTGTGGTATGAACTACTTATATCCACCATAAAGTTGCCAAAATGGAATCCGGCGCCAAAAGAAAAGGACTCCTGTCCTGTTGAAATTCCGCCTCTCAGAAAAATCTGGTTGGATGCCTTGAACTCAATACCGGCGTTAACCGAAGCATCCGTGTATATATTTTTTTCGGTTTCAGCGACCAGTGTAAATTTGTCGGATAGGGTATAAACTGCCCCGACCCTGAAGATAACGGGTGCCCGTTCATCGTTGTATTGTGCAAGTTTTGCATTAATCGGGTTATAAACGTGTGCCCCTAAAACCAGTTTTGGAGTGATGTTGGCAAGCATACCTGCTTCAAAAGTTACAAAGTTTCTGTTTCCGTAATTCTCGGCAAGTCTGGTCATATTATAGTCCAGTTGTAACCCGAATGAAAGATATTTCCCAAAACCTCTCGCATACGCAAGCCCAATCTTACTTTCGTTGTAAGCGGAATATCCGAAATGGTTAAAGCTGAGTCCAATGGTTCCTGATTTTAGCGGATAGGCAATGGCTGCCGCTTTATAGCCCAACTCCTTTAGCAGGAAGCGATTTTCGTAATAGACACCTGCATTTGCTGTTTCAAGATTCGCAAGGCCCGCCTGATTGTTAAAGACAGACCAAACATCGCTGATAGCAACCGAGGCATTGCCCAACGCTGCTGACCGTGACCCGGCAGGCCTGTTGTCACCACCGGCAATCAAAAAATCGGGAATTGTTAAAACAAACAGACAGACAATCAGTGTAGTTTTTTTTAGCATCAGATCCTTTGGTTTTATTTGATGATCGTATGGTGTCCTTTTGCAGGGATAATTATCAGGTAAATTTAAACCATTTGTCATTATGTTGGTTAAGGCTTTGTTAAATTTAAAGTTTAACACACTTAATTTATATTTTTGTGAAATCAACAATCTGATTCCGGTATGAAAGATATTCTGAATTTCCTTAATGAATTGAAGAGCAACAACAACCGTGAATGGTTTGACCTGAACAGGGATCGCTATCAGAAAGTAAAAATTCTGTTTGAAGAGAAAGTTAATTCGCTGATTGGAGAAATCTCGCGCTTTGACCCTTCCATCGGGATGCCGGCTGCTAAAGATTCGATCTTCAGAATATTCAGGGATGTTCGTTTTTCAAAGGATAAGCTGCCCTATAAAACAAATTTTGGCACATTCATTGCCAAAGGCGGTCGTAAAAGTCCGGGAGCCGGGTATTACCTGCATATTGAACCCGGCGCTTCCATGATAGGCGGGGGCATTTACATGCCTATGCCTGATATTCTGAAAAAAGTGAGGCAGGAAATTTACTTTGATGCTGTTGGTTTTAAAAAGTTGATTGAAGATAAGAATTTCAAAAAGACATTTGGAGCATTATCTACCTCTGACAAGCTAAAACGGCCTCCGAAGGATTTCGATGCAACTTTTCCCGATGTGGATTTATTGATGTATAAAAGCTACACAGTAATGCATCAGCTTTCGGATGAGGTTATATTATCAGACAAATTTTCTCAGAAAGTTGTTGATGCTTGCGGCACTATGATGGAGTTCAACCGGTTTCTTAACAGGGCATTCGAAAGCTGAAATATTGAGCTCTGGCTGTAAAACAAAGCCCGACAATGAGTTTCTCTGACTCGTTGCCGGGTTTGGTACTTGTTTGACTTAATGTGAACTAAAGATACGGCAACTCTATTATTCATTAAAAAGGTTTATGTCAATTTTAATGAAATTTTAATATTTGAAATGATGAATCTGTAAATTCTGGTTAGGGTATCAATCGGATTCTTCATTATAAATGAATTTAGACAATTAAATGTCAAATAGTTATAAAATAGGAACCAATAATAATAAACGTCATCCTTTTGTGCGGTTATTATTTCTGATCTCTGGTATTTTGGCTGTTATACTTGGCTTTGCCGGTGTTTTTTTGCCTTTATTGCCCACTACGCCATTCCTTTTACTTGCCTCCTGGTGCTTCGTTCGCTCATCTGATCGCATGAATCAGCGATTGTTGCATAACCGTTACCTCGGGCCATACATCAGCAACTACAAATCGGGGAGGGGGATTACACGGAAAAATAAAGTTTATAGTCTCGCTTTTCTCTGGATTACTTTAAGTACTTCCTTTATTTTTGGTCCGCCATACTGGTGGCTGAGAGTAGGTCTGGCTTTTATCGGAACTGCTGTTACTGTTCATATTCTCAGGTTCAGAACCCTGAAGGAAAATAAAAACACGACCTGATTGGAGTGATTTTCCGAACAGGTCGTGCACTGATATTTCCTTAAAATTGTTTTATTCTTCCAGCAACCCTCTTCTTTTGAGTAAGGGGGTTATATCCGGATCAGCTCCGCGAAACTTCCGGTATAGGGTCATTGGGTCTTCAGTGCCGCCGCGTGCAAGAATGTTTTGCCTGAACGAAGACGCTGTTTCCTTGTCAAAGAGCCCTTTTTCTTTAAAAGCTTCAAAGGCATCTGCATCGAGAATTGCTGCCCAGATGTAGCTGTAATAGCCCGATGAATAACCGCCGCTGAAAATATGATTGAAATAGGTGGAACGATAGCGGCTGGTTATTTCAGGGATAAGTCCTATTTTACTGAGCGTAGATTTTTCAAATCCGGAAACATCCGTAAAACTAATTTCTTTCAGATTGTGATAACCCATATCCAGAAAGGAAGCAGCCAGGTATTCCACCGTTTCAAACCCCTGGTTGAAATACCGGCTATTCTGCAACTTATCAATTAACTCCTGTGGAATCACCTCTCCAGTCAGGTAGTGTTTGGCATACATTCTCAGTACTTCCGGCTCCGAAGCCCAGTTTTCCATGATCTGCGAAGGAAGTTCCACAAAATCTCTCGGAACTGAAGTCCCGGTGAGGCTGAAGTAAGTGGAGGCTGAAAGAAGTCCATGCAGGGCATGTCCGAATTCGTGAAAGAGTGTACAGGTTTCGTCAAAAGTCAGCAGCGACGGCTGTGTAGCGGTTGGTTTGGAAAAATTGCAGACTGTTGTTATAACCGGACTGATGTTCTTGCCGTTTTCAACATATTGTTTGCGAAAACTGTTCATCCATGCTCCGCCTCTTTTACTTTCACGTGGATGAAAATCCATGTAGAGAATACCAATATGCCTGCCATCTGCTTCCTGAACTTCGTAAGTGATTGCATCGGGATGGTAAACCGGAATGTCCTTCCTTTCGGTGAAGGTGATGCTGTAAAGCTTGTTTGCAACCGCAAATGCACCTAATTTTACGTTTTCAAGCTGGAAATATGGCTTTAAGGCCTCGTCGTTCAGGTCGTATTTTTCCTTGCGGAGTTTTTCGGCGTAGTAACGCCAATCCCATGGCTGAAGAGTGAAATTTCCGCCTTCTCTTTTTATAATAGCCTGCAAATCCAGTGCTTCTGCACTGGCACGTTTTAGGGCCGGCTCCCACAATTGCATCAGGAGTTTCTCAACATTAACGGCATTTTTGGCCATATTTTCATCCAGAATATAGGCTGCGTGACTCTCATAACCCAGTAGATTTGCCTTTTCAAGCCTGAGGGCAACAATCTGCAGAATGAGTGCTTTGTTGTCGAATTTATTTCCGTTATTTCCCCTGTTGATGTAGGCATTGTATATCTTTTCGCGTAAATCCCGATTGGCTGAGTATTGTAAAAATGGCATAATACTTGGGTTTTGAAGTGTATAAACCCATTTGCCTTCCATCCCTAAATCCCTTGCAGCTTCAGCCCCCTGACCGATAAGTTCAGGAGTGAGTCCTGCCAGGTCGGCAGGGTTTTCGATAACCAGTTTGAATTCATTCGTTTCATTCAATACATTTTCACCAAACTGAAGGGTTAAAACCGACAACTGTTTGTTGATCTGCCTGAAGCGTTCCTGCTTTTCGCCGGATAAAGCCGCACCTCCGCGCACAAAATCCTTGTATTTTTCGGTGAGTAATTTTAGCTGTTCGCCGCTCAGGTTAAGTGTTTCCCGTTTGTCATTTACCGCTTTTACTCTCTGGAAAAGCGTGGGATTAAGGTTGATATTATCGTAGTGAGCCGAAAGCATAGGTGCCATCTGTTTGGCTATCCCCTGCAACTCTTTGCTGGTATTGGCAGAATTCAGGTTGGAGAATACGCTGTTTACTTTACGAATCAGGCTTCCGCTGTAATCAAGTGCTGCTATGGTATTTTCAAAATCAGGGGACTGTTTGTTGCTGATGATTGCTTCAATCTCAAGGTTTTGGGCTTCTATGCCTTTTTCGATGGCAGGCAGAAAGTGTCCGGGTTTTATTTCACCGAAAGGGGGTACGCCAAATAGTGTGTTGTATTCTTTCAGCAGAGGATTGTCACTTTCCGGGCCAATATCCCCGGCAGATTTAAATGATGTTATCATGGCCGCAATGGTTAACAGGATAAGGAATCTTTTCATGGTGATGGATGAGAATTGGTTTATTTGGTAAAAGTAATTTTTTTGCGCTTATCCCATATTCCCCAATTCCCGATAAGACAAAAAAAAGCCCCTTTTCAAAGGAGCTCTTTATTACAAAACTAACCTGGTATTAAAAATTCAGCACTTCAAGTGCAGCCTTGTAAATCCGCTCCTGATCAGGCAAAATTGCTTTTTCCAGAATACGGTTAAATCCAACCGGCGTAAAGGTTGAGCCAACACGTTTTACTGGTGCATCGAGGTATTGGAAGGCTTCTTCGGTGATAATCGAAGCTATTTCGCCGCCAAACCCGCCAAAGACTTTGTCTTCGTGAACCACCAGAGCCCTGTTGGTTTTCTTTACCGATTCGAGAATCGCTTCCTTATCGAGCGGAATCAACGACCGGATGTCAATAACCTCTATGCTTTTACCTGATTCGGCTGCGATTTGCTCAGCTACTGCAAGGCTCATGTGGGTGGTGTTACCATAGGTTATAATTGTAAGATCACTACCTGGCCGGCGAATGCGTGCTTTACCGAAAGGGACTTCATAGTCTTCAGGCACCCAGGCTTCGGCTATCGGATCGTTGTAAAGTGCTTTGGGTTCCAGAAACATGGTTGGGCCTTCCGACCTGAGGCATGTTCTGAGCAAACCTGCTGCATCATCGGCGAATGAAGGATAAACGATTCTTATTCCCGGGAAGGTAGCCAATGCACCTTCGATGGTTTGTGAATGGTATAATCCTCCGCCGATATACCCGCCGGATGCCAGTCTGATGGTAACATTCGGGCAAAAGGCGCCGTTGGTGCGCCAGTATTCGTGGGTAAGTTCGACAAACTGCTCCATGGCAGGCCAGAAATAATCGGCAAACTCAGCACCTTCAATAACAATCCTGAGCTTCTTGTCGAAACGGCTCATCCCGTTTGCTGTTCCAACGATAAAGTCTTCGGCAATTGGTGCATTAAACACCCTTTCAATGCCGAATTCCTGCTGAAGTCCTTTGCTAACGTTGAAAATGCCACCTTTATCTTTATTGGCAATATCCTGGCCCCATAAAAAAGTATCGGGGTTAAGCCTGAATTCGGCCTTTAAAGTCAGGTTAAGTGCCTGTATTAGTTTAAGTTTTTCGCCTGTTTGCAGGTTGTGAATACCCTCCGGATATTTCGAAGCGGGATAGGGTACAGGTAATACAAAATCGAAAATGCTTGCAGGATCAGGATCAGGAGCGGCCAAAGCTTTTTTGTGTGCTCTTGATACCTCCTCTTTTGCCTGTGTATCCAGCAGATCAAGTTCGGCTTCGGTAACACGGCCTGAAATAATCAGTGTTTTACGGTATCTCTCGAATGGATCACTTGCCTGTGCGCAGTGCCGTTCGTTGTCGTCGCGGTAAAGCTCGTGTTTGTCGGAATTGGAGTGGGAATGAATCCTGACAACAGTGGCATGAACGATCACAGGCTCCTGCTTCTCAATAGCATGCTTGCGGGCCTGGACCATGGCATTCATCGAATCGAATACATTTTTACCATCGCAATAAATAATTCTCAGGTTTTTAAATCCCCTGAAATTGTCGGCTGCACGCCAGTTGGCTGTCTGGTCGCGTTTATGAACCGATATGCCATAATTGTTATCCTGAAATACAAAGATGACGGGTAATTTTTCGTTGGAAGCCCCGTTGATGGCTTCATA